>CAYLMT010000001.1:0-51389 GCA_964384855.1 uncultured Salinivenus sp.
CGATCGTTCCTACGTTTACATGCGGCTTCTCCCGCGCAAACTCTTCCTTGGCCATAACGTCTCTTGGTGGTCGTATTCAGGGTGAATCGGAATGAATGGACGGCACGCCAACTCCCAGGGAGGCGGACGTCATCGAAGACAGCCCGTCGTAGACGGCCCCAGGGCGTTCGCTGTGCAGTCTGAAACAACCTCCATTGCGGGGCAGGGTTCCGGCATGATTTTGACTTCACTGGCTTTCCAACTCCGAAGGATCGCCGGAAACCGAGGGCGTCAGGTGACTGCTTCCACCCAGAGAAACGACTTTCGAGTACCACGTTTGGTTCCGAAGACTCGTCACGCCCGGAAGGTCTCGTTTCCCATGCTGCCAGTCAGTATTCGCAGACTTCTTCTCCGTTCACCCGTCCGGCAACAGACCAATCGTCTCCACCACCAGTTGCTATCGTCGGGGGAGGTTTCCTAGGTCACATCTTCGTGCGTCTCCCCTCTCCAGCCCCTTCTCCCCTACCTCCCATATGGACCCACAGCTGTTGATTGTTTTCGCGATACTAGGGATCACCGTGGCCCTGATTATCACGGAAGCGTTTCGCATCGACGTGGTCGCAATCCTGGCCATGCTCTCGTTAGTGTGGGCTGGCAGCATCACGCCTCAGCAAGCCCGATCGGGCTTTTCGAGCAATGCCGTCTTCGCCATCATCGCGGTCATGATCATGGGACGGGGCCTCTACAAGTCGGGCATCACCGAAACGATTGCCAACTTCATCCTGCAGGTCGCGGGGTCTGGGCGGCGTCAGATCATTTCGACCGTGTCGGTGACCGTCGGGCTGATGTCCGGACTCATGCAGAACCTCGGGGCTGCTGCCCTCTTCCTTCCCGTCATGACCGGAATCTCGAAACGAGAACAGATTTCCATCTCCAGTCTCCTCATGCCGATGGGCTTCGCCGCCCTGCTCGGAGGCACCCTCACCATGGTGGGGACGAGTTCGTTGATCGTCCTCAACGACCTGCTCACGGCCCGCGGTCTTCCAGCCTTTGGCCTCTTCAGCGTCCTGCCCATAGGGCTCGTTCTTCTGGTTATGGGCGTTGGGTACTTTTCCCTCCTCGGCCCCTACGTGCTTCCCTCCAAGCGTGAAGAGAGTGACAGCACGAGCCCCGGCCAGAAACTGCTGAACGTCTGGGGCCTCTCGGACACCATCTACACCTTCCGGATTCCGAGCGGCAGCGACCTCATCGGAAAGTCCGCCGAGGAGTCCCATATGGGCGCAAACTACAATATCAACCTGCTGGAGGTGTACGACGACGAGCAGTCCGACTACGATATTTGGCGCGAGGTTCGGTTCCAGAGAGGTCAAAATATCGTCGTCCAGGGACAAGCAGATGACATTGAAACGTTCAAGGACATCTATAACCTCGAACTCACGGAAGAGATGGACAAAACGAGTGTAGGGTCCAGCGGTGGATACCTGGAGGTGGTCATTCCCGTTCGTTCTAATCTCGTGGGCAAAACCCTCCGCGAGATCCCACTCCGGGAGACCTACAATGCACAGGTGGTGCTCTTCTTCAGTCAAAGCGAGGTGGTGGAAGAGGGCTGGGCCGACCGCGTCATTCAAGCCGGGGACACTATGGTTCTGCACGCAAAATGGGAGAGCCTCCAGTTCTTTAAGGAGAGTGAAGACTTTATCACCGTCACCCCGCTAGAGTACGAAGCCAAACAACCCGACAAGGCATGGCTCGCAGTGGGAAGTTTCGCGGGAGCAATCGGACTCGTCCTCGCACTTAACCTCTCGATCTCAATCGGCTTCCTCACCGGGGCCATCGCCATGATTCTGGGTGGTGTCTTGACGATCGAGGAAGCCTATCGGTCGGTCGAATGGAAGGTCGTCTTTTTGATCGCAGGGCTCATCCCCATTGGCATCGCCATGGAGGAGTCGGGCGCCGCTTCAATTATTGCCGAGACCCTGGTGGCCGCGGTTCAGGGCATCCACCCGTTCGTGATTTTATTTTCACTGGGCCTGCTGATGACCTTCTTCTCCCTGATCATGTCCAACGTAGCCGCAACTGTCCTAATGGTGCCGCTCGTGCTCGAAATGGCGGGCACCATCGACCTTACGGCCCAGGTTCTGGTGCTTCAGGTGGGGCTCTGTGCGGCGAACTCGTTCATTCTCCCGACCCACCACGTCAACGCCCTCCTCATGACCCCGGGTGGCTATCGGGTTCCGGACTACCTCCGCGCCGGGAGCATTCTGTCGCTCCTCTTTGTGTTTGTCACCAGTACGATGCTCTACGTTTTCTACTTGTAGGCTCCCAGCCCACACTGCCTCGGCCCGTATTGTGACCGTCGCCCTTCACACGATGCACACAGAGAAACCCGAGGGGCCCTCCACCGATACTTTATAACCGACGTTGCGAGGGTCCACAGACGTTCTTCTGCCCTCGGCGTCGCCTGACTCTCCGTCTTTTCTTTGACGATCCCGTTCATCCATGAGGTCCCGTTCCGCAAGAAGCCAGAAGGTACAACCTCATACGCGAAGTGGAGAGCTCACGTCACAGTCCGGCATCATCACCGGGCGCCTCGCCGACTGGGCCGAGGCCTTGGAGACGACGAGTTCCGAATTGCTGGACGCCATGGACCGCGCCGGCGTGGAGCCCCTCATCGACACGGGAGCGTCCAAGGACGGAGAGGGGCACGACCGCCCCACGAATCCCGAACTCCGCTGCATAGCGATGACGGAGGCGGACGTCGGACGCGTAAGCGCCGAACTGCTCGAGATTTCCCCCGTGGCGCGCGAGTAAAGAAGAGGTCAGAATGGGCCTCATTTTGCACCCATACGCGCCGCGTCGTCTGGGTGCCCATTTCCAATACGACGACCCAGTCAAGTCTTCCTGCCAGATGAGACCTGCCCATCGGGTCCGTCCGCTCGTCCTATCCAGGGACCTTTTGTCCTACGAGATTTGCGGCCTCGTCCATTAGGCGTTTAAAGCGGTGGGCGGTCGACACGCTCTCGAAAGAGAGTTCCCAGCGGTTCGTTTCCACCCGAGTCAGCGTGAAATCCGTCGGGTCGAATCCTGCCGGCACGGCAAGGTGGACGACCGCGTACATGCGCTTCTTGCTGTCGGTCGTCACGGTCACGACGGTCCCGTGACGCTCGACGTCGATGGGTATCATTGCCCTGACTGTTTGTGGGGAAATCACGGATGGCCCAGCCCCGAAGGGCGTACGAGCTTCGGAACGAACCAGGAATCGATTGTGCTACTTCTGGGGCGCACGGATCACAGCCCCACCCGAGGCGGTCCGGTGCACGGTCGCCCCTTTCGTGGGCGTCAGGGACTGAGACGTGGTCATCGTGCTATTGCTGGAGCTGGTGGGAGTGAGGACGACTTCCAAACTCCCATTGGGCCCACCTACGGTAATTGTCACCGACTCGACTGTCGGGGTTCCTTCCTCGTCTACTTCTTGATCCTCAACGACCCGAAAGGTGAAGGACGTGGTTTCGTCCATGTTCACGATATCCCCAGCATCGAATCCATCGTTCTCGTCGTCATTGAGGAAGGTGTCATCGAGGGTGACGTCGGTACTACCCACGGCCTTGACTTTCGTCCCCTCGGCCTGTACCTGGATGGTCGTTCCTGGTGCAAGCGGATTGTTATTTTCCACGTCCCACACCGTCAGGTCGTAGGTCTGCCCCAATTCCGCTGAATCGGGCTCTACCCCTACCTCCGGCCGCCCCGAAAAGACGATGGGAATCGTCTCAGAAATCGTATTTTCATTGCCCGTGTCCGCCGGATCGGAGCAGTTGTCGGGGTCCACGATCGTATTCACATCGTCGGTCCCAACCGTTTCGGCCCGCACAGTTCCGACACCTCCGCTCGGCAATGGCTCTGCGGAGGTGAGCGTAACGGATCCTTGCCCCTGGTCATCGGTCTGCAGGGAGCCCCCAATGAGCCCCGAATTCGTACTGAACGAGACCGAGGTGCCCGGGACCACGGGATTCCCGTATTTGTCGCCCACAAACACCTGGACTGGGGTCGTCACACCGAGTTTGACGAGGCCGGGAAAGTTAAACCGTTCCGGGGCGAGGCTGAAGTGACATTTGTTGGGGAGTCCCCCATGAATGGAGAGGCTCACCGGCTTGGACTGAAATGTCGTCCCGTCGGGCCGTTCGGTCTCGGCGACCACCTGCACAACCCCGGCGGTCGTTC
This sequence comes from uncultured Salinivenus sp., assembly GCA_964384855.1. Classification (GTDB taxonomy): domain Bacteria; phylum Bacteroidota; class Rhodothermia; order Rhodothermales; family Salinibacteraceae; genus Salinibacter. The sequence goes on from CAYLMT010000001.1 coordinate 4,198, forward strand.
CGCTTGATACGTTCACGGTGGCCTGGCCCTGCCCGTTGGTTTGCACAGTGCTCGGGGTCAGGGTCGCATCTCCGGGCTGCTGCCCAAATCGGAAGTCCACGTCGACGGCCTGATCCGCCTGAATCGCCTTTCCGGTCGAATCGACGACCTGAAAGGTCATGCGAGCGATGCTCGTGCCCCCGCTTTCCTGGACACGAATGGACGTCGCCGACTGGTCTTGCAGCAAAATGTCTGTGGGACGCCCGGGCTCTCGGGCTTCTTCTCCTCCAATCTCGAGCATAAAGCTTAAGTCGGACGCGCCTCCGGCGTCGGGGGACAACTGCCGCACCTGCTGAGCAGTTGCTCCCTGTTTTGAGACCGTAATCGTAACCTCGGTGGGCTCGTCCACCTCGATCGACTCGGTGAAGCGGCCCGTCGAATCGGTCGTGGCTGTCTGCTCGACCTGCTCGCCCGTCTCGTCCGTAAACTGAATCACCACCTGCGCATCCACCACAGGATTGGAGACGGCATCAAGCACTTGGCCAGCCACAGTTACGTCACTGGAGCCCGCACCGCCCAAATCACAGCCGAGCCCACCGACCAAGAGGACCGCAGTCGCCAGGATGAGAAGAAACGGTCGTCCGGTTCGAGAAGAAGAGAACATGAGAGCAGGAAGGAAGTCCGGAGACAATGCATCCCTGAAGGCGGCAAGAAGTATTCCGGAATCCGGCCGTCCCCAAAGAACCGTCCTCTTTTAAACGACTCGGCACAGTCAGCTTATGGACCAGATTCCCCTCCCAGCCCTGCCAATAAGCGGTGATGGAGGAAGCAATACGGCTGACGTCGAGCTAAATTAGGGCGCCGCGTGCGCGCATCAACCGAGCCAACTGGCGGTTTTCACGCGGTTTCGGAAGAGAGGCTTGAGGCGTTAATCAGCCCATGGAGGGTGGGCCGGGGGAGGACGATTGCAGAGGTGCCTTTCGTAACGGAAGAGCTGGAATTTTTACAGCCCTGATATTTTCAGAACGGCACCTCGTCGGACGACAGGCGCTCTCTCTTACACGCGACGTGTCGCACCCAGACGCTGAGCAAAGACTGGACATCTCCACCCGTCTGGACACCGGATCCCCGTTTTGAGATGTGAAGGGGCTGTCCACACCAAACCCATTGGGACGGACAGAAAGACCCGATCAAAGCAGACAGCCAGTGCGAGCGCCGATCGCCCCTGGCTCTTCCCACACCGCCCCCATCGTTCCTACTCAGATAGCCCCGGAGACTCCCCGACGGCTCCATCGCCCTGGGGCTCCGGGAGACCCTGTTGAGCCGATTGGTCGGGCTGAAGAGGGATGTCGCCTCGTGCCTCCACGGAAAAGTCTGACGCCCGGTCCGCAACCCGAAGTCGAAGGTGTTGCTGCCGGGCCAGCTCCAGGAGGGCCAGGAATGTGGCGATGACGAAGCCCCGGGACTCCCCCCGAATCAGCGACCGGAAGGACACCTGAGGCTCACGACGCAGACGCTGGATCACGTAGCGCTGCTGTTCCTCGACCGTGTATTCAACGGGTTCGACCTCGTGGACCGGCTCCTCTTCGTCCTCCTCGTCGGCTTCAAGAACCCGCCCGAGCGCTTCGACCAACTCGAAGACGGAGGCATCCACCTCCACCTCGTGGGACTCCTCGACCCGGTCCCGATCCTCCGACGCATCCCCCCGCACAAAATGCTCGCGCCGCCGCTCCTGCCGGGTTGACAGCTGGTCGGCCGCCTCTTTAAACCGCACGTACTCCAGGAGACGCTCCACCAGCTCGCGCCGCGGATCGACGGATTCGCCCTCCTCGTCGGCCTCCTGCGACGGCAAAAGCATGCGCGCCTTGATGTTGATGAGGAGGGCCGCCATGTAGATAAAATCGCCCACGCCGTCCAGGTCGATCTCCTCCATCACGCGAACGTACGCAAGGTACTCGTCCGCAATGCGGGCGATGGGGATGTCATAGATGTCGATCTCATCCCGCTTGATAAAAAACAGGAGGAGATCCATCGGCCCCTCGAATTGCTCTAGCTCAACGCGGTACATGTCCGCTCGTGCCGTTGTGTAGAGAACGACGGCGCCTGGAGCCCGACCCTATGGACTCTTACTCCATTCCCTCATACCCGTTCGGGTGGCGACGGTGCCACTCCCAGGCCGAACCGATGATGTCTTCGAGGGCACTGTGCTCCGGGGTCCAGCCGAGCTCCTCACGAATCTTGTCGCTGCCGGCAATGAGGACCGGCGGATCCCCCGGGCGCGGATCGCCCTCCTCTGCGGGAATCTCACAGCCCGTGACGCGGCGAGCAGTCTCAATGACCTCTCGCACGCTGTAGCCCTTTCCATTGCCCAGATTGTACACGCGGCTCCCGTCGTCCAGGGCGTTCAGGGCCAGAATGTGCGCCTGTGCAAGGTCGAGCACGTGAATATAGTCCCGAACACACGTCCCGTCGGGCGTGTCGTAGTCGTCCCCGAAGATGACGATCTTATCACGCTGGCCGAGCGCAACCTCCAGAACAATGGGAATGAGATGCGTCTCGGGGTCGTGGTCTTCCCCCTGGTCGGGCCCGGCGGCCCCGGCCGCATTGAAGTAGCGGAGCGCGGCGTAGGAAAGGTCCTCCGTTTCGTCGAGCCAGTGGAGGGTCCGTTCCAGCATGAACTTTGACTCGCCGTAGGGGCTTCCCGGATCGATCGTCACGTCTTCGTCAATCGGAATCCGCTCCGGGGTTCCAAAAAGGTTCGCAGTCGAGGACAGAATGAAGCGGTCCACGTCGTGCTCCACGGCCGACTCCATCAGATTGACGCCGCAGCGCACGTTTTCGTCGAGATATAGGAACGGCTCCTCCATCGACTCCCCGACCAGGGTGTGAGACGCAAAATGCATGATCGCCTCCGGGCGGTGCTCGGCGAGCGTGCGATCGATCACCGAACGGTTTTTCAGGTCACCGTGGACGAAGGCGGCCTCTTCCGGCACCGCCGCCCGGTGGCCCTGCGATAAATTATCGAGGACAATCACGTCATTTCCGGTCTCGACCAATTGCCGGGCCACGGTGCTTCCGATATATCCAGCTCCCCCCGTAACGAGAACGCGCATAAACGTCAGTCGTCTGGTACATGGTGCAATTCACTGGTGAAGGCGGACGGCATCGACATGCCTTGGCGCCTATACAAAAGGCGAGAGCCCGAAGGCCCTCGCCTTTTGTGGGGCGAAACGTAAACTTCGGACCCGCCCCCCCTCGTCACGGGCTCCGTCTCGATTACTCGTCTTGCTCTCCGTTCTCTTCCGAGACGAACGGCTTTCGCGTGAGGCGCATCTTTCCGTCGTCGTGGATTTCCAGGAGATGGACCTTCACCTTGTCGCCCACCTCGAGGTAGTCCTCGACGTTCTCGACGTAGTCGTGGTCGATCTCGGACACGTGAAGGAGACCCGTCTTCTCGGGCATGATCTCGACGAATGCGCCGAAGTCGCGGATGCCCTTGACGGTGCCGATGTAATCCTCGCCTTCCTCCGGCACGGCCACGATCTGTTTGATCCGCTCGACGGCCGCCTCGGCGTCGTTCTGGTTGGTCGCGGCAATTGTCACGATGCCGACGCCTTCTTCCTCCTCGACCGTGATCTCGGTGTTCGTCTCCTCCTGCACGCTCTTCACGACCTTGCCACCCGGACCAATGACGGCGCCGATGCGGTCCGGATCGATCGTGAGCTTGGTGAGGCGTGGGGCGTGCTGGGACAGCTCCTCGCGCGGCTTCGAAATGGTCTCCTCCATGCCGTCGAGGATGAAGTGACGCGCCTCCCGCGCCTGCTTCAGGGCCTTCAGCATGACGTCGCGGGAGAGCCCCTCAATCTTCATGTCCATTTGGCAGGCGGTAATGCCATCCCGCGTGCCCGTGATCTTGAAGTCCATGTCGCCCAGGTGGTCCTCCTGGCCAAGGATGTCGGTGAGGACGGTCGTCTCGTCGCCCTCCTGCACCAGCCCCATCGCGATACCGGCCACCGGTTTGTCGATGGGCACCCCGGCGTCCATGAGCGCCAGGCTACCGGCACAGACACTGGCCATCGAGGAGGAGCCGTTCGACTCCATCACGTCGGCGTTGATGCGGATGGTGTACGGAAACTCATTCTGCTCCGGAATGACCGGCCGTAGGGCCCGCTCTGCGAGCATGCTGTGGCCGATCTCACGGCGCTTGGGCCCGCGCAAGTAGCTGGCCTCTCCCACAGAGAACGGTGGGAAACGGTAGTGGAGGTAGAAGGACTTATCGGTGTCGGCGAAGACCTCGTCGACCGGCTGCACATCCTCGGACGTGCCAAGCGTCACCGAGCCGAGCACCTGGGTCTCACCCCGCGTAAAGATGGCGGAGCCGTGGACGCGCGGGAGATAACCCACCTCCATCCAGAGGTCGCGGACATCCGTCTGGTCGCGCCCGTCAATCCGCTTGCCCTCCTCGACGATCATGCTACGCATTTCGTCCTTCTCCACCTCCCCGACGGCGTCGCGGATGTCGGAGGCGGTGTAGCCCTCCGGCGTCTCGGCCTCGTCTCCGAGCACCTCATCGACGGCCTGATCCTTAATGTCGTCGATGCCGCCGTGGAACGTCTCCTTGCTGTAAGGTCCGTGGATGTGCTCGGCCACTTTCGGTCCGTACTGCTCCCGCATTTGCTGGACGAGCTCCTCTGGCACGAGATCGGCCTCCCATTCGAATGGTTCGGGCTCGCCCGCTTTTTCGACGAGGCGGTGCTGCCCCTCACACAGCCGTCGGATCGACCGGTGGGCCACGTCGAGGGCCTCGATCATGCTCTCCTCGCTGATCTCGTGGGCCTCTCCCTCCACCATGACGAGAGCATCTTCTTTCCCCGCCACGACGAGGTCGATGTCACTCTCCTCGGTCTGCTGCATCGTCGGGTTCACGATGAAGTCGCCGTCCACGCGACCAACGCGCACCTCCGCAAAGGGACCCGCAAACGGCGCCCCCGAAAGCATGAGCGCGGCGGACGACCCGACACCGGCAATGACGTCCGCGTCGAAGTCTTGCCCCGCCGAGATGACGAAGTTCACGACGTGGACATCATGGTAGAACCCCTCCGGAAAGAGCGGGCGAATGGCCCGATCAATCAGCCGCGCCGTGAGCGTCTCCTTGTCCGTGGGCCGGCCTTCGCGTTTGATGAACCCGCCCGGCACCTTGCCGCCCGCCGCGAACTTTTCTCGGTAGTCGACGGTGAGCGGGAAAAAGTTCGACTCGTTCACAGAGTCGCTGAGGGTGGCGGTGGAGAGGACCATCGTGTCGCCCAGCCGGGCCACGACGGATCCGTCTGCCTGCTTGGCGATGCGGCCTGTCTCCAGCGACAACGATCGTTCGGGGACAAACTCAATGTCTTGAATGTGGGCTTCAGGCTTCATAAGTCTCAATCAGCTACTCTCAAAGTCAACAAAATGCGAAAGGGGTTCCGACGTGAGGCTCAACGACAGCGGGGAGCGTGCAGACCCCATATAACAAACGGCCTCCCGGCAGAGGCCGGGACGCCGTGAGGGAAGACGCGTTACTTCCGGAGCTCCAACTCGTCTCGGATGGCACGATACCGCTCAATCTCGTTTTCCTGGAGGTAATTGAGCAGTCGTCGGCGTTTCCCGACGAGATCGAGCAACCCCTGCCGGGTCGAGTTGTCGTTGGGATGGTCTTCCAGATGCTCCGTGAGGCGCTCAATCCGTTTCGTAAAGATCGCAATCTGCACCTCCGGAGTGCCCGTGTCGTCGGGTCCGTTGCCGAACCGGTCTACGATTTCCTGTTTCTCTTCCGTGGTAATCATCGTGCGGTGGAATACCTCTTTAGATTATGCCATGCTAAAGAAGAAGCCGCGATTCCAGCGTGGAGTCGCGGATGAACGCGCCGAACATCACTCCCGTCCCACGTCCCCAGGACAACGAGCCGCCGTCAGGCCAATGCTCGGACAACGGTTCTGCAACGCTCTTCGTCTTCCGAAAGTTGCGCCGCCAGCGCCTCCGGAGATTCAAACTTCTGTTCGGCCCGCAATCTTTGCAGGAACTGAACAGAGAGCGACGCCCCGTACAGGTCGCCTTCGTAGTCGAGCACGTGGACTTCGACGGTGACGTCCATTTCGTCAAACGTGGGCCGCCGCCCAATATTCATCATGCCTCCCCGTCGGCGCCCGTCGGGTAGCGTCACGAGGGTTGCGTACACGCCCCGTTTCGGGACGAGCTTACGGGTGTCTTCGATTGCCAGATTCGCGGTGGGATACCCAAGTTTGCGGCCGCGCCCTTCGCCCCGAGCCACGACGCCATCGAGCCGGTAGGGCCGTCCTAATCGATCGTTGGCCTGCTCGATCGCCCCGTCTTCCAACAGGAGGCTCCGGATGGTGCTGGACGACACGATGTCGTGATCAACCTCCTGTGGGGGAATGACGTCGACCGCAAAGCCATATTCGGTCCCAAGCTCCTGGAGGCGATCCACGTCCCCGGCCCGATCTTTCCCAAATCGATGGTCGTAGCCGACGGTGATCTCCTGCACCCCAATGCGTTCCACAAGCACCTCTTCGACGTACGCCTCCGGACTGAGCTGCGCAAAATCGTCCGAAAACGGAACGACCACGAACCGATCGAGTCCGAGATCTTCCAGGAGCTCGGCGCGCTCGGCGACGGTTGTCAGGAGCGGAACCTCCTCCCCGTGCACCACAGCCCTGGGGTGTGGATCGAATGAGACGAGGGTGCTGGGCCCGTCCTGTGCCTCGGCCCGCCGCTGTAGGTAGTCGATGATCGCCTGGTGGCCCCGATGCACACCGTCGAACGTCCCGACGGTTACGACCGACCGGGGGTCGTAGCTGATAGCATCCCAACCAATCTCGCGCTTCATGGGCGGAGTCGAATCGTCCTAAGACAGCGTGTCCGTCAGGGCCTCCAGGGTCCAGCTACGCTCCACGGCAAACGGCCCAATGGCGGTGCGACGAAGAGCCGTGAGGTGGGCGCCGACGCCAAGTTCCTCACCCAGGTCGCGAGCCAACGCCCGGATGTAGGTCCCCTTCGAACACTCCACTCGAAGGGAGACCTCCGGCGGCGACCAGCCCGTAATCTCAAGGCGATCTACTCGGACCTGGCGGGGCGGCCGGTCGACGGTCTCGCCGCGTCGGGCCTTCTTGTACAGCCGCTCACCATCGACCTTCACCGCCGAGTACATGGGCGGCACCTGCTCGATGGAGCCGACGAAGGCGGCACAGGCCTCTTCGACGTCCGACCGTGTGACGCCGGAGGGGTCGGACCGCTCCACGATCTCGGTTTCAGTGTCGTGGGAGGGCGTTTTCTCTCCAAGCCGCAGGGTTGCTTCGTAGGTTTTGGGGAGCTGCATGCAGGCGGCCTGCAGGCGTGTGGCCGGCCGAGCCACCAGGATAAGAAGCAGTCCCGTGGCCATAGGGTCGAGCGTACCGGCGTGCCCCACCTTCTGAACACCCGTGCCCTCCCGCACAACCTCAACTACATCAAACGACGAGCTATCCTTCGGCTTGTCCACGGGCAAAATCGCCCCCTCCTCCCATGTCGGAAGGCGGTCGGGGGGCGAGTATATCATCTCGGGCGGAATGTCGCGCTGTGCCGCGGCGGAAGACACGTCTCGTTCTACATCTGAGTGGAAGAAACCAGCCGGTTTTCGAGCTCACTCACGATCCTCGGAGGCGTTCTCCGCGTCTCCTAGCCGCCGCTCTCGTTCTTCGCGGATGCGGTCGAACAGATTCTCCATCCGCTTTGCCTCCTCCAACGACTCGTCGTGGAAGAACTTGAGCTCCGGAATCTCCCGGACCTTGTGCCGGATCCGAGATGCCAGTTGTTCCCGAATCTCGTCCGCAAGGCTTTCCAACTGTCGAAAGGTGGCCTCTCGCTCCTCGGCAGTGTCGCCCATCACGCTGGCGTAGAGGTAGGCGATCGACAGGTCCCCGGTGACGCGAGCACGGGTGATCGTCACCATCGGCTGGAGCCGGTCTGCGTACTCGCGTTGGAGAATGCGGGCGACCTCGCGTTGAACGAGTTCCGCGACACGTTCGGTGTACACACTCATCGTGGACAGGGAGGTGGGGTTAAACCATCACAGGACAGACTCGGGCCGAAAGCGACTTCGAGGTCGAAAACCGGATTAGACCTCGAGCTCCCGGGCCTCTTCGACGATCACGTAGGTTTCGAACTCGTCCCCAACCTTCACGTCGTCGAAGTTTTCGATCGAGAGGCCGCATTCGTATCCGCTCTGGACCTCTTTCACGTCCTCCTCGAACCGTTTGAGCGAACTGATCTCGCCCTCGTACTGCACCACGCCGTCTCGGACGACCCGGACCTTGTGGTTTCGGCCCACGGTACCCTCGTTGACGTAGCAGCCCGCTACCGTTCCCACGTCGGGGACGCTGAACGTCTCGCGGACCTCGGCGCGGCCCTTCGTTTCCTCGCGGCGCTCGGGGGAGAGCAACCCTTCGAGGGCGTCGCGAACGTCCTCAATGGCCGAGTAGATAACCGAGTAGGTCCGAATGTCGACCTCCTCGCGCTGGGCCGCCTCGCGGGCACCGGAGGTAGGACGCACTTGGAAGCCGAGAATGATGGCGTCCGACGCTCGGGCCAGCATCACGTCGCTTTCGGTGATGGCCCCCACGCCGCTGTGGATGACGTTCACGGCGACCTCGTCGGTCTTCAACTTGAGGAGGGCGTCGGACAGCGCCTCGACGGAGCCTCCCACGTCAGCCTTGATGATGAGGTTAAGCTCGTGGAACTCGCCCTCGGCCATCTGGCGACTAACCTGATCGAGAGAGACCTGGCTCTGCCGGCGGAGCTCCTGCTCGCGGTGAATGCGCTGACGCTCCTGCGCCACTTCGCGGGCCTCGCTCTCGCTGTCCATGACCACGAACTGGTCGCCCACCTCGGGGGAGCCGTCGCACCCGAGCACGAGGGCGGGCTGCGACGGACCTACGGACTCGATGCGGTTGTCCCGCTCGTCGAACATGGCCCGGACGCTCCCGCTGTGGATCCCAGCAAGGAACGGGTCGCCCGTTTCGAGGGTGCCGTTCTGGACGAGTACGGTGATGACATTTCCGCGTCCCTTCTCCAGCCGGCTTTCAATGATGACGCCGGAAGCCTCTCGGTCGGGATTGGCCTGCAGCTCCATAATCTCGGACTGCAGGATGACCTTATCGAGCAGGTCGTTGATGCCCTCGCCCGTCTCGGCGGAGACCTCGGCGGACTGGACATCCCCACCGTATTCCTCCACGAGGACGTTGTGCTCTGCGAGCTCGGCCCGCACCTTCTCGGCGTCCGCCTCGCGCTTGTCCATCTTATTGATGGCCACCACGATGGGCACGTCGGCGGCCTGAGCGTGGTTGATGGCCTCCTTTGTCTGCGGCATCACCGAGTCGTCGGCGGCGACGACCAGGATCACGAGGTCAGTAGCCTTGGCGCCACGGGCCCGCATGGCGGTAAACGCCTCGTGGCCCGGCGTGTCGAGAAAGGTAATGGCTTCGTCGTCGTGGTCGGTGAGCTCCACGTAGTGCGCTCCCACGTGCTGGGTGATTCCCCCCTCCTCTCCGGCCACCACGTTGGCGTTCCGGATGTAGTCGAGAAGCGAGGTCTTGCCGTGGTCGACGTGTCCCATCACCGTAACGACCGGGGCACGCGGTTCGAGATCTTCCGGGTCGTCTTCCTCGACCTCAACGGCCTGCGTGTCCCGCTCCGCGACAAACTCGACCTCGTAGCCGTACTCGTCGGCGACAAACTCGATCGTCTCCGTGTCGAGACGTTGATTGATGGACACCATCATGCCCGCGTCGAACAACGTGTCGATCACGTCGCTCACGGGCTCCCCGATCAGGTTCGCGAGCTCGCCGGTCGTGACGAACTCAGTCACCTCGAGGATATTCTCTTGCTCACGCTTCCGCTCACGCCGGCGCTGGCGCTCCTCTTCGTGTCGCTTGCGGCGACGTCGGCGGCGACGCTGGCGCTCGCGACTGGCGCCCTGCTCCAACTCTTGCAGCGTCTCCTGCAAGGTCTGTTCGATGTCTTCCTCGTCGGGGCCTCCGCCGCCCTTCTGCTTCTGTTTCTGCTTCTTCTTGCCCTTCTTTTTCTTCTTGTCTTTCTTGCTCTTCTTCTTACGCTTCTTTTTGTCCTTTTCTTCTTTCTTCTTGCGCTTGCGCTTCCGCTCGGGACGCTGCAGTTGGTCGCTGTCCATCTTGCCGACCACACTGGGCCCCTTGAGGCGATAGCGTCCGGCCTTCAGGGTTTCTTCTCTCGGTTCCCCCGCACCATCTTCTGCTTCGTCGGTCGACGCTTCGTCCGACGCTTCCCCCTCGGCCGTATCGGCAGCCTCTGCTTCGGGCTCAGTGGATTCGTCCGGAGCCTCGGTCTCCTCCTCAGGAACGCTGTCTTCGACCTCTTCCGTCGGCGTCACGTCTTCCGCAGGAGCTGGCTCTTCCTGTTCCTCGTCGGACGGAGCTTCTGGCTCTTCCTCGGTCGGTTCCGGCGCAGTGGCCTCGACTTCGACATCTTCGTCGACATCTGCCTCGGCCTCCGCCGCTTCCGGAGCGTCGGGATCCGGCTTCTCCTCCCCGACTTCCTCGGCCTCCGGAGTGACCTCTTCCGCAACCGCTGCCTCTTCGGTCTCCTCGGCTTCGTCAGGGGAAACAGCCTGGGCATCCGGTGATGCCTCGTCGGCAGTCCCCTCAACGGGCGCCTCCTCCTCAGTGGTCTCCGTCTCGTCAAGTGTCTCTTCTTCCTGTGCGGTCTCAGCCTCGGTGTCAACCGGCGCTTGTTCCTCCTCGTCACCCTCGTCCTCGACGGCGGACTCCGGCTCGGCCTCCTGCTCCTCATCAAGGGTGGCGACCTCGTCCCGCTCCGGACCAGTGTCCTCGTCCTCCGAGCGAAGTTCCCGAATCCGGGCCGCCACCTCTGCATCGTCGGCGTACTCCTCCCGCAAGACGAGATACGCCTCCTCGTCCACAATCTTGGCGTTGAGGCCTGATCCAGAAAGGGCGTCCTCGTAGCCCTCCTCCTCTAGAAACTCTACCACCCGGTCCTGGGAGACATTCAGCTCCCGGACGACCTGAAAGAGTTTCTTTTCTTGAAAGTCTTTCGTCTTGGTTGCCATATGGCAATCGGTTGTTGCTCGGACTCACTACAAAAACGACCGCCGAGATTCCCCCGGCGGCATGGACGGCTAAGATCGAACCTCGGGCTCTTCGGGGGTCGACTCTGCTTCCTGTTCCTCCTCCTCGGAGGAACTTTCGGGGATCTCGTCCTCGTCGGCCTCTCCGTCGCCGACCTGCTCTTCCACGTTCGGAGACTCGGCCGAAGACGATTCGTCTGCGTCTGAGTTCTCAGCCTCTGTTCCAGAAGGCTCCTCTTCAGATTCCGGCTCCTGGTCGTCCTCGTCGACCGGGGCTTCCGAGGTGGCGGTTTCGGTCTCCTCCGCCTCAGCCGCTGCGCTCGCTTCGGCTGCGGCCTCGCTGGACGTGGTGCCGTCCGTCTCGGCCTCCTCGGCCGTCTGCACGGACTCCACCGTAAACCGTCCCTGCCGGATGGACTCGATGATGCCCGGTCCCTTCTCGAACTCGGTCTCGATGATTTCCAGTACCCGCTCGGCGGTCTCGCGATCGAGGTCGGCGCGACGGGCCAGGGCATCCGCCGTCAGCTCAAGCACGGCCTTCCCGGTATCACACCCGATCCGCTTCAGCTTCTCAATGGTCTCCTCTGTAAGTTCATCGCCAAACTGCTCGATGTCAATGTCCTCCTCGTCCGCCGGAATTTCGCGGTAGACGTCAATCTCGTACCCGGTCAACTGCGAGGCGAGCTTGATGTTGACACCCCGCTTGCCGATAGCCTGACTTACCTCGTCGGCCGGCACTTCCACACGGGCCCGCGGCGGCTCTTCATCTTCATTAAGAGTGACATTCGTCGGTTCGGCCGGCGACAGGGCCCGGGCGATGAGCTCCTGGGGATCGTCGGACCACTGCATGACGTCGATGTTTTCGTCGGAGAGCTCCCGGACGACGGCGTTGATTCGGACGCCCTTTACGCCCACGCATGCGCCCACCGGATCCACCTTTTCGTCGTGACTCTCCACGGCCACCTTGGCGCGATCCCCGGGAATCCGGGCCACCTTTTTGATCTCGACGATCCCATCGTGCACCTCCGGCACCTCCACCTCAAAGAGGCGCTCCATGAAAATCGGCGAGGTGCGGCTCACGACCACCTGTGGGTCGCTGCCGGCATCGCGACGCACCTCCTTGACCACAGTACGGAGCATATTGCCCTTCCGGTAGTGGTCCCCCGGAATCTGCTCGTCGCGGGGCAGCACCAGTTCGGTATCCTCATGCATCAAAAGCGTCTCATGGCGACGAACCTGGTAAATCTCCCCGACGACAATTTCGCCAATGAGCTCGGTGTACTCCTGATACACCTGCTCCTTCTCAATATCGCGGATTCGCTGGCGGAAGGTCTGCCGCGCGGTCATCACAGCCCGGCGCCCAAACTCACTGACATCCAGGCCGCCGGCCACCTCGTCACCCACATCAAAATTCTCGTCGATCTTCTTGGCCTCGGACTCCTTAATCTCGGTCACCGGGTCTTCGACCTCCCAGTCCCCAACAACCTCCTGAATGTGGAGAATCTGGATGTCCCCTTGCTTCGGATTGAAAATGATCTCGAAGGCCTCGTCCGAGCCGTACCGCTTGCGAAGCATCGCGCGGAACACGTCCTCAACGATGATCTGCAGCGTGTCCCGGTCCATGTCCTTGGACCGGGCAATTTCCCCAAATGAGGAGATCAGGTCTTCGCTTCGCATAATCCGTCTCGTCCTGTGAAGAAGTATGTCCGCGTAGCCCGCCGCGTCCGCTCCCTCGGCGTCCTCCTACCAGGGCAACTCGATCCGTGCCTGGGTAATCGCCGTGTAGGGCAGTTGAAGGCGCTCCGCCGAAGGGAGCTCTAGCTCAATTTCTTCGTCGTTTGCGTCTGTCAAATCCCCCACCACAATCTCTTCGTCCCCATCATCCTCAAATCGTACACGCAACGTCCGGCCAACGTTCTTCCGATACTGCGCCGGCATCGTCAAAGGACGCTTAATCCCAGGCGAGGAGAGCTCAAGCTTGTAGCTCCCATCCACCACGTCCTCCACGTCGAGCAGGAACCCGACCTCTTTGCTGATGAGCGCAAGATCGTCGTGGCCCATTTCCTCTTCGGAATCCACGTACACCTCGACGACCCGCGTCCCCTTATGGCCCCGCACCTCCACGTCCACCAAAAAGTAGTCGGTCCCGGCGATGACTTCCTCCGTCAACCCGGAAATCCGGTCGGCAAGGTGTTGTTGCGTAGGGTTCACAAGTGCAAGCGTCAAGCGTCCAAAAGCACCTAGTGCAAAAAAGCGCCCGGCCCGACAGGCGGGACGAGCGCCAGGTGCAGCTCCGGATGTCCGAGCCGCTTCTTCAATCTCCGGATGCCCACGGGCATCAGTACAAAAAGGTGGCGCCGGGGGCCACCTTTTCGCGCTGCAGATTCCAGCGGACCACGAAACACGCGTGTCAAAACGTTGCAACGTTCGCCCCCACCCGATGTTTCTACGCGCCACTCCGCCCGACCCTCCTGCCGGGCAACGGTCTGAGCGGGGAGCAGGTTACACCGGAGACGTGTCCCGGTCTTTTTTGCCCTTCAGGAGGTAGGCCTTGATGAACGGATCCAACTCGCCCTCCAGCACGGCCTCGGCGTCGGTCCGCTTGGTCTCCGTCCGATGGTCGTTCACCATCGTATAGGGATGCAACACGTACGAGCGAATCTGACTACCCCACTCGATGCTCTTTTTCTGGTTCTCGAGGCGCTCCTTCTCCTCTTCCTTGAGCTGTCGTTCGGCCTGGTAGATGCGACTCTTGAGCATCTCACGGGCACGACGGCGATTCTGGTGCTGGCTCCGCTCCTGCGTACACGCGGCGCGAACGGTCGTCTCTTCGCCGTTAGACAATTCGCCGGTCCAGATCAGCCGTACCCCTGTTTCGACCCGGTTGACGTGCTGCCCCCCCTTCCCCCCGGATCGAAAGGTCTGCAGTTCGATCTCCCCCTCGTCCAGGTTCACGTCGATGCTGTCGTCCACCTCGGGATAGACAAAGACGCTCGCAAACGAAGTATGGCGGCGGCCGTCGGCGTCGAAAGGCGAGATTCGGACCAGCCGGTGTACGCCCGTCTCGCTCTTGAGCCGACCGTAGGCGTAGGTTCCCTGAACATTGAGGGTCGCGCTCTTAATTCCGGCTTCTTCCCCGGGCTGCTGGTGGACGAGCTCCACGTCATAGTCCTTCTCCTCGGCCCAGCGCATGTACATGCGGAGCAACATCTCCGCCCAATCCTGACTTTCGGTCCCCCCAGCCCCGGGATTAATTTCGAGGATGGCGTCTCGCTCGTCGTCGGGCTCGTCGAGGAGGCTTTCCAGCTCCAGCCGGTCAAGCTTCTTCTCGAGCTTTCGGGCCTCCGCGGCAATCTCGTCCGACATGTCCTGGTCTTCCTCGTCGGCGAGAAGCTGGAGCGTTTCGATGTCCTCGGCCTGCTCCTTCAAGTCCTCCCAGGCCTCGATCCACTCTTCTTCCCGGGCGATGCGCTTCTCAATCTCACGGGCCCGGTCCGGATCCTCCCAAAAGTCGGGATCCATCCGCTCCTGATTCAGCTCCTCGACGGTCATGCGGCGACCGTCTACGTCAAAGATAGCCCCCGAGCGCCTCCACGCGCTCGATTAGCTGTTCGAGGTCCTCATCCGAGTACGACTTCATGGTAGAAAGGGGGATTCGACAAGAGAATGACTCAAGCCAAGACTGGCCATGTTCGGAAACCGCGGCCCAAACAGGGATGTTTCTCTGGGCCGGTCGCGGGCAAGCCCCCTAGGATTGGTGCCGCGACATAAACCGGTCGATGCGGGTGAGTGCTTCTTTGATGTCGGCCAGACCGGTGGCGTAAGAACAGCGCACATATCCCTCCCCACTGGGTCCGAAGGCGGTCCCGGGTACGCACGCGACCTTCTCTTCCTCCAGCAGACGCTGGGCAAACGCCTCCGACGACAGGCCCGTGGAGGTAATGTCGGGGAAGCAGTAGAAGGCTCCCTCCGGCTCAAAGGTCGGAAGCCCCGCCTCGTTCAAGCCCGTTACGATGGTCCGACGACGCTCATCGTAGCTCTGCCGCATCTCCTCCACGTCCTCCCGGGCCTCACGCAACGCGGCGATGGCCCCCTCCTGTGCCATGGTCGGTGCGCTCATGATCATGTACTGATGCACCTTGTGCATGGCTTGGAGGAGGGGCTCCGGAGCACAGGCAAATCCGATCCGCCACCCTGTCATTGCGTAGTTCTTGGAAAAGCCACCCAGCAGCACCGTCCGCTCGCGCAACTCGTCGACGGTGGGGACGCAGACGTGCCCACGCTCGTGGGCCGTGCCATAGATGAGTTGGTCGTAAATCTCGTCGGAGACGACCAGAAGGTCGTGCTCGACCACGAGCTGGGCAATTTCTTGGAGCGTCTCGCGGCGCAGTACGGCCCCGGTGGGATTATTGGGATATCCGAGGAAGAGGACCTTCGACCGATTCGTAAGGTGCGGCTCAATGTCGGCCGCCGTGACCTGGAAGTCATTTTCGACGGAAGTCGGAACGTGCACGACCTCGCCCCCGGCAAACCGGGCGGACGGGCCGTAGGACACGAAGCAGGGCTCGGGGATCAACACCTCGTCCCCGGGATCGAGGAGAGCCTGCATGGCTAGCTGCATGGCCTCGCTGCACCCCACGGTCGCGATGATTTCGGTTTCGGGGTCGTACGAGAGGCCGTACCGCTCCTCGTAGTCCTCGGCGATGAGCGTGCGGAGCTCCGCCATGCCAGCGTTGGACGTGTAGCTCGTCCGCCCATTCTCCAGCGCATCAATCCCGGCCTCCAGCGCCGGATCCGGCGACACGAAATCCGGCTCCCCAATGCCGAGCGAAATGACATTGTCCATCGTAGCGGCAATGTCGAAGAACCGGCGGATGCCGCTCGGAGGAGTCTCCTGCACTCGTTTGGAGACGTACGTATCGAGATCGGGGGCGGTAGCGGGGGAAGCCATGGGAAGCGATCGCGGATCCAAAGTTGGGCGAGTGATCAGCGCACACACGTACTCTGCCCCTCCCGGGAGGTTCAGCACTCTCCGTAGCGAGGGCGACCGGGAGACCTACGTCGAGTTGTACTTCGAGGCCCTCAGCACTAGGTTTGAAAAAGCACTTTTCCTCTCCAAACTGTCCCCTCGTCTCCGGCATGTCCGACACGTTCGAAAACTACATTGACGGCCGCTGGACCGACGCCGCCTCCCAGGCCACCTTCGAGAACCGAAACCCCGCCGACCCCGACGACCACATCGGCCAGTTTCCCAATTCGGACCCCGCCGACGTTGACGCCGCGGCCCAGGCCGCCCGCGACGCCTTCGCTGACTGGCGCAGTACCCCGGCCCCCGACCGCGGTAAAATTCTGAAGGCCTCCGGCGACCTGCTCAACGAGCGAAAAGAAGACATTGCCCGCTCGATGACCCGCGAGATGGGCAAGCCCTTCTTTGAAACGAAGGGTGACGTGCAGGAGGCCATCGACACGGCCTACTATGCGGCCAGCGAAACGCGGCGACTGTTCGGCACCACCGTCCCGAGCGAGCTGCCCGACAAGATGAACATGGCGATTCGTCGCCCGCTCGGGGTGTGTGGCATCATCACCGCCTGGAACTTCCCCGTGGCCGTGCCCTCCTGGAAGATTTTCCCTGCCCTCGCCGCCGGCAACACCATTGTCTTTAAGCCGAGTGAGGATGCTCCGCACAGTGGTCTTCGCTTCGTGAAGACCCTCATCGATGCGGGCATTCCGGATGGAGTTATCAACGTGGTGCACGGGGCCGACGAGGCGGGGCAGGCGCTCGTGGAGCACCCGGAGGTCGACGCCATCGGCTTCACCGGCTCCTACGAGGTCGGCACCTCTATCGCCGAAACCTGCGGCCGCCTCAACAAGCCGGTGTCCCTGGAGATGGGGGGCAAAAACCCGATGATTGTGATGGACGACGCGAACCTCGACCTCGCACTGGAGGGGGCCATCTGGGGCGCCTACGGCACCACGGGACAACGCTGCACGGCCACCAGCCGCCTCATCTGTCACGAGGCAATCCACGACGAACTCGTTCGCATGATTCAGGACGAGGCGGAGACGCTCGTCCTCGGGGACGGAAATGTCGCAGACACCGACGTGGGACCTCTCATCAACCAGGCCGCCGTGGAAAAGGTGCACCGCTACGTAGAGATCGGGCAGGACGAGGGTGCCACATTAGAGATGGGCGGGGCCCCTGCTTCGGTCGACGGCCTCGACGGCCACTTCTACGAGCCCACCCTCTTCACGGACGTGTCGCCCGACATGACGATTGCCCAGGAGGAAATTTTCGGGCCGGTCCTTGCAACGTTCGAGGTGGGCTCCTACGAGGAAGCCGTGACAGTGGCCAACGATACGAAGTTCGGCCTCTCGTCCTCCATCTACACCCAAGACGTGAACACAAGCTTCCGGGCCATGCGTGACCTCGACGCCGGCATCACGTACGTGAACGGCCCCACGATCGGGGCAGAGGCGCACATGCCGTTCGGGGGCGTGAAAGGCACCGGAAATGGACAACGGGACGGGGGCTACGCGGCCTTCGAATTCTGGACGGAGCACAAAACCCTCTACGTCGACTACTCCGGCCAGCTTCAGAAGGCCCAAATGGATTCGGTGGAGGACTAAATCCAGCGCACCTCACCCTGAAGCGCCGCCCTGTAACGCGGGTGGTGATGCACGCCATCACCACCCGTTTTTCTTACAGAACGAGGAGATCCCGTCTCGAAAGACTTTCCCCTCAATTATTCGTCGTTTCGGAGGTACTCGTCGTTCTCACGAGCCCGTACGACGGCCTTATAGCTCTCATCTTCTTGCTGGGCCGATCGCACAATGACGTTCTCTTTTCCGAATCGGCGATACAGGAGATTTCGGAGGTTTTGAATGTCGTTCTGCTCGAGATCCGAGAGAACAATCGCCTCATCATCCCCAACCTCACTCCATTTCTGAGCGATAGGCTCATACTTGGACGTACGGCCTCGTCCTCCGCTCGCCCCGAGTTCACGTTCGGCATTTTGCTGGTCCGTGACTTCCATTTGAAAATCTGCGTCCATAATTCAGGATATAATCGTTACCAAGATACGCATGGACACAGAATTTGGAACCAAAGACGAGGTTCCCCTCTTTTCTCGGCTTCATTTAATGTCTATACCCACAATTACGAATCCAAACGTACTTCATCGTACGCATCGGTGAGTATGGACACGGAATCGGTATTGCACCGGGTTCGGACTCACGTGCCGACATTAAATACATATCCATGCTCGATGTCACCCGCCCGTTTTCCATCGATAAAAACGGTGGATCGAAGGTGCTCGACGTGATCAAATCGTTCTTCCACTTCACAGTATGTAACCGTCGCTTCCGGGAACGCCGCCGAGAGTTTTCGACAGGGTGCCTCTAGCCCGCGACGATCCTCCAGGGCATTCGCTACCGTAAATTTGAGGGCAGGAAGGGTCTCTTCGTCCTCGCCCTTCTCAATCGGACGCTGCTCGAAGCCGTGCTCGTCAATAATCGGATGCGAACCAACAGCCTCGGGATCATCGGGATTGGACACGAGGAGATACGTGACCACGGTTGCCATCGGGACACTTCGAGAGATCTGTTCGATGAATAAACACAACGGGTCGGATCATTTCCGCTCTTCGTCTTAAGTCTCCGGCCGCCCTCGGGCGCGCTCGCCGTCCGGACGCAGGTCGACGACGGTCGCGTCAGGCACATAGCGGGCATGTACGAGTGCCTCCAGCGGCAACCACGCGTCGCTCGCATCGAGAATCTCGCTGTCGCTGGTGACGACAGGAGCCGACACCTCTCTCAGTGTTGCGTCCACATCGTCGTGCCCGACGAGGCGCCAGGGGCTCTCGGTCGTGGACGACGCGTCCTCGAGTCGGTCCTTTACGCGACCGACATTGGAGACCGACCGATCGAGGTGCCAGGTGACTCGTGCCGGATTCAGGGCCTGCAGCGTCTCCGCAAGCCGCTGCAGAGCGGGCGTCGTCTGGTGAACGATGCGGTAGGTGCCGTGTACGGGGTCCACGTCGCGATAGGCCGAGTCGCGCCCCACAAACAGGTATGCGCCCCCAAGCATCGCCTCAACGGTGATCAGTACGTTGAATGCGTCGAGGTGGAGCTCTCGTCCTTTAATGGCCCTCGGGCGCTGGCGCACATGAAGACGATGGGCCCGTTCGGCGTCGCTACAGGATGAGCGCGCGACGGCGTTGCGCTGCCGCCGCTTCAATCGGTACCGATTCCCAACGAGGTCTTGAGCCGCACTCCCGCTGTAGCCCCGACTCCGGAGCCACGACAGATCCCGAACAGCGGACCGAAGCCGATCGTACTGGGCGGGCCCAAATTGCTCGGAATCCTCCGGATGGGCCCCACGATTGGAGGGCATAACAAGCAGGACAGTGCGCGGTAGGCGCCATCCACCTCGTGTGATCCTTACGTACGCTTCCGGGCTAGGCCCTGCTCCCGGGCCGTCCGGGACACGGCCTCCGAGACCTTCGCCACCACGTTCTCGTCGAAAACACTTGGAATAATGTAGTCTGGGGTCAGGCTCCGGTCGTCAATCGTGTCGGCGATCGCCTCGGCCGCTGCAATTTTCATCTCCCCCGTAATGTCCGTCGCTCGACAATCGAGCACCCCCTTGAACAGGCCTGGGAAGCACAACACATTGTTGATCTGATTCGGATAATCGCTTCGGCCCGTGGCCATGACCGCCACGTGAGGGTAGGCCACCTCCGGCATGATCTCCGGGCGGGGATTGGCCATCGCAAAGACGATTGGATCGCGGGCCATGCGCTTGAGGTCCTCCACACCGAGGATGTCCGGAACGCTCAGACCAATGAAAACGTCGGCGCCCTCTATAACCTCCGACAGGGTGTCGCCTCGGGTTGACGGATCCGTCATCTCCGCGTACTCTGCTTTCGCGTCGTCCAGGTCGTCCCGATCAGGGGTGACCGGGCCATCGCTGTCGACCCCGATAATCTCTTCGACACCCATCTGCAGGAGCATCTCCGTCACCGCGGTGCCCGCCGCCCCAATGCCGACCGTCACGACCTTAATCTCGTCGAGGTCCTTTTCCACAATCTGCAGAGCATTGAGGAGAGCAGCGGCCGTCACGACCGCCGTGCCGTGCTGATCGTCGTGAAAGACGGGGATGTCGAGCTCTTCTTTCAGCCGTTCCTCCACGGCAAAACAACGGGGCGCGGCAATGTCTTCGAGATTGATTCCCCCAAAGATCGGCGCGATGCGGCGGACAGTCTCCACGATTTCGTCGACGTCGGTCGTGTCGAGACAAATGGGAAACCCGTTCACGTCCGCAAACTCTTTCAGAAGCTGCGCCTTGCCCTCCATCACCGGAATTGCGGCCCCTGACCCAATGTCGCCCAGCCCCAGGACAGCCGTGCCGTCGGTCACGACTGCGACCGTGTTGCTCTTTATCGTGAGCCGATGCGTGTCCTCGGGCGTCTCGTGGATCGCCTCACACACACGGGCCACCCCCGGGGTGTACGCCATTGAAAGCTGATCTCGGGTGCGAAGCGGCGACTTGCTCTCGACCTTTAGCTTCCCGCCAAGGTGCAACAAGAAGGTGCGATCCGAAATGTTGACCACCTCGACACCGTCGAGCTCCCGTAGCTCTTGAACGATCGACTGGGCGTGGTCGTCGCTCCGAGTATTGATGGTGATGTCGCGGGTCAATTCGTCCTTCTCGGCCCGCACAATGTCGATCGCCCCAATGTTGCCACCGTGCTCGCCAATCACGGACGTTACGTTGGCCAACATCCCGGGACGATTGGAGATAACGACACGGACGGTAATCGAATTGCTGGCGCTCGGTAAATATTCTTCATTCTCTTCCATAAAAATGTGCGTCGTGGTGGGTAGATCGAACTGAACAAAAAGTTGGATACGGGAACGCCGCGGAGAAGGGCCCACCTTTCCACGTAGTCACCCAAAGAAAAAGGACGGCTCCCAACAGGGAAGCCGCCCTTTGTTTGTCCTACCGGAATACGTCTTCGAAGACTCGGAACAGCTAGCTGCTAATAGAGCCGGTCTCGTCAAACTCCTTGAGGCCGTCGGAGATGTCTTCGGCGTAGGAGGACCCAATGCCATCTAGGTCGGTGAGATCATCCACCTCGCGGAGTTCAGCCAGCGTGGTCACGCCCGCATTTTCGAGCCGTGAGACGCGCGGAAAGTTCTCCGGAAAGCCGGAGGTCTCGTCGAAGGCGGACTCGTCTTCCGAGGTCGCTTCAGCCTCCTCGTCCGCATCGGTCTCGGACGCAGTTTCCTCCTCGTCGGCTTGCTCCTCGTCCTCGGTAGCCTCAGCCTCTGTGTCCTCAGCCGCCGTGCTCTCCTCCTCTAGGGAGGCCTCCTCTTCGGCTTCCTCGGTTTCTTCCATTTCGCGGCGCAGGTCGGCCAAGCCGGACAGTTCGCCGAGCGTCGTGGGGCCGGTCGTCGGCTCATCCGTGTCGGGCTCCGGCTCCTGGAATTCGCGCACAGCCTCTTCTTGTTCGCGCTCTTCCTTCCGGGATTCGCGCTCTTCTTCTCGCTGTTCCTCATCCCGCTCGGCCTCTTCCTTCGCCGTTTCGCTGAGGACGATGTCCTTCTGGTCCTTGTCGAACCGAATGACCTGGAGGTCGATCTCGTCGCCTTCGTGGTAGTGGTTCTTGAAGCCCTTCGGGCCGTTTTTGAGTTCGCTGCCCGGAACGAAGGCCTCCACGTCCAGCGGCAGCTGCACAACGAGCCCCTTGTCCTCCACGCGGACGACCTCTCCCGTCGTGTCGTTGCCCTCCTCATAAGCGTCGGCAAACTGGTCCCACGGATTGGTCTTCACCTGCTTGTGGCCCAGCGAAATGCGTCGCCGCTCCTCGTCAATGTTAAGAATCACGACGTCGAGCTCCTGCCCCTCGTCAACCATGTCGCCCGGATGACGAATCTTCTTGGTCCAGGACAGGTCCGAGACGTGCACCAGCCCGTCGATGCCGGGCTCGATCTCGACGAAGACACCGAAGTTGGTGATGTTGCGCACGGTGCCGGTGAGCACTGTACCCGCCGGATAGCGGTCGCTGATGCCCTCCCAGGGATCGGGCTCTAGCTGCTTCATGCCAAGCGAAATCTTCCGCTCATCCTGGTCGATGTTGAGAATCTTGACATCGACCACCTGTCCGAGCGACACCATCTGGCTGGGGTGCTCGATGTGGCGCGTCCACGACATCTCGCTGATGTGGACGAGCCCCTCAATTCCCTTCTCAATCTCGACGAAGGCGCCGTAATTCGTGATCGAGACGACCTTTCCTTCGACCGTGTCACCTTCTTCGTACTTGTTGCCAATCTTTTCCCAGGGGTGATCCTGAAGCTGCTTCAGGCCGAGGGAAATGCGCTGACGCTCCTCTTCGTAGTCGAGAACGACGACTTCGAGCTCCTGATCGAGCTCCACGACCTCGCTTGGGTGGGAGACGCGTCCCCAAGACAGGTCCGTAATGTGCAGGAGGCCGTCGACCCCACCGAGGTCAATGAAGACACCGAAGTCAACGATGTTCTTGACGGTACCCTCGAGCACCTGACCAACCTCAAGCTGCTCGAGAATCTCCTGCCGCTGCTCTTCGAGCTCGTGCTCGATGAGCTCGCGGTGCGAGACGACGATGTTCTCGTTCTCCGGGTTGAGCTTGACGATCTTGAATTCCATCCGCGTCTCCAGGTACGACTCGAAGTCCCGGACCGGGCGGACGTCGATCTGCGAACCGGGGAGAAAAGCCTCCATGCCGTCGAAGAGCTCCACGATCATCCCCCCCTTGATGCGGCGGATAATCGTGCCTTCGATGACTTCTTCGTTCTCGTAAATCTCTTCAACCCGCTGCCAGCGTCGGACCTTGTCGGCCTGCTCCTTCGAGAGCACAAGCTGACCGTCGCGGTCTTCCTTCCGCTCCAGGTACACCTCCACGGTGTCCCCAGGGCGGATTTCGTCCTCCCCGAACTCGTCACGGGAAACGATCCCGTCGCTCTTGTACCCAATGTCGATGACCACGTAGTCCTCGTTGACCTGTAGCACGCGGCCCTCGACAATGTCCTGCTCACGGACGTCGATGGAGGTCTCGTCGACGACCTCACGGAACTGGTCGTATACCGAATCGTCGGCAGGCGCCTGCTCCTCGGTTTCAAGTTCGTCGAGAGAAACTGTTTGTCCGTGGGTTTCCCCCATGAAGCCCTGCGCTTCCTCCGTCCGCTCAAGCTCGTCGGGGGAGACGGTGCGCGTGGGTTCGTCGAACTCGGACACGTCGATCGAGGCCTCGTCCCCGGATGGAATCGGGAGGTCCTCAGAGGCCTCTTCAACCGCTTCTTCGAGGATGCGACTCACAAAGCCCGGTTCTTCAGGGGGGTCCACAGGAGCGCTGTCGCCCCCTTCGTCCGGAGCGTCTGCGGGCGTCTCCTCGGAGGTCACAGGCTCTTCAGCAGTGGATTCTTCGTCCTCCCCTCCGTCCGACTCGGACGCCGACGTGGCAGCGGGATCCGCCGCCTCCGTCGAGGCCTCCGCGTCCGCAGGATCGTCAGCCGCAGTGTCGGTGTCGGCTTCGTCACCTGCGTCGGAAGGAGTGGACTGAGCATCAGCAGTGTCCTGAGAGTCGTCTTTCGGTGCAACTTGTTCTTGTTCTGCCATATACGATGTGGTAGGTTTGCGAGGCGCTGGCCACCCACCCGGCCAGCGACAAATGCAATTTGTACCTGCCTGGCCCTGACAGTCCAGGAGGGAATGTGAAGAGAGCGAACGTGACCTGAGGACGGGCCATTCCGGCCTCAGAGCATGCAGTCCAATGTCAGGCATCCCTGCGAACGACCAGGGTGGCCCTTCGACAGGCGACAGTTGTATTATGCCGGGGCCTCTACGTTCCCAGGCCTTGTTGCGCTTTAACGCGATCTACGACAAAGTCAACCTGCTCCCCGATCGTAGAATCGGTCGTGTCGAGGATAACGGCATCGTCGGCGCGGCGGAGGGGCGCGATGTCTCGGGTCCGATCCTGTCGATCGCGCTGCTCGATCTCGGCGCGGACCTCGTCGAAAGTAACCTCCTCACCCGCGTCCTCATACTCCTGAAGCCGACGCCGGGCCCGCTCGTCGATGTCGGCCACCATAAAAATCTTGACGGGGGCCTCCGGAAAGACCACAGTACCCGTATCGCGTCCGTCCAGCACTACGCCGCCGTGTCGATCGGCCTGCTCACGCCCGATTCGGCGCTGCTGCTCCACCATGTATTCCCGAACCGGTGCAAGCGTCGAGATGTCGCTCACGATGCGTCCGACCTCGGCGGTTCGTATGCGATCGGTCACCTCTTCGTCTCCGAGAAAGACCTGCATCGCGTCGTCCCGATACTGTACGTCGACCTCCAGGCTCGGAAGCACCGCTTCCGCCCCCGAAAGCGTAGCGGGGGCGTCGTCGCGCAAGAAGCCCAGGGCCACGGCCCGGTACATGGCGCCCGTGTCCAAGTACACGTAGTCGAGCCGGGCGGCTGCACGGCGAGCCGTCGTGCTCTTTCCGGAGCCGGCAGGGCCGTCGATGGTGACAATCACGTCAGCGGACTCTCAGTGAATAACGATCAGCATAGCGAAGAGCACGGCTACGGCTGCGGGGTGCCACTCCCAACGTCCTTGCTCACGACCGTAATGGGAGAGGGGTACTGAAACGGACCCAGTCTCGTGTTGACGGTTGGCTGCACCCGTAGCTTGAGGGTCTGCGGCGGCGCGTCGCCCCTGATGGCCGCGGCCAGGTCCACAAGCCCCTGCAGATTGTCCTCGAAAAACCGAACGAGGTCAAGCTCCACGTCAAACGACACGTCTTTGGGCTCCCCGGGCGGCAACACCACCTCCTGATCGAACCGACCCGAGACCGTTTCCTTGTCCTCCAGCAAGAGAGTCCAGTCCATCTGGGTGAGCCGGGCGTTGACGCTGTTCGAGGACGGATTCTCGGCGTCCAGGTGAAGGGTAAAGGACAGCGGAAGAGTCCCATTGGAGAGGGCCGAGCCCAATCGGAGTACGTCGGTGGCACGAAGGTCCTCGTAGGACTGAACCCTGGACAGGTCCACGCCCGCTAATCGGGACTGCGCCACCCGATCGATCGCAAATTGGACCTTGCGTAGATTGGCGACCTCTCGGACCGCCGTGCACCCGGTGAGGACCGGCAGGAGAAGACCGAAGGCAAGTATCAGGGCCCAACTGGAGCGTGAAAAGAGCATAGAACCAAACCTGTCGGAACAGCGCCCGAAAAGAAACAGGGCTTTGCACAGTGAATTCAGGGGAGAGATAGAGTGCCCGTCCTCCCTAGGACAAACCTCTCGACCAATTGCCTGATGCGCAAGCTTAGTTGGGATGAAATTGAGCGGCCTGCACCGGAAGTAGTCTCCTCTCTTCCAAAGCATCCCGTCCGGCTCGTCGTGCACAACGTGCGGTCGATCCACAATGTCGGATCGATGTTTCGGACCTCCGACGCCGCCCGAATCGAGCACATCCACCTTACCGGCTTTACCGGAACCCCGGAGCACAAAGACCTCCACAAGACGGCCCTCGGCGCGCAGGACACCGTAGAGTGGAGTCAGCACGACGAGGCAATTCCCCTCCTCCACGACCTAAAAGACGCTGGCTACACCATCGCGGTCCTCGAACAAACGGACCAGACGCGTCCCCCCGATGCAGTGGAGGCCAATGCCTTCCCCCTCGCTCTCGTCGTTGGAAACGAGGTCCGGGGAGTCGAAACTGATGTGCTTCATGCGGCCGACCTCGCTCTGGAGATTCCCCAATACGGTGCCAAAATCTCGCTGAACGTCGGCGTGGCCTACGGGATCGCGGTCTACGACCTGATCCGCCGCTCGCGCACGCTACTCGGACCGCCCGGAGACGAAGATCGTATGCAGTAGTGATGGACGATACACATCGTGTCCTGCCCGTCATTTCCTATTTCGCCGAGTGACCGTTCAGGCCATGTCCGAGACGGACGCGTCTCCGCCGCTCTTCGACGAGTTCGACGCGGTTGAGCCCGCAGAGTGGCGGGAGCGCGTGCGGTCGGATCTCGGAGGAGCGTCCCCGGAGTCGTTTTTGGAATGGACCTCCATGGAAGGGGTCTCCCTTTCCGCCTACCTCACTTCCGAAGCCGTGGAGGAGGCACTCCACGCCGATCCCGAGGCGACCGTCCCCCCCCTGGCCGAATCCAAAGAGGCTCCGGCCAATGCTTGGACCGTCTGCCAGACGATCCGGCATCCCGACCTGGAGGAGGCAAACGAGCACGCTCAGACTGCGGTGGAGGGAGGCGCCGAGGCCCTTGAGGTAAACGCTTCACCCGTGCACTCAGATGGATTCGCACTCGCCCTCCACTCGAAATCTGATCTCGCCCAAGTCCTTGACGGGATCGATCTGACGAAGACAGTTCTGCACCTTACTGGCGGGCCGTCCGTCCCCGCACTCTTTGGATTGCTCCGAGAGCACCTCTCGGAAGAGAACATCGCCGCCGACGCCCTCGGCGGATCGGCTCTGTACGACCCCGTTACGGCCCTGGCGTCGGGAGCCGACCCGGCCCGATCGTTTCTCCTTGCGGACGACCTCGTGGCGGAGGCTACGGAAATGCCCCACTTCCGAACTGTGACCGTAGACACCAGCGTCTATCACGACGCGGGAGCGTCGGCCGTTCAGGAGTTGGCGTGCGCACTGGGCGCCCTCACCGAACGCCTGGCCCGAAGCACCGACCGAGGCCTCCCGCTCCGCGACCTTCTCGCCCCCCTTCAGATCCGAGTCCCCATCTCGACCTCCTATTTCGTCGAGATGGCCAAGCTCCGGGCCCTCCGCCTACTCGTACCGCAGGTCATCGACGCCTTCGCGTGGGAGGCCGGTGTAGCTCACCACGCTGGTCCCACCAACCTTTTCATCCACGCCACGACCTCCCAGCGCACGGAGACGATCTACGACCCGTACGCGAATATGCTGCGAGCCACCACCGAGGCAATGGCCGCAGTGCTCGGGGGCTGCGATGTGCTGACGATTCGGCCGTACGACGCCGCCCTGCGCCCACCCGACGAGTTCGGCCTCCGCATCGCTCGCAATACACAGCTCATTCTACGCCACGAAGCGTATTTCGAACAAGTAGCCGATCCGGCCGCCGGATCGTACTATATCGAAACCCTGACCGACCAACTTGCCCAACAGGCCTGGGCTCAGTTCCAGGACCTCGAGGCGGAAGGCGGGATTGTCGAGACCCTCCGTACCGGCAGCCTGCAGGATCAACTTGCCGATACGCGTCAGAAACGTCGCAAGGCCCTCGACGAGCGGGATCAGGTCCTCGTGGGAACCACGCATTATCCCGCCCTCGACGAACGGCGTCGGGAGAACGTAGCGTCCCCTGCGACTTTGTCCACGAACGGCGAATCGCCGCCCTCTTTTGATGCTTCGTCGATTGAAGCGATCCGAGCGGCGCTTCGGGAGGGGACAACACTTCCGGAGGTCGCGTCGGCCGTCTTGTCGGAATCGACGGACATCGATCCACTCCCTCGCATCCGATTGGCCGAAGAAATCGAGTCGATCCGCCTCCGCACCGACGCCTACGCCGAACATCACGACGGACCGCCTCAGTTCCTGCTCGCCCCGATCGGTCCACCCGCCGTCCGGAGCGCCCGCGCTACGTTCGCCCGCAACTTTTTGGGCGTGGCGGGTTTTGCGATCGAAGAGCCGCTCAAGTTTGACTCGGTCGACGCGGTGGCTGACAGAGCAGTCGAGGAGGAGACCGACGCGGTCGTTCTTTGTAGTGCCAATGCCGAGTACGCCGACCTTGCTCCGGCCCTCGCTTCTGCGCTGAACAAACGAAACCGTAAGGCCCTCGTCGGCATCGCCGGCGCCCCCGACGACATTGAGGCTGGGGGCGTTGCGGATTTCTTCCTCCACCAAGGCAGCCCCCTTCAGTCAACCCTTCTTCAGCTCCAGGCGCTTCTGGGCATCCCGACGGACGATGCCTGACGATCCACGCCGTCCCCCCACCGTACAGACGCCGATATAGAACCGCCATGCGACCGGATTTCTCTGACATTCAATACGATCCCCCGCGTGAGGGCGAGGCGGTGCCGACGGACGACGCGACGTGGTCAACCCCCGAGCGGATCGACGGCGAGCCAATCTACGGCCCAGATGCGCTCGACGACCTCGATCACCTTGACTTCGATTCGGGCATTCCCCCCTATCTCCGCGGCCCGTATACGACCATGTACAAATATCGGCCGTGGACCATCCGGCAGTACGCCGGGTTCTCGACGGCGGAGGAGTCCAACGAGTTCTACCGTGAGGCCCTTGCGTCCGGCCAGAAAGGTCTCTCGGTAGCCTTCGACCTCGCAACGCACCGGGGCTACGACTCCGACCACGAGCGGGTGCGGGGTGATGTGGGCAAGGCCGGGGTGGCCATCGACACCGTCGAGGACATGAAACGCCTATTCGAAGGCATTCCACTGGGCGACGTGTCGGTATCGATGACGATGAACGGGGCTGTGCTTCCCGTCATGGCCTTCTACATCGTCGCCGCGGAGGAACAGGGCGTCGCCCACGAGGCATTGGCGGGCACCATTCAAAACGACATCCTGAAGGAGTTTATGGTGCGCAACACCTATATCTACCCGCCGCAGCCCTCCATGCGTATTGTGGGGGAAATTTTCGCCTACTGCGCCGAGGAGATGCCGAAATTCAACGCCATCTCGGTTAGCGGCTATCACATGCACGAGGCGGGGGCCCCGGCCGACCTCGAACTCGCCTACACACTGGCCGACGGCCTGGAGTATCTGCGCACGGGGCTCGACGCCGGGCTCGACATTGACGACTTTGCCCCGCGGGTGTCCTTCTTCTGGGCCGTCGGCATGAACCATTTCATGGAGATCGCCAAAATGCGGGCCGGACGTCTACTGTGGGCGAAGCTCGTGAAGCAATTCGATCCGGACAACCCAAAGTCGATGGCCCTGCGCACCCACTGCCAGACCTCCGGCTACAGCCTCGCCGAGCAGGATCCGTTCAACAATGTGCCGCGCACCACCGTCGAAGCGATGGCCGCGGCGTTTGGTGGCACTCAGTCGCTCCACACCAACGCGCTAGACGAGGCCATCGCATTGCCGAGCGAATTTGCCGCCCGTATTGCCCGCAACACGCAGCTCTACCTGCAGGAAGAGACCGACATTACGGAGTCCATTGATCCGTGGGCCGGTTCTTACTACGTGGAGCACCTGACCGGCGCGCTGGCCCGGCGAGCGTGGACGTTGATTCGGGAAGTGGAAGACGAGGGCGGCATGACGCGCGCGATCGAGCAGGGCCTACCGAAACGCAAGATTGAGGAGGCCGCCGCTCGGAAGCAGGCCCGAATCGACACGGGGAAAGAGACGATCGTCGGTGTCAACGCATACCAAACGGACTCCGACGAGCCGATCGAGCGGCTCGAAGTGGACAATGAAGCCGTCCGACGCGCGCAGCTCCAGCGTCTCGATCGCATCAAGGAAGAGCGGGACGACACCGCGGTTCGGGACGCGCTTGGTGCCTTGCGAGAGAGTGCCGAAACGGGCGACGGCAACCTGCTGGCGCGGGCCGTGGACGCAGCCCGCAAGCGAGCCACCCTCGGGGAAATCTCCGCGGTCCTCGAAGACGTGTTCGGCCGCCACACGGCACGGACAGAGACCATCTCGGGGGTGTATGCCTCGGAGGCCGACAAAAACGAGTACTTCCATGCGGCCCGCGACCGGGCCGATCAGTTCGCTGCGGCCGCCGGTCGACGCCCCCGGATCATGGTCGCCAAGATGGGGCAGGACGGGCACGACCGGGGGGCAAAAGTCATCGCTACTTCGTTTGCCGACATGGGTTTTGACGTGGACGTGGGCCCCCTCTTCCAAACGCCCGACGAGGTGGCACGCCAGGCGATCGAGAACGACGTCCACATTCTCGGCATCTCCAGCCTCGCCGGGGGACACAAGACGCTCGTGCCGGAAGTCATCGACGCACTGAGGCAGTACGGGCGTGACGACATTCTGGTGGTGGTCGGTGGTGTCATTCCACACGACGACTACGAGACGCTCTACGACCAGGGCGTGGCCGCCATTTTTGGCCCCGGCACCAATATTGCAGAAGCCGCGACTCAGATCCTCGACGTGCTGCTCGACCGCTTCGAAGAAGAGGCTCCCATCGAGACGTAAGGCTCCTCCCTCCTCTCCATCGCTCCGGGCCTCCGCTGGCCCCGTCGTTCTCCGCTCCGTCGTTCGCACCGCTGGATACATCCCTTCCCACCCGTGGCCCCGCTGAACCCCGATCTCCATGACCAGACCACGTCGAGGCGGCCTCTGTCCCGTTCTGCCGATGAGTACGTGAGCGGCATCCTCGACGGGGACCGCGTGACACTGAGCCAGGCCATCACCCTCCTGGAAAGCACCCGACCGGACCACCGCGAGACAGCCCGGGCGGTCGTGGAGGAGTGCCTTCCCCATAGCGGAGACTCGATTCGGGTGGCCGTCACGGGCGTGCCCGGCGTCGGCAAGAGCACGTTCATCGAAACCCTGGGGCAGCGGCTCGTGTCGGAGGACCACCGCCTCGCCGTTTTGACGGTCGACCCCAGCAGTGAGCGGTCGAAGGGCAGCATCCTCGGTGACAAGACCCGAATGGGGGCCTTGGCCTCCGAAGAAAATGCCTTCATCCGTCCCTCCCCCACCGCCGGCACCCTCGGTGGCGTGGCGCCCCGGACCCGCGAGGCAATCCTGCTGTGCGAGGCCGCCGGGTACGACACCGTATTCGTCGAGACGGTCGGGGTTGGTCAGTCGGAAATCAGCGTGCGCTCAATGGTCGACTTTTTTCTGCTCCTGGCCCTGGCCGGCGCCGGCGACGAGCTGCAAGGCATCAAACGTGGCATCGTAGAGGTGGCCGATGCCATCGCCGTCACAAAGGCGGACGGGGACAATCAAGAGCCGGCCGAGGTGGCCCGAGCCGAATACGAAAAGGCACTGCGCCTTCTGTCGGATCCAACGTCCGGGTGGGAGCCCCCCGTGCTCACGTGTTCGGCGCAGACCGGCGCAGGTATCGATGAAGTGTGGAGCGCTGTGGAGCGTTATCGTACCTACACGCAGGAAACGGGCTTTTTCGAGGAGCAGCGCCGCCGACAAGCGCAGCACTGGATGGAGCATGCCATAAAACAACAGCTGCGCGAGGATTTCTTTTCCAACTCCGAGGTCCAGGCAGCCCAGAAGAAGGTGGAGAAGGCGGTCCAGGAAGGGCGCCTCAGTTCCCTGGCCGCCGCTGAGCAATTGCTGTCGGTCTACCGAGATGCGACGAACTGACGTCCGGAGAGCCCATCCCACTGGAACGAATACATCACCCAATCTTAACACTCACAAAGGTATTTTGGGTTTTTTGGGGTGTTTCGGCCCCTCGGTCATGCCTCGGTCTAGCCGCATCCGGGTACTGCTTCTTTTCCTGTTCGGAGCGGGATTCGTGGGGGCGTGCACCTCTTCTCAGTCGACCCAGGACGAAGCGGCGGCCCGAGCCGCAGTGGTGGGTACCTGGGCGTATGAGGTCGAAGGCTTTGCTCCCCTCAATCAAGGACGGTTCCACATCACCATTCAAGACGGGGAGCTGCAAGGAATTGTCCGGGATCGGCGTCTCGGCCGGTTGCACGCCCGCGTCCAAATACACGACTCTCGTCTGGAGCTCGCACTCGACGACCTTCGCATTTCCGGATACATCGAAGACGATCAGTTCACCGGCTTTCTTCGTCGCTCCCAATGGGACGTGACGGCCCGGCGTCAGACCCGCACCCGATCACAGTTCCGCTCTGCCTCCCTATTTGCCCGCCGCATCCGAAGTGCCTCGGCAGTGGACAAGCCAAAGGCACTGGAGTGTCGGTCCCTCTTGTGGGAAGCTAATGGCTGCGACTGATCCTCATGGAATCGTGGATCTTTCGGGAAGCCCCTGACTTTCAATAGTCTGATGATTTTCGAGAAGTGCCCCGCACCAAGTCTTTCTTCCCCCTGTGAGCACGTCGGATTCCTCGGCCGAACGCCCGCGCGACAACTTTATTTACGACATCATCGATGAGGACCTCGACCAGGGGACCTATGGCGACCGAGTCGTGACCCGGTTCCCTCCCGAGCCGAACGGCTACCTCCACATCGGGCATGCCAAGTCCATTGTCCTCAACTTTGGCATCAAGCACGATTACGCCGACCGAGCCGACACGCGCTGCCACCTCCGCTTCGACGACACGAACCCCGAGACCGAAAGCACCGAGTATGTCGAGTCGATCAAGGACGCGGTCCATTGGCTCGGGTACGACTGGGAAGAACACGAATACTACGCCTCCGACTACTTCGAGCAGTTCTACGAGTACGCGATCAAGCTCATCAAGCAGGGCGACGCGTACGTCGACAGTCTCAGTGAGGAAGAAATCCGCGAGTATCGCGGGACGGTGGACGAACCTGGAAAACCGTCCCCGTACCGCGACCGCTCCGTCGAAGAAAACCTGGAGCTCTTTCGCAAGATGAAGGCGGGGGCCTTCGAGGACGGTGAGCACGTGCTGCGGGCGAAGATCGACATGAGCTCACCGCACATGATTATGCGGGACCCCCTCCTCTTCCGTATCAAGCACGCGCACCACTACCGGCGGGGGGACGAGTGGTGCATCTACCCGATGTACGACTACGCCCACCCGTTGGAGGATGCGATCGAGGACGTTACCCATTCGCTCTGCACGCTGGAGTTCGACAACAACCGGCGCGTGTACGACTGGGTGATGGAGCACTGCCTGGACGAGGACGAAATTCCGTCCCGTCCCCGGCAGTACGAGTTCAACCGGCTCAACCTCGGGTACACGGTGATGAGTAAAACCAAGCTCCGTCACCTGATCGAGAAGGACCTCGTGGGAGGCTGGGATGATCCGCGCCTTCCCACGATCTCCGGACTTCGACGCCGAGGCGTGCCCCCGAGCGCCATCCGCTCCTTCTGTCGAAAGGTGGGCGTTACGCGATCGCAGAGCCGCGTGCAGATCGGTCACTTCGAACACGCCCTCCGCGACGACCTGAAGTCGAAGGCCCCGCGGGTGATGGCCGTGCTCGATCCGTTAAAGGTGGTTACCACAAACGTAGAGGAAGGTGAGGTCGACTGGATCGATGCCAACCACTGGCCGCGCGACATTGACAAGGACGAGACGCGACCGGTGCCCTTCACCCGCGAGTTTTACATCGAGCGGGACGACTTCCGCGAGGATCCCCCGGACGATTTCATCCGACTGGCCCCGGGCCGCGAGGTGCGCCTCCGGCACGGCTACTTCTTCACCTGCGAGGAGGTGGTGCGGGACGAAGACGGCACCGTTACGGAGCTCCGCGGCACGATCGACCCCCACACGCGTGGGGGTACCGCCCCGGACGGTCGCTCGCCGGAGGGCACGCTGCATTGGGTGTCCGCCGCCCATGGGGTCCCGTTCGAGGCGCGGCTTTACGACCGCCTCTTCGAAGTCCCCGATCCCGACGCCCGCGAGGCGCACTTCACCGAATTTCTGAACCCGGACTCGCTCAACATCCGGCAGGGCGTGTTGGAGCCTGCCGTCCGCGAGTTGGACGCCGACCAGCGGGTGCAGTTCGAGCGGCAGGGCTACTTCTGGCCGGACCCTGAAGATTCCCGGCCCGACGCGCTCGTGTATAATCAGATCGTGCCCCTCCGCGATACCTGGTCCCGACAGCAGTCGGGAGAGGAGGGGCTCACTCAGGAGGAACTTGAACGGCGACGACGGGAGAAAGAGCAGCGCAAACAGAAACAGCGACAGCGCTCGCTCGAAGGCAAGACCGACCCCGTTGAATACCTCGACGAGGCCCAGCGGGACCGGTTCGAACGCTTCCACGACGCACTGGGAATCGGCCGGGAAGACGCGGCCACCATCGCCAGTGACGACGCCCTGGCCGACTTCTTTGAGCAGGCGCTGGAGCACTACGACGCCCCAGAGCCCGTCGCCAACTGGACCGTCAATGAGCTCCTCGGCGAACTCAAGACCCGATCCGTCACGGACCTGCCGTTCGGCCCCGAGGAGTTTGCGGACCTCGTCCGCCTCGTAGACACGGAGGTCATCTCTACGCGAGGCGCCGATGAGGTCTTCGACGAGCTACTGCAAAATGGTGGCGATCCCGAGGACATCGTGGACGAGCGAGACCTGCGCCAGGTGGAAGACACCGAGACCCTTCGCCCCACCATCCAGGCCGTCCTCGACAACCATCCCGACGAAGTGGCCCGCTACCGCGACGGAAAAAAAGGCCTGATCGGCTTCTTCATGGGGCAGGTGATGGACGAGACGAACGGCGCCGCCAACCCCGAACTTGCCCGCGAACTCCTCCAGGAGGAGCTTGAATAGGGGACACTTATCCGAGCTCGTCGGCGGCCCTGCGCATGCGGCGGAGACAGGCTTCCTTGCCCACGGTCGCCAGGAGTCCGAAGACCCCGGGACCATAGGACCGCCCACTCACGGCGAGACGCGAGGGGTGAATGATCGCCCCTGCCCCCACGTCCTTCTCGTCGGCCAGGTCACGGAGCTCAGTTTCCACGGTGTCCGTGTCGAACGTGTCGACCTCCTCCAGCCGCTCGGCGTAGGCACGCAGGAGATCGGCGGACTCGTCTTTCCACCGCTTTTCCACGCCCGCCTCTTCGTACTCCTCCGGGTCTTCGAAAAAGTACCGGTTTTCGGTGACCACTTCCGGAACCACCTGAATCCGGTCCTGCACCAACTCGCAGATCGTCCGGAGGCGATCATCGCTCACTTCGTAGCCTTCCGCCTCCACGTAGGGACGGGCCTTCTCCGTGAGTTCATCGACTGAGAGGTCGCGGACATAGTGTTCGTTGACCCAGCGCAGCTTGTCCAGGTCGAACTGCACGCCGCTGGCGCCCACGCGGTCGAGACTGAACGCGTCGACCATCTCGTCGAGGGAAAAGAGCTCCTCCTCTGTACCGGGACTCCAGCCCAGGAGCGCAAGGAAGTTGAGAAGCGCCTCCGGCTCGTAGCCGGCCTCCCGGTAGTCCGTGACGTAGACCGGAATGCCGAGCTCATTGGCATCTCGCTTCGAGAGCTTTCCGCCGTTCGGACTCAGGATGAGCGGCAGGTGTGCAAAGGTGGGCGGCTCCCATCCCAGGGCGTCGTACATGAGCACGTGCTTCGGGGTCGACGAGAGCCACTCCTCACCCCGAATGACGTGCGAGATGTCCATGAGGTGATCGTCGACGATGTTGGCCAGGTGATAGGTGGGCATGCCGTCGGACTTCATCAACACCTGGTCGTCAATCTCGGCGGTGTCGAAGGAAACGGTCCCTCGAATTGCGTCCTCGACCTGGACGGAGTCCTGACGCGGGACCTTGAGCCGAATGACCGCATTGTCGTTTTCCTCGCGGAGCCGCTCCACCTCGTCGTCGGACAGCGTTAACGAGTTGCGCATCTGCCGACGCGTGGAGCCGTCGTATGCTCCGTGTGCCTCCCGCAGTTCTTCGAGTTCCTCTTCCGTATCAAAGGCGTAGTATGCCCGACCGGCCTCGACGAGCTTCCGGGCATACTCGTGGTAGCGCTCGGTGCGTTCGGACTGCCGGTATGGGCCATAATTCCCGCCCTGCTCGGGCCCTTCGTCGTGCTCGAGGCCCGTCCACGCGAGGGCCTCCTGAATGTCGGCCTCGGCCCCCGGCTCGTAGCGGGCCTGATCGGTATCTTCAATCCGCAACACAAAATCACCATCGTGCTTGCGGGCGAACAAGTAATTGTAGAGGGCCGTCCGCAGCCCGCCGATGTGCAAGCGGCCGGTCGGACTCGGGGCAAAGCGGACACGAACAGAAGTGTCGGAAGACATTGAGCGTGGAGACGTTGCGTTCAGGAAGAGGAATCGAGGCAAAATCTAACGCCGACCGTCCCGACGTGTCGGACGAACGAGACACCGGAGCCCGATCAGCGAAGCGCACAAATTGTAAATTACGCCCCTTCCCCGGTTCCTCCGTAGCCTGGAATTGGCGGGGGATTTGCGAAGCTCGTTCCCCGAATCGCTCCATTCTAGACCCGACGGCGGTGAGCATGAGCGAGTCGCTCAATCTGATCTCGGATCAACCCCACGTGCAATCCTCGATTCTCGGTTGCAATCTGTGGGACTGATTCGCTAATATACAGGTGTTTTCCCGAAACCCAAACACTAGACGAGTGGACAGTTCTGTGCGTTCTTGCTTTCTCCGATTCACACCGCGCTTAGGGCTCACGATTGGTCTACCCCTCGTTGCCGCCCTTGGGATCGCCTGCAGCGCCGGCTCGGAATCCACCGGGGAGAGTGCCACACCCCCACCCTCCGACGACACGATCGTCGCTCGCTACGCCGATGCGAGCATCACGCTGGCCGAATTGGACTCGGCGTTCGTTGACGCGGCGGGCAGCCCCGAGGCTGCCGCCGATAGCTCCCTCCGGGCCTACCGGGACTTCCTCAATCGGTATCTGAATTATCGCCTGAAAGTGCGTGCCGCCCTCGATGCTGGACTGGACACTCTCCCGAGCGTCCGCCAGGACATCCACAACTACCGGCAGCAACGGGCCCGACCCCTGCTCCTGCGCGAAGAGGTGTACGAACCCCTCGCCCGCACCCTGTACGAACGCCGGTCGCAGGCCGTGGATGTGAGCCACATTCTGATCCGCTCCACCTCGTCCAACGACACCCTCGCGGCCTACCGCACGGCTCAAGCGATTGCCGACTCGATCGAGCAGGGCGTGCCGTTTGGCGACCTGGCCGTCCGTAACTCCGACGACCCCGCGGCCCGAAAGGAGGGAAGTCGTGGCTACCGAGGCCGGCTCGGCTACCTCCGGGCTGGGCAGATTGTGGAGCCGTTTGAGGACCGAATGTACACGCTGACGGCCGGCGAAACGAGCGACGTCTTTCGGAGCCAATACGGCTATCACATCCTCAAGGTGCACAATCGACGGCCCGCTGAGCCGCCGGTCGAACTCGCTCACGTCTTGCGTCGCCCACGGGGCGACACCGCCGCAACCCGCCACCTCCTCGATTCCCTTCGGACGAAGATTTTGAACGGGTCCCTCTCATTCGGCGCCGCGGCCCGGAATTTTTCTCACGATCAACAGTCGGCTTCGAAGGGAGGCGCCCTCGGCGAAGTCAACCCCCAGGCACTCCCTCCTCCCCTCCGCAGAACCGTGGCGACATTGGATTCGGTGGGCGCAATCTCGGAGGTCGTTCAAAGCCGTTTCGGGTATCACCTCCTCAAACTCACCGGTCGGCAGAAGCGACAGACCTTCGACAAGGCATACGACGAGCTCAAGGAGCGTATCGCCGGCCAACCCCGGGCGGAGCGGCGGAAGGCGGCCTTTGCCCGCACGATCCGCGCGGAAGTCGGAGCTAACGTGGACACCACCCGCCTCCTAGCAGCCGCTCGTGCCGCCTCGGTTGACTCCCTCGCCCGTCCCCTCCTTACGTTTACCGACACCCTGTCGGGCGCCGCTCCCCCGGCCGCCACCCTGGGCGACTCAAGCTACACCGTCGACCAGATGGCCCACCACCTCATGCAAACCGACGGTGGAGCCCAGACGACGATCGCGGACCTAATTGAGTCGTTTCTAACCGAGAAGGCCATCCAGTACGCCGCCACGCGCAGGGCCCAGAACGACCCGGCCATCGCCCGGGAGGTCGAGAAGTATCGGGACGGAACGCTCCTCTTCCGTTACATGCAAGACTCGGTCTGGACAGCAGCGGCCCGGGACACCGCAGGTCTGCGGGCAACCTACCGTCAGAACCACGGGCAATACCAGTTTCCTGAACGCGTGCGGACCCTCGTCCTTCGCGCCCCCGCTGATTCACTGCTGCGTCCCTACGCCACGCTCTATGAACGAGACTCGTCACTCACGGATGTCCTCAATGCCGCCGCAACTGACACCCTCATTTCAACCGACACCGTGTACGTAACCAACCGCTCCGCCGACGTCTACCAGCCGGTTCGCACCGCCGTCGACGGGAGGGCCATAG
Source organism: uncultured Salinivenus sp. (assembly GCA_964384855.1). GTDB lineage: Bacteria > Bacteroidota > Rhodothermia > Rhodothermales > Salinibacteraceae > Salinibacter. The sequence goes on from CAYLMT010000001.1 coordinate 42,339, forward strand.
GCCCGACGGCCCAGGAGAACGAGTCGCTTTTTCTAATTCGTGACGCGCACCTTCCGCCGCGTCCCAAGCGCTTCGGGGAGGCCCGAAGCCGCGTCGTACAGGACCATCGGTCTCGCATCGAGCAGCGGATGTTACGCAGATTGCAGGCGCGATACGACGCCGAAACATTCCCGGAACGCCTCCGCCCGCCAATCAGTGACGATTCCTCCGCCCCTTAGCTTTCCGGCTACTTCCTCGCCCATGACGTTCACACTCCCACGCATCGCTGAACTTCCCAGTGCCGTCTCCGCCATTCTTCTCCTCCTCTTGGTCACAGGCTTGGCCGGATGCCAGTCAGAGGCCCCGCCCAACTCCTTCGTTGCCCGAGTAGGGTCGCACTACCTCACCGAGGCCGACCTCAACCGAATGCTTGCCGGCATGGGCGCCGTTCGTGACTCGACCAAAGCCCGGCAGCAGGCGATTGACCAATGGGTCACCCGCACGCTCATGTACCGGGAAGCCGAGCGACTCAACCTCGGCTCCCGCGACGACGTCCAACGGCGGTTGCAGCGCCAACGACAGGCCGTTCTCGTATCGGCCCTGCGCACCCGATTCGAGGAGGAAGCTGACGTCCGCCCCTCTCCGGAAGAAGTGCGCACCTACTTTGAACGCCACAAGGAGCAACTGCGCCTCCAGGAGCCGTACGTCCGCATCCAGTATCTGGCCACGTCGGACCGAGCGACGGCCCAAACTGTCCAGCAAGAACTGCGCACGCCCCCCGCACCGCCCGACACCACCTGGGCTCGGCTCGTCACGGAGTACGCTACGGACACGACCCAAGCTCGGCAGTTGTCTCACAGCTTCGTTCCCCAGAGCCGACTCAACCAGCAGCTACCTGTTCTTGCGGACCGGGTCGACGCCCTCCAGGAGGGAGAGACCACTCCGATCATACAAGACAATGGGCGCTACCATGTGCTCCGCCTCGACCGCCGGATTCCGGAAGGTACGCCCCCGGAGATCGACTGGATCGAGCCGGAAATCCGGCGTCGCCTCCGAATTCGCGCTCGGAAACAGATCCACGCATCCGAGGTTCAACGCCTTCGCAACAGAGCTCAGGCCGACGGGGCCCTCGAACTACCTTAACGCCTCCCACTGCGCCCCGTGGTTCATCGCCCTTCGAATACGAGTCGTACTTGCATGCGTCACTTTTGTCGCGTTCTTCCATCCTCTTTTAAATCCAGCGGAGGTGCACTGCTCGGAGCGTTCTTGCTCCTTGCGGGCCTGACTCCCGCTCCCGTCCACGCCCAGAACGCCCAGATGGTGGATCGCATCGCCGCCGTCGTGGGGGATGAGATTGTTCTCAAATCCGAGGTCGACCAACTCGTGCGCCGACAAACCCAACAGCAAAACGTCTCCTACTCCAACGACCTCTGGATGGAGGCCCTTCGGCAACTGGTCGACCAAAAGCTCTTGGCCGAGAAGGCTCGCCGCGATACCACCGTTACCGTCTCGGATCAGCAATTAAATAATCAGCTCGACCGGCGGATCGAACAATACGTTCAACGTGCAGGAAGCGAGGAGCGACTGGAGCAGGCATACGGAAAGAGCATCCTCGAAATCAAAGAACAGTTCCGGGAGGACCTTCGGGGCCAGATTTTGTCCCAGCAGCTGCGGCAGCGTCGCATGCAGAACATCGACATCACACCCAGTGAAGTTCGTCAGTGGTTTGAGGAAATTCCTCAGGACTCGCTGCCCCAGCTCCCTAAGACCGTCCGCCTCTCCCACATCGTTCGGTACCCGAAGCCCACGGAAGAGGCCCGCCAGCAGGCCAAGTCCCTCATAACCTCCATTCGGGATTCCATCGTCAACGGCGGGGCGTCCTTTGAGGCCATGGCCCGCCAGTTTTCCGCCTCGGGCGCCGCCGGCACCTCGTCCGGCGCCCTCAACAACGTCAACCTCGACGACCTCGTCCCCGAGTTTGCTGCGGTCGCCTCTCGAACCCCCGTTGGTCAGCTGTCTCAGCCCTTTTACAACGACAGCCAAGACGGCTTCCACATCCTTCGGATCGACTCGAAAGACGGGAATACGGTGAACCTCCACCACATCCTCATCAAACCCGACTCCCCCACCGGCGAACGGGCGAAGGAGTACCTGAGTGCCGTACGTGACACCCTCCTCAACAACGAGGACATTCCCTTCGAACGTATGGCTCGCCGCCATTCTGAAGAGGAGCGCACGGCACAAAACGGCGGCCGCGTGACCGACCCAGAATCGGGTACGCGTGACCTCGTCCTCGACGCTCTTGGCCCCTCGTGGACCCGTACGATCCGGAACCTAGAGCCCGGAGAAATCAGCGAACCGTCCCGCGTGCAACTGCTGAATGGGGACGAAGCCTACCACATCGTCCTGCTCGAACGGCGCGTGCCAGCCCATCGCGCGAGCCTCGAGAAAGACTATGAGCGGATCCGACAGCTTGCACTCCAGGAAAAGCGTAGTCGAAAAATGCAGGAGTGGACCGACCAACTTCGGGAGGAAATCTATGTGGACATCCGCATCACCGAGTCGGAGTTGACGGCCATGCGCCGCTAGGTCGTCTGTCCCTCGTCGCTACCCCCATGCCGGTCCGGTCGCCGATCTCCGCTCTGCTCCTGAGCCGCTTTCTCCATGTCCCCTTCTCCGTCTTCCCCCCCGCAGGATCCCGAGACGCTCGACGACCTCAGCACGGCCTACGACCGCCTCCGGCAGGAGATTGGCAAGGTCATCGTGGGACAGGAGGACATCATCGAGATGGTGGTGGTCTGCCTCATGGCCCGTGGACACACCCTCCTGATTGGGGTCCCCGGCCTCGCCAAAACTCTTCTTGTGCGCACCCTCGCCGGCGCCCTCGACCTGGAGTTTAGCCGCATCCAGTTCACTCCGGACCTCATGCCTAGCGACATTACGGGTACGGAGATCATTCAGGAGACCCACGATGGGCGTCACTTCGAGTTTGCGGCCGGGCCCATCTTCGCCAATGTCATCCTCGCAGACGAGATCAATCGCACACCCCCCAAAACACAGGCGGCCCTCCTGGAGGCAATGCAGGAGCAACACGTCACCGCCGCGGGTGAGACCCACACGCTGGATGAGCCGTTCTTCGTGCTCGCCACGCAAAACCCCATCGAGCAGGAAGGCACCTATCCCCTGCCCGAAGCCCAGTTGGACCGGTTCATGCTGAACCTCTGGCTCGACTACCCCTCGTTCGACGAGGAAACTGAGGTAGTCCGGAGCACCACCGCCGGCCCCCACCCGGACGTATCCCCGGTGATGAGTGCCGAGGAGCTGCAATCCTACCAGAAGTTCGTCCAACAAATCCCAGTGGCCGACAACGTCATCGAGTACGCCGTTCAGCTCGTCACCCGCACGCGCCCGAGCTCCGAGGCCGCTCCAGACTTCATTCAGAACTATCTGAGCTACGGCGCCGGCCCTCGTGCCTCTCAGTATCTGGTGCTCGGGGCCAAGACCCTCTCCGCCCTCGACGGGCGCATGACCCCGGTGGAGGCCGACGTGCGACGAATGGCCGTGCCCGTGCTGCGACACCGCATTGTCCCGAGCTTCAATGCGGAGGCGGACGACGTGTCGTCGGTCGACCTGATCGACCAACTCCTCGACGAATTGTAACGGTATTTTTAAGGCTCTTCTCGGGACCGCGCTCTGGGTTGGCGAAAACTAGATTCCCGACTGCCGGTAGCATTTCGTGGGGCTGAGAGGCCCTCTGGGCTTTCTCTCGGCCGACGAGTGGCCTTCTTGCCGTTTGGGCTGAGGTTGCACTAACTCCCTCACGAAGCTGCCGGACGTGGAATGGATGCCTCGCGGTACAGTCGGCTGACCCTCGTGGAGCGAATCGACTTCTCCGAGGACTTGGCGGTGTTTCGCCTCCGTGCCGACGCCCCCGTCGACTTTACACCGGGGCAATACGCCACCATCGGGCTAATGGACGACGACCGCGATCGCCCGCTTCTTCGCCCCTATTCGGTGGCCTCGGCCCCTGGCTCCACCGACCTGGAATTCTTCATCGAACGGGTCGACGAAGGAACCCTGACCCCGAAGCTCTGGGACCTGGAGCGGGGCGCGGACGTGTGGATGCGGGACAAAATCGTAGGTCGATTTACGCTTGATCCGAACCGCACTCATCACCTCATGGCGGCGACGGTGACCGGCGTGGGCCCGTACATCAGCATCATTCGCGATCAACTGCGGAAACTCCGTGACGGCATCCTGGACACGCCGGAGCCGATGCTGATCCTGCACGGGGGAAGCCGGTCCTGGGAGTTGGGCACGTATCTCGACGAGCTCCGGTCGCTGGCCAAGCAGGTGGAATGGTTCGAGTATGTGCCGACCGTGAGTCGTCCCTGGGAAGACCCCGACTGGCACGGGGAATGCGGACGCGTGGAAGACGTGCTACGAAAGTATCTGGATGCCGCCTCGTTCGCTCCGTCCGACACCGCTGCCTACACCTGTGGCCATCCACAGATGATTGATAAGGCTCAGGGTATTCTCCAGCGCGCGGGATTCGAAGACGATGCGATCCACGAAGAAAAGTATTTCGTCGAGCGCAACGGAAGCGGATAGACCCCGCATATGGGGGACGCAGAGTCCCTCGCTGGGGAACCGTACACCGAACGGTAGATTTCTTTTTCGTCCATCCAGGACGGAGAAAGCTCCCCCACCTGCCCCTCACCAGCCCCGTTTGGGGATTTTTCCATGCTTGGTCGCCTAATTCTGCTCTTCTTGCTTACGCCCGCGGTGGAGTTGGCCCTCCTCATTCAGGTGGATCAACTCATCGGATTCTGGGCGACGATCGCCCTCATCATTGTGACCGGCATCGTGGGGAGTCACCTGGCCCGTCGCGAGGGACTCTCGACCTGGCGCCGCTTCAACCGCCGACTACAGGCCGGTGATCTACCCGGAGACGAACTCGCCGATGGCATTATTATTCTGGTGGCGGGGGCTCTCCTCATCACCCCCGGCATCCTGACCGACGTGATCGGATTCCTCGGACTTCTCCCGTTCACCCGCGCCCGACTCCGTAGCATGCTGATGCGGTGGTTTCAGCGCAAGGTGAAGCAGGGCACCATGCAGGTGCAATTCGGAATGTTTGGGGGCTCGTCCTCCCCCAATCCTGGAGGGCCGAATACTCCGCCGAATTCGTCCGGCAGAACCCGTCGGTCCGCCCCAAACGGAACCTGGAAAGGCCGTGCCCAGGACATTCCCAGCCACAAGGACGAGCCCCGAGGAAACGGAGACAATGCCGGGCCCTGACCGCCCTCTTTCCCCCTCGGCGTCCATGCGAAGCGGCGGCCCCTAGCCGCCGTGCCCGTTCATCCGCACGTTCACGTCCCAGGCCTGGGCGAGCGAGGTAATGAGATCGCGCTCGGCCCGGGTGAGGTGTCCGTCGGCCCGAGCCACAGTGTGCAGATCGTCGAGAACCGTCAAGCGATGCGTGCTCGACAGGGCCTCTTTTAAGGCCTCTACCGAGTCATAAATGAGCTCCTCCCGGGGCTGCTCGGCATAGACCTGCAGAGCCCGGCGCACCACGTCCCGTAGTTCGTCCCTCGACTGTTCCGGCTGCCATTCTTGAAGCCGGTCCACCATCACGTCCACCGTGTCCGCCGAGAGGTCGTCGCCGTCACCGTGCCCGACGAGGACGTAGAGAAAAGCCAGTTCGTGGATGAGCCCCCAGTCCTCCCCCCGGCGCTGAACGACCGCTGAGGTATTTTCGAGGAGATCTTCGCTGAGTGCCTTTAATGACCACGTCTCTGCGAGGGTGTGAATGAGCCCCTGCTCCCGCTCCAGGAGCACCCCATCGGCCTCTGCAATCCGGATCAGGTGCCGGATCGTATCGCGCCGTTCCTTGGGTGAGAGCTCAGACTTGAGCTCCTGCACCGCGCGCCGAAACTCCACCTTAGCCTCCCGCTCGGTGAAGACGGTGGCGGCTTCCACGATCAAATCCTGAATGGCGGGCTCGTCCATCGACTCCCATGCTTGAAGGGCGTCTTTGAGGACCCTGAGCTCTTCGTCGCTGAGTTCATGGTCGGTGCCATAGGCGAGAGCAATGTACACGATGGCGAGGTCATGCGTCGTCGTCCAGTCGTCGGAGGCGTTCATGGTGGCGAAAAGAGGATTCACGAGACACCGCGCTGCAAGTATACAGAACGTCTGCCCCGAAACGCAACGAAGACAGTTTAGACGCTGTCCCTCCCATATTGCCGTTCCAAGAACCGCTCACCGCCTACGTTGCTCGGCTCAACCACACAGCAAAAACGGGCGCCGGCATGGGAGATGTATTCGAGTCCCACGGTTTCCCTGTGAAACCGGCCGTGATCCGCCCCTACCAGGGTTGCATTCGTCCAAATTCACTGCCGATGTTGCACACATCGTTCTGCCCGGGCCCCTGACGTCCTCCTCATTGCCTCCCCGCCTCATGTCCGTCATTGACTCCGACGCCATTCAGTCTCAGGTCGCCCACCGACTCGACCCCCACGGCAGTGACGGTATTCAGGCGACGCTCTCCGGAGTCGTAGACCTGGACGCCCTGGAGGAACGCCGCTACGACGAGGTGCTCAGCGCCGTCGACCAGCGCCTGACTCAGGCCCGGTACTCGCTGTTTTCTATGCTCGTGGCCGGCATTTACTTTGGATTACTTGTGGGGTTATGGCTGGTCGACGGCTCGACCTGGGGCCGCATCGCTCTCTGGATCGGTCCCGTGCTTCTCGTGACGGTGTACGGCCTATACGCCACCCACCAAACCATACGCCAGATCCGTCACCTGTCGGAGACCCGAGCCCTGCTTCGGTTGTTGATGAACGGATCGTCTGTTGATCGGGGACCGGATGCACCGCACAAGCACTAATCGAGCGGGGTGGTTCCAATATGGAGGGCTCCGCCGCTTTGTCCCCCGAGTCTGAAGCCTTTCTCGCGCATTCCGTTTGGTTGATGTTCGACCCTACCACCTATCGTTCGCGCCGTCGTGCCCTCGTGGAACAGGAGTGTCCAGAGTCGGGCCTCGTGTTGTTGCTCGGAAATCGGCGTTCCCCCCGCAACTACGTCGACAATCCCCACCCCTTCCACCAGGACGGAACGTTTCTCTACTACTTTGGCCTCGACCGCCCCAATCTGTACGGCCTGATCGACCTCGACGAGGACACCTCAACCCTGTACGGTGAAGACGCGACTCTAGATGATGTCATCTGGTCGGGCGAACAACCGACCCTTCAAGAAGATGCAGCTGCGGCCGGTGTCGATACGGTTGCCCCCCCTTCTGCCCTCGAGTCCCGGCTCGCCCAGGCCCGCCATCAGGACCGCAAAATTCACTTCCTTCCGCCGTACCGTGACGAGCACCGGCTCCGCTTTGAGGCTCTGCTCGACATCCCCCACGATCAACTCGACGACGAAGTCTCAGAGCCCTTGATTCGGGCCGTGGTCCAGCAACGGTCGATCAAAACCTCCGAGGAGGTGGCCGAGATCGAAACGGCCCTTGAGCGTACCGCTCGGATTCACGCCTGCGCCCAGCGGCATGCGGTGCCCGGCACCCCCGAGCGAGAAATCATGGGGGCTATGACCGGCCTCCTGACAGCTGAGGGGAGCACCTTTTCGTTCACACCAACGTGTTCGGTGCAAGGCGAGGTGCTGCACAACCACTCGTATTCAAATACGCTCGCAGAGGGCGACCTTCTCCTGGTGGACGCCGGGGCCACTTCTCCACGCCACTATGCCGGCGACATCACCCGCGTAGCACCGGTCGGCGGATCCTTCACGACCCGACAACAGGCCATCTACGAAGCCGTCCTATCGGCCGAGACCGCCGCCATTGACCGGCTCGCCCCCAACGTCCCTTTCATCGAGATCCACAAACACGCCGCCGAAACCCTCACCGAGCATCTGATCGACCTCGGGCTCATGCAGGGCAACGCCGAAGAAGCCGTCGCGGCGGGGGCCCACGCCCTCTTCTTTCCGCATGGCCTCGGGCATATGATGGGGCTCGACGTCCACGACATGGAAAGTCTGGGCGAGGATTTTGTCGGGTACGCCGAGGACCAGACCCGCCCGGAGCAGTTCGGGCTCCATACCCTGCGCCTCGCCCGCCCCCTGAAGCCCGGATTTGTGGCCACCGTGGAGCCGGGCTGCTACTTTATTCCTCCTCTCGTTAACCGTTGGCGGGAAGAGCAACGGCATGAACGATTTATCAACTATGATCAAGTGGAGGACTTCCTCGGGTTCGGTGGCATCCGCCTCGAGGATGACGTGCTAATTACTGAGGAAGGAGCCCGCGTCCTGGGGCCCGACATTCCGAAAGCACCGGATGCGGTGGCCGCCCGGGCCGGCTCTTCCCACGACGATTGAACGCTCGCCTGCAGTCAAAATCTGGCAGAACCCATTTGCTAGATGACTGCGAAGGCGAGACATCGAGAGCGAGGTCCTCGTGGAGCACTCAAGAGAATCCTGTAGCGGAGGGCCCTGAATGAAGTGAAGGAGTATGCTCAAAGTGCTATCCGGCGAGGGCCAAAACTTCGCGGTACGAGACCCACGAAGTCGCAGGTCCTAAGCCGCCAAACAGTTTCGCAGGGTCTTAGACCAAGAAAAACTTGGTGAACGATTGTCCGGGTCAGACGTAGGTACAGGTAGAGGTTTTGTGAACGCTTGAACGTGAGCGCACTCTACTCCAAAATCCCGAGACTGCCGTGCGTTGGATTGTCCTCCTGTGCCTTTTGTCGTTCGGACTAACGGCGTGCAGTTCCTCCCAGCCGTCATCCACCGAGGCCTCGTCGGGGGTTTCGTCAAGCGAGATTGACCTGAGCGAACTGTCCGAGCCCGTTGACGGGCTGTCCGCCTATGAGGTGATCAGCCGGTATAATTCGAACTGGCTCAAGAAACGAGGCCCCACGAGTTTCAACAACCCCAATCCCATCAACGTGTACCTCGACAATACGGGCTCCCCGTACGGAACGATCGAGGTCCTCCGCGACATTCGGGCGGCGAACGTTGCCTCTATCCGACACTTTGACGCCAGCGAGGCGCAGTTTAAGTTTGGCG
>CAYLMT010000002.1:0-48575 GCA_964384855.1 uncultured Salinivenus sp.
GATGACCGGCATTCCGGTCGACAAGATTAGCGAGCCGGAGCAGAAGAAGCTCCTCAAGATGGAGGAGTCGCTCAAGGAGCAGGTCGTGGGACAGGACGAGGCTATCGAGAAGCTCTCGAAGGCCATTCGTCGCACCCGTGCTGGCCTGAAGGACCCCGAGAAGCCCATTGGCTCCTTCATCTTCCTCGGGCCGACGGGTGTCGGAAAGACGGAGCTCGCGAAGGTGCTGACCGAGTATCTCTTCGAGTCGCAGGAGTCGCTCATCCGCATCGACATGAGCGAGTACATGGAGAAGTTCTCCGTCAGCCGGCTCGTGGGGGCCCCGCCCGGATACGTGGGCCACGAAGAAGGCGGTCAGCTTACCGAAAAGGTGCGCCGGAAGCCGTACTCGGTGGTGCTGCTCGATGAGATCGAGAAGGCCCACCCGGACGTCTTCAACATCCTTCTGCAGGTGCTGGACGACGGCATCCTGACTGACGGCATGGGCCGGCGGGTCGACTTCCGCAACACGATCCTCATCATGACCTCCAACATTGGCACGCAGGACATCAAGTCCTTCGGCCAGGGCATTGGATTCGACCAGACGGAGGGTGAGGAAATGGACTACACGTCCATGAAGTCAACCGTCGAGGACGCGCTCAAGAACGTCTTCAATCCGGAGTTCCTAAACCGGATCGATGACGTGATCGTCTTCAACCCGCTCGACAAGGACAACATCTTCGAAATCATAGACATTATGTCGGAGGACCTCTTCGAGCGGGCCGAGGAACTCGGGCTTGACCTCCAATTCGACGAGCCCGCGAAGGAGTTTCTCACGGACAAGGGCTTCGACCAGAAGTACGGCGCACGGCCGCTCCGTAGGGCCCTCCAGAAGTACGTGGAGGATCCGATGGCCGAGGACATTCTCCACGACGAGATCACCGAGGGAGACACGGTGATCATTACGCACGACGGCGAATCGGATGAGCTGTCCTTCGAAGTGCAGGAAGGCGAGGCGCCGACGGAGGAGACCCCGGCGGAGGCAAACGAAGAAGCGGAGGTCGCCACCGAGGAGGTCGCCGAAGAGGCGCCCACCGACAAGAATGGATCCGGTGAGGAAGCTACGGCCACCGACGAAGAGTAAACTAACACTTGGGCTGTTGCCCTTTTCCCCTCCGTTCGGACCGGTCGGACGGAGGGGTTTTCTATGTATGGCGTCTCGTTCCACCCCACACGGTCTCAAGCCCCCCGAAGAATCAACGCCGCGGTCAATTCTCCTCCTCTGCGGGTGTAAGTCGAACGGTGTGCATAGATCCTTCTGTCTCCGGACGGCCCACTGCCACGGGCACGGGGCGTTCGAACGACGGACCGTCGGTCACGAACGTGTGAAAGGCCCCCTGCTCGCCGCAGGGATCCACCTCGTCGGGCAGGTCCTCAAGAAAGGCGTCGTCGTAGACCCGCCCCAGGAATGACGCGTCAAGCTGGGTCGAGTCGACGGCCGTGACGACGGCCCGGTAGCCCCGATCCAAAAAATGTTGGGCTAGCCATGTCGTATCGCGCCGCCACAACGGAAACAGGGGGGTGGCGCCGAGCGACTCGAGGACCTGCTCGCGGTAGGCCCGTACGTCGTCGAGGAAGAGATCTCCCGCCACGACGGTCGAGAACCCATCCTCCAATAACGGCGTCAGCGCTGCCTCCAGCCGCGCCTCGTACACCTCATTGGGGGGCTGCGGCGGCACTCGCATGACGTGAAGTGGCAGACCAAGCGCATCGGCCTGCTGCTCGATGAGGGCCAAGGGCGTGCCGTGCATCGTGACCCGCTCGGCCTCCTCCGTGACCGTCGTAAGCAGGGCTCCCACCCGCCGGGGCGACTGGCTGTGGAGGACGTCGAGGGCGAGCATGGCGTCCTTGCCCCCGCTCCACAAGAGCACCAGACCATCGTCCGAGCGTGGAGGCGTCATAGAATCGAGGGGATTAAACGAATTGCGCTGGAAAAGGCTACGTGTCGGAGTGATCTTCCACCTCGACCAGGGATCGCCCAAAAGACTTGACGGCACAAACAGGGCACGGAGCCTGACGAAGTACCTTTTCCGCCACACTTCCCATGAGCATACGCTCCAGGCCCGTCCGGCCGTGGGTCGCGATGGTAATGAACGCCGCCCCACTCTCTTCCGCCACGTTCAAAATCGTGGCGGCCGGAGGTCCCCCGCGCACGTCGAGTGAGACATCAATCCCCTTCGCCCGGAGCGATTCGGCTTCCACGTCGAGCACCTCCTCCGCCCGGTCCGCCAGAACTCCCGGATCGGGGGGCGAGCCGTACACCCCGTAGGCATCGGGCAGACCCGTGACCTCCACGACGTGAAGAAGCGTGAGGTCCATGTCGTACACCGGCGCAATTTCCCGGGCGTGGGCCATTACCCGAAACCGATGCTCCGAAAAATCGACCGGGACCAGCATGGTGCCTCCTTCCATCTCCTCAGGAGTGGACGCCCCCCGTCCCACGGTCATCACAGGACACGGGGCCTTTCGCACCACCTCCTCAGCCACACTCCCCAAAACGAGGCGGCGCACCCCCCGACGGCCATGCGTGCCCATCACGATCAGGTCTACGTCGTACTGCACGGCGTAGTTGAGAATGCCGCCCGCCGCGGTCGAATGCGCAACAGTTCGTTCCCGAAGGTGTGAGGCGGGCAACGGTCCGTCCCCTTCCCTGGTCCCGTGCAGGTCGGACCGAACACCTGCCTCCGTCACTTCGATGACTTCGTCGAGGTCCACGTCCCGGTCCTCGACGTGGATGACGTGAAGCACCGCGTCGAAGTGGTCGGCAAGCTGCTGGGCGTGGCGATGCGCCTGTTCCGCAGACGCGGAGCCATCTGTGGGAAACAAAATGCGATCAGCGTACAACATGGCCGCGCAACAGTACCCGTAAAAAACCAATGCGGAGTGCTCAGCTACCCGCGCCCATCTAATTTTCGTCGCTCGGCGCAATGAGATCCGACCCAAAGGCCTTCATCGTGAGAACGGGACACTGGACGTGCCGGACAACTTTCTCGGCCACACTTCCAAGCAGAAAGCGATCCAGCCCGGTGCGACCATGGGTAGACATGGCCACCAGGTCAATCGCCTCAGTCTCCACAAACGCTGCGATGTCCGGAGCTGCATTTCCCACGATCACGTGGGGGCGGATTTCTATCTCCGGCCCCTCTGTGTCGGCAACAAAGGTCTCCAGTCGGTCCATCATCTTCTGCTCGATGTCCGGCTCCATGTCGTAAATCGACCGCACCCCGCCGGCGTAGAAGGCCGGCTGAATGCGCTCGGCCACGACGTGGAGAACGTCGATCGTCGCGTCGTAAAGGGCCGCCCACTCTTTCGCGGTCCGGAGAGCCTCGTGGGAGGGATCGGAAAAATCAACGGGAACCAGGATCCGGTCCACGACTTGAGGCGAGGGCCCTTCCTGTTCCACAGCGTCGCCCCGAACGGTCAGCACCGGCTGTTTGGCCCGGCGCACCACCTCCTCGGCCACACTGCCCAGCAAGATGCGGCTTGGCCCGCGGCGCCCGTGCGTCCCGAGCGCGATGAGGTCCACCTCGGCGTCCGCGGCGTAATTCACGATCGCCGGTCCGGCGGACACGTCTCGACGCACCACCTCCTTGATCGACACCGCGTCGAGGGCGTCGGCCGAAACAGCCCCCTTCCGCCGCAACTCGTCGCGAAATCGAGAGAAGTCATCGCCCGGCGAGCGGCTTCCTTCTCCACTCGGATCGGACGATTCGTGCAAGACCTCGGCGTGGAGAACGTGAAGCGTTGCACCCGTCCGGGCGGCCACGTCCAGGGCGTACCGAACGGCCCGGTCGGATACTGAGGAAAAGTCGCGAGCGACCAGCAGGTCGTCAAGTATGAGCATGAGGACAGAGCGATAAATTTTGGAAACGAGACGAGTCTCCCGGGATGGGGAGTCGGGAATAACGGGAAAAGAAAGGTATCTTTTCCCACCCCCAATGTCTACATGGGAGACCCTGATCGCTGCGAACGGCGATCCTGAAGAAGGTCGTGGGGCGGTTTCCCACGTCTGCCGGGCAATCAAGACGAATCGATCTGCACGATCACTCGCACTACGGCAGCCTCCCCGCTTAGATATGGGCCTTCTTGGAGGTGAGCGTCGATGGCCTCACAGCGGATGAGGCGTTCGTTCGCGAAGGCCGTACGCACCTCCTCGACTGGCACCATCCGGTCCGGGCGACTGGGGCCCATACGGTCATAGTTGCCAGTCAGATGATGGGGCCGGAACCACTCGGCAAAAATCCATCCTCCGGGGCGCACGAGGTTCTTCAGTAGGCGATACAGCCGGGGGCGCTCGTCGGGAAGCAGCTGGAGAAATGTAACGAGGGCGGCGTCCCATCGCCGGTGGGGCTGCCACGTGCGAAGGTCGGCCTGGACAGTGTCGAGAGGCAAGTCGTCGGTTTCCGCCCACTGTTGAGCCGTCGCCAGTGCGGCCGAGGAAAAGTCGACCGCCGTGGCGTGATGGCCATGCTCCCGAACGAGCCAGGCCAGCGTGCGCCCTTCCCCCGCTCCCAGTTCCACAATCTCGCTCCCCTTGGACAGGCGATGAGCCTCCGCCCTCACGAACGCATTCGGCTCCGTTCCGAAAAGGTGACGTTCCCGCTCGTAGCGATCGTCCCAGAAGTCCGGTTGGCTGCTCGGGCGTGAGGAATCGGACACAGGAGAGAATGCTGGAATGAATTGGGCGACAACTCAAGACGACGTGCGCGGCTCTCCGCTCTCCCGAGCGGGATCCAGGGCCGTCTGGTCCGCAAGCTCCTCCGCCTCCTCAATCAAAGACTCGACGTGTGAGAGTCCAGTCTCCCAGAAGCTCTCATCTTCGAGATCTACACCCATGCGCCCCACCAACTCGTGGGGCCAGTCGGATCCGCCCGCCCGCAGGAGATCCAAATAACGATCCGCAAACCCCCCGTCGGCGGCCTCGTAGCGGGCGTAAAGGGCCAGCACCAGCAGCTCACCGAAGGCGTAGGCATACACGTAGCCCGGCGTGTGCAGGAAGTGAGGGACGTAGCTCCACCAGTATTTATAGTGATCGCTAAGGGTGACGCTTCCGTCGAACATGGCCCGCTGCGTCTCCATCCAGTGCTCCGCAAACTGATCCGGTTGGAGTTCACCGTGTTTGCGCCGATCGGTGTGAATTCGGGCCTCGAACCGATTCATGGCCACCTGTCGAAAGACCGTCGCGAGCATGTCGTCAATCTTCGCGACGAGAAGCGCAAGACGATTCGCCGGGTCCTCTTCGTTGCGCATCAGGCGCTGAAAGACGAGCATCTCGCCAAAGACCGATGCCATCTCGGCAGTCGTGAGCGGCGTCCCATGGTGGAAAATGGTTTGCTCGCGGGCCAGGAACTGATGCACCCCGTGACCCAGCTCGTGGGCGAGGGTCTGCACGTCACGGGGCTTTCCGGTGTAATTCAGGAGCACGTACGGATGAGCGCTCGGGACCGTGCCGTGGCTGAATGCACCGCTGCGCTTTCCCGGGCCAAGGGCGGCGTCGATCCAGTTTCTCTCGAAGAACTGGCGGGCAACACGAGCCATCTCGGGATGAAAGTCGTCGTAGGCGTCCAGAACGAGATCCCGGGCCTCGTCCCACTCGTACGTCGTGTCTGCCTCGCGAATCGGGGCGTAACGATCATAATCATAGAGCTCCTCGACGCCCAGAAGCCGTTTTTTGAGACGATAGAAACGTGCCACGAGGTCGTACCGCCCGGTAACCGCCTCAATGAGCGTATCGACCGTCTCGTCGTCCACCTCGTTCGCAAGGTTTCTCTGTTTGAGCCAGTGATCGTAGTCGCGGAGCCGATCGGTGGACGCCTTGTCTGCGAGGAGGGTGTTGAAAACGAACGTGAGGGTGCGGAGGTGCTCTTTCAGTCCCTCGGTAAAGGAGTGCGCCGCCTCCCGCCGGAGCGTCCGATTCGATTCGTAGAGTTTCGACAAAATCTGCTCCTGCGTGAGCGAGTCGCCGTCGAGGTCGAACCGCGCCGCACCGAGGGTCTCGTCGAAGAAGCGGGTCCAGGCATTCTTCCCAGTGATGCTTTTTTCGGAGAGAATCTTCTCCTCCGCCTCACTCAGGACGTGCTCCTTTCGTTGATACTCGGTCTCCAAGTAGTGCCGGTAGTCGTCGAGGGCCTCGTGGGCAAGCAGATCCTCCACTCGCTCTTCGTCGAGGGCCGCCCACTCCGTGTCGACAAACACGAGGCGCTGCTGGATGCGGTCGACCGTCTCCTGCACCGACTGGCGGAGCGCTCCCCGGTCCGGATCGTTCGTGTCGACGGTCCAGTAGAGATAGGCGTAGGCCTGCGCGCGACCAAGGCGGTCCTGAAGAGATCCGAGCGTGTCCAGGGCCTTGGCCAGCACCTCCGGGTCCAGGTTCCCAATCCGTCCTCGATACCGCTCGGCAAAGGCGGTCGCCTCAGTGTCGAGCGCCGCAAGGTCCTCCTCCAAGGCATCGGGATCGTCGTACAAATCGTCGAGGGACCACCGAATCTCGTCGGCCCCGGTCTCCGGCATTTCCATAGACGTACGTGAATTGGTGCAACAATGTGTTGAGGCCCACCCGTTCATACTGTTCAGCTCTGCTCAGCTCGGATGGTATTGACCGATTGTTCACCCCTGTCCGTGTATCATGGCTCTCCGATCGTGGTACGGATACAGAGGACGCTTCTGTACCATTGACGGTTGAGGTGTAATGTCTGATTCTCCCTTCCACCCCCTCTCCACCAACAACGACTGGTCTGAGGTTCAAGCCCAGTCCGAGAAGCAACCGGTGCTCGTGTTCAAACACAGCTCGGCCTGCCCGGTGAGCGCCAAGGCCGATACGGAGATGCAGACCGTAGCCGAGGACACCTCCCTATCGGTATACAAGCTCGTCGTGCAGGAGAGCCGGGCCCTCTCCGATGAGATTGCTGAGGCCCTCGACGTGCGCCACGAGACACCGCAGGCCATCGTACTTGACGAGCAGCGGCCCGTGTTTGAGGCTTCCCACTTCGACGTCACGGCCGACGCCGTCCGGGAGGCCGTCCGTTCTACCTCCTCTCCCACCAACTAATTCCTTCCATGCGCCGCCTTCTGACTGTTCTTTGCACCGCCAGCCTGGTGATTCTTCTTGCCGGGTGCGGGGGGGACGACACCACTCAGACCAACGACCAGGCCACGCCGTCCACGTCCGGGTCGGCAAGTCCTCTTCCCGGAAAAGTGCGGGACGTAGGCCCCGAACCGGTCCCCGATCTGACGCTCGAAACGCTGGACGGCTCATCCATCGATCTCGCCGCGCAAGACGGACAGCTGCTCCTCATTAATTTTTGGGCCACCTGGTGCGCGCCGTGTCGGGAAGAAATTCCGGACCTCAAGAGCCTCCACACTGACTTTGAGAATCTCACGGTCATCGGGATTGCCCTGGACCGGAAGGGCCGGGAGGTCGTGGAACCGTTTGCCCAGAAGCTAGAGATTAACTATCCGATCGTGGTAGACGAATCAGGCAGCGCCGAGGCGGAGTTCGGCCCGATCCCCGGACTCCCGACGACGATCCTCGTCACCCCGGATGGCCAAATCACGAAGCGCGTCATCGGGATTTTCCCCACCGAGGAAATGAAACCGACCCTCCGAGAGATGCTCTCCGAGGAGGCGTAGGGACAACGTCATTCGTCGTCCTCTTCACCTTCCTCCTCTTCTCGCTCCCGTCTCATCAGGTAATCTTCGAGGCTGCCCACTACGACGCGGGTCTCTTCGTCGACCTCTACGTCTTCGACATCTCCGGCCCGAATCAGCTTCTTGATCTTCTTCCGATCGATCTGCTTGAGGATCCGGCGGGCCTCGGTCCGGCTTACGACATCCTCTCGGTAGTCGGCGGCAAAATCCTCAAGGAAATCGAGGGTTTCGTCCGTAAGATCGATCATGCGAATCTCCTCGTTGGAGTCGGAGAGGGACCAGTACAGATCCGCGTCAATCAGGTGGCGATCGGCCCAGCGGACCAGGGTTTGCTTTGAGAGTTGGAGATGCTCGGAAAGCTCGTCGAGCGGCATCGTCTTCGGCTGACTCGACGTCGTGGGTTGGTCTGGCACAATACGTATCCGGTGGCATTAAGAGAAAAGATGGACGTATTTTGGACATAAACCGTCCACTTTTGTTCCTACGTGTTCGTCCCCACCACGCCCCACTTCCCTCGGAATTCGCGCTCCCCACCGATGCCTCCGTCCCGCTCTAAAGAGGACTGGAAAGACCGGCTTGCCCCCCTGCTGTCGAGCTCGATACAGGCCGTCAACGAACGGCTCATGCAGACCGACGAGATCCAGAAGTGGCTTCGGCAGGCCTCGACGGAGGCGGCTGAAGGAATGAACCAACAGCCTGATATGCGGGGTGAGATGCAAGGATATGCGCAGCTGAAGACGGCATTTGAGAAGCACTTCCCCGAACTTCTCGACGCGATCGACGAGCTCACAGACGGGTGCGGGACAATCGACCTAGACTGGACACCCATGAATCCCGCACTCAGCCACGTTGAAGTGCGTTTCCAGCGGGAAATTACGGTCGACCTCTTCACCCGGCTGGACGCACCGACACCCGAGGCCGCTCGGGCCGCCCTGCATACCGTGGAGGAGGCCCTCCCAGAAGGAACGCCATTTCCGAACCGGCCCAACGCTGTTACTGGCCTGGTTGCCTATGATGGCTCGTGTCTGGGCGTGCGGGTGCGCGAGCATCTTGGCGACGAGCGGCATGGCCAGTATCGCACTGTCACCCTCCTGCCGGAAGATCGCGACGCCCTCGACCCCCTTTCCGTAGACGACGCCGTGTCGCGGCTTCTTCAGGTACTCGCCCCCGCTGACTCATCGTCGGCCGCCTGACTCGCCGCGGCATCTGGACCCTCAGAAACGAGGGCAACCTCCCCGACCCCTTGAATCCTCCAGCCCTGCTCCCACTCCTCGCTGGCAAACCAGAACTGAGCCCCGGGCTGTAGGAACTCGCTCAAAAACCGGACGAAGGTTCCAGGATCGACGTTGGCCGGCACCTCGTCGCTCACCAACTTGAGCCGGTCGTCGCGAATTTGAAAATACCCGAGCGCAAAAGGCAGGGGGCCATTGGTCTCCGTGCTGAGCGCCTCACGGTATACCCGACTCTCCGCTCGCAACGACTGGACGAGTTCGACCGTGAGCCAGTCCTTCTCCTGCCCGGCAATAAGGCCGTGATGCCGCCGCTCGAACAGCTTGCGCACAAGCCCCTCGAGCGTCTCGCGCTTCTCGGGGCGGACGACGGCGTTCTCAATGCGACAGCGAACACGGTCGGGCATGACGGCTTCGTAACGGCTACGCAAACTCTGCAGGGGAGCTCGGCTCAACTGGCCGGAAGCGCCGTACAGGAGGTCCTCTTTCACGTTCCTCTTCCACTCCGATGAGTCCCTTCCCCGCATGGACACGGTGACGCAAATCACGCTGGGGGCCGCTGTGGGGGAGGCCACAGCGGGCCGAGAAGCCGGCACCACGGCACCGCTCTGGGGTGCGGCCTTTGGACTTCTCCCAGACCTTGACGTGCTCGCCAAACTGTTTCTGACGGAGGTTCAGGCCCTCACGATGCACCGGAGCGTGACCCACTCCCTGGTGTTTATTGCCCTGGCAAGTGTCAGCGCCGCGTACGGCCTCCGGCACCTCTATCGTGATGCACCAGTGCCCACGGGGCGATGGGGAGCCCTGGTTCTCCTTACACTCGGGACTCACGTGGGTCTCGACTGTCTCACGACCTACGGCACACAGGTCTTCTGGCCATTCAGCAATTATCCCGTCATTTATGGGTCCATTTTCATTATCGACCCGCTGTACACCTTTCCGCTCGCCGCTGGCCTGCTGGTGTCGCTCCGATGGAACGCTACGGCAGCACCGCGGCGCTGGGCGAACTACACTGGACTCGCACTGAGCTCCGCGTATCTCCTCCTGACCGTCGTAAACAAGGAGTACGTGACACAGATCTTCGACGACGCCCTTTCCGAAACGGCTCCCAAATACGAACGCATATTCACGACACCCACCCCCTTCAATAATCTCCTCTGGCAGGGAATCGCGGAGGCCGAGAATGGCTATTACGCGGGGTACTACTCGTTGCTCGACCCAGATCGCTCCGTCGACTTCCGATACATCCCCAAGCAGCACGACCTCCTGGGCGATGCGTGGGACAATCCCGTCGTGAAGGAGCTGCGCCGGTTTTCGCGCGGCTTCTTCATCGTTCGCCGCGGCAGCGACGGGACCCTCCGGATTCATGACCTCCGGTTTGGACGCAACGACGTCAGCCTTACCGACGAGGGCGAGTACCTCTTCACGTACGAGTTGCAAAGAGGGCCGGACGAGACGATCACTGGGATTGAACGGAACGAGCCGCCGCTCAACCTCAGTGCCGCGCTCCTACAGCGATTTTTCGGTCGCATAATGGGCCAGACGGAACTGCCCTCCCCTGGGTCGAGGACAGTTCTCGACAACGGACCTCCGAATCTCAAGCCCATGCCGGCGCCGGATTGATACTTCCCCCCTTCTCTCGGTATTTTCAGACTACTTTTCGCTCATACTCGTCGCCTCACCTCCCCTCGATTCATGAACGAGTTCTTTTCCCAAGAATACCTGAGCGCCGATACGATCCAACTGCTTGGCTCCTACGTGCTGAGCATCGTGGCCTTCATTGTCATTCTCGTCGTGGGGCGATACGTGGCGACCTGGGTCCGCAACTTGATCCGGGGTGGACTCGACAAGCCGAAGGTCGACACGACCCTGACGAAGTTTGCCGGGAATTTTGCCTACTACGCCATCTTCTTGCTGGCCATCTTTGCCGGCCTGGAAACTGTCGGTGTCGAAACGGCCAGCTTCGTCGCGGTCCTGGCCGCGGCTAGTTTCGCCGTCGGCCTCGCCCTGCAGGGGACACTCGCCAACTTTGCGGCCGGGGTTATGCTCCTGATTTTCCGGCCGTTCAAGGTCGATGATTACGTAGAGATTGCCGACGAGACGGGCTTCGTGAAGGACATCTCTCTCTTCTTTACCCGCATTACCACCCGAGACAATCGACTCGTCATCATTCCGAACGGTGATGTCTTTGGCTCGACCATCCGCAACATTTTTGCCCACGACATCGTCCGGGTCGATTGTAACGTTGGCACTGACTATTCAGCCGAAATCGACGACGTGCGCACGGTGCTACTAGAGGCTGCCCGAAGTGTGGACGACCGGGTAGAAGAAAAGGGTGAGCAAGCGACCCTCAAGGGACTGGGCGACTCGACTATCGACTGGCAGGTGCGAATCTGGGCCACGCCTGACAATTATTTTCGGCTCCGGCAGGAGCTCGCCCGTCAGGTGAAATACAAGCTGGACAGCGCCGAGATTGGCATTCCCTACCCGCAGTTGGACGTGCACCTCGACGAACTCAACGGCAATGGGAATCCGGCCTAGTTGGGAAAGGTGGTATGTTCTTTCGGCGAAGCATGAGCCCGAAAGGAACGTGCATGAGGACGTCCGTTTGGAGTAGGTGAGACCCGCCGTTCCCCATCCATTAATCTACACATCTAGATATGCCTACTCGTTCTGCGGACGCAACGTGGACCGGCAATTTGCCCGACGGTAGTGGCACCATGCGGCTCCAAAGTGGTGCCTACGAAGGGGCGTACTCGTTCCGATCCCGCTTTGAAGACGGAGACGGCTCCAATCCCGAGGAGCTGATCGCGGCCGCCCACGCCGGCTGCTACTCGATGGCCCTCTCCAACGTCCTCGACGAGGCCGGGTACGACCCCGAATCGGTCGACACCACCGCGGACGTAACGCTTCGAATGGTCGAGGAGGAGCCCACCATCACCGACATTCACCTAACGACGAAGGCCTCCGTGCCGGGCATCGACGGGGACACATTTCAGGAGTACGCCGCAGCCGCGAAAGAGGGCTGTCCGGTCTCGAAGGCTCTCGCGGGCCCGGAGATCACCCTCGACGCGAGCCTGACCTAGGGCCTACCGCTTCTTTGTTCGTACCCTCTTTCCGCCCCGAGTCCTCGCGTGAGGATTCGGGGCGTTCATACGTCGGTCTACGAGACGACCTGTAAGACGATCTTGCCGGCGTTCTTGTTGTTCTCCATGCGCCGGTGGGCATCGGCCACGTCAGTCCAGTCGTAGGTCGAGTCGATGACCGGGCGGAGTTGGCCGTCCACGAACTTTGGCAGCACATCGCTCGCAAACTCGTGGGTGAGCTGCACCTTGTAGTCGAGGCTCCGGTCCCGCAGCGTAGAGGTGAGTAGGTGAACGCGCTTGGCCATCAGGTCCCGGAGGCTCACCTCCTCGACGGTGCTCCCCCCCAGCGTCGCGAGTTGGACGATGCGCCCGTCCGTGGCCAGGGCATCCACGTTCTGGTGGAAGTACGGGGCGCCAATGAAGTCGATCACGATTTCCACCCCGTCCCCATCGGTAAGCTCGTCGATTCGAGCGGCAAAGTCCTCCGATTCATAGTCAATGGTGGCCGCGGCCCCGAGGTCTCGGCAGAGATCATGCTTCGGGGCCGAGGCGGTAATGAAGGGACGCGCGCCGGCCTCGCGCGTGAGCTGGATGGCGGCGGTCCCCACGCCGCTGGCCCCGGCGTGGACGAGCACGTCGTGGTCGCTCTGCAGTCCGCCCAGCCAGTGCAGGGCCTGATAGGCCGTCAGAAACACCTCCGGAATCGCCGCCGCCTCCCGCATGGAAAGGCCCGGTGGCACGGCCATGAGCAAATCCTTATGCACGACGACCTGCTCGGCGTACCCCCCTCCGGCCAGCAGGCTGAACACACGGTCCCCCTCGTGCCAGTCAATCACACCGGGGCCGGTCTCTTCGACAACCCCGGCCATTTCGAGCCCTAAAATTGGAGACGCACCTTCGGGTGGGGGATAGTGACCCCGACGTTGAAACGTATCGGCACGGTTCAGGGCCGTGGCGTGCACCCGCACGCGCACCTCGTCGGCCGCCGGGGCCGGGGTTGGCACCTCGCCGATGGTCATCGCAGACGGATCGCCGGGATCGGAAACGCGAACGGCTCGCATAGGCACACGAACGAATTGATTTGAAAACGATTCTCGGTGGCTCCTCCCTCACATAAGACGTGCACGGCAGTGGGTTCAACACGGCGGGGAGTCAACGAGACGACGGGAGCAAGCATCGACTCGAACTGCCTCGCTCACTCCAGCAGCCCCCGGCGCGCCTGTTCCAAAGCCGCAGACGCGAAAAGCTCTTTGTTCAGCGCGCGATCCTCCACAAACTGATGGCGCTGTGCGTGTCGCTCGGACGCATCGGCGTACCCGACCCACACGGTGCCCACCGGCTTCTCGGGCGTGCCGCCCGTCGGTCCCGCGATGCCAGTGGTCGACACTCCGATGGTGGTGCCAAGCGCCTCCCGTACCCCCTCGGCCATCTGCACGGCGACGGCTTCACTCACGGCGCCATGCTCACGAAGCACCTCTTCGCCCACCCCGAGCACCGTCTCCTTCACGCGGTTGGCATACGCAACGACACTTCCCAGAAAATAGTCCGACGAGCCCGACACCCCTGTCAACCGGTGCCCGATGAGGCCACCCGTGGCACTCTCCGCACTAGCGATGGTCGCGTCGCGGGCCCGTAACATGTTGCCCAGGACCTCCTCCAGGGTGACCTCGCCGGTGCCGATGACGTGGTCCCCCGCACGATCCCGAATCACCGCTTCCACCTCGTCGAGCCGCGGGTCTGCCTCAGTTTTTTCTGCGTCGGCCGAGAGGCGCAGACGCACGCCGCTCGTAGAGGGTAAATAGGCCAGATGGACGTCGTCGCCCAGCACGTCGGCGAGGTCCCCCAGCCTCTCCTGCAGGGCCGTCTCTCCAATTCCTGCCGTCACGATCGTCCGGTGACGCACCTCGCCCACACCCGGCTGTCGTTCTAGACGTGGTTGGACCGACGCCTCAAAAATCGCAGTCATCTCTTCCGGAATCCCGGGAAGCAGCACCATCAGTCGCCCGTCCGCGGCCTCATGCCACAGCCCCACGGCGGCCCCGACCGGGTTGTCGAGCGGCTCAAAGCCCTCCGGTCGCTCGGCCAGAGCCGGAGCGGAGGGCGGCACGTCTCGGTTCCGCTGATCGTAATACCGACGCACCCGGTCGAGTACATCCGGATCGGTCTGGAGCGGAGCGCCGAAATAATCGGCCACGACGGCTCGCGTCAAGTCATCGTGGGTGGGGCCGAGCCCGCCGGTGCAGATCACGAGGCGGGCCCCCTCGTACGCTCGGTCTAACTCCCGGAAGATGGCTTCACGTGCATCCCCAACCGTGACCGTTCGGGTCATACGGACGCCAAGGCCGCTGAGCCGATCGCCAAGCCACGCAGCATTCGTGTTGGTGGTCTGCCCGATCAGCAGTTCGTCGCCAATGGTGAGGAGCTGTGCCTTCATCAATGCTGAGGGCGAACCAAGAGAGATCGGAACGAAACTGCCTCTGCGTCTCGGTAGACGCGGTCTCAGCACCCGGGACCCGTACGTGACGACTCAGCCCCCGTGCTCACGCGACCACGCTCGAGGATCAGCCTGCCAGTCGTCGAGCAGGGCCTGGGCCTCCTCCGAGAGCGAATGGTTACTGCGCGCTACCTCCAACAGCACGGGAAACGTTGTCAGGACGTGGCAGGGCACGTCGGCCTCCTGAAACGCTACGTCGGCGGCGTTCAGCCCGTACGAAAAGATTGCCAGTACGGCCGGGACAGTGGCCCCGGTCTCACGAACGGCCGACACCGCATCCAAGGCGGATCGCCCCGTCGAGATGAGATCCTCTACCACGACTACCTCGTCGCCCTCCCCCAGCCGTGCTCCCTCAATGCGGCGGCCCTGCCCGTGGCCTTTGGCCGACGAGCGCACATACGCCATTGGCGCGTCGAGCCGCTCGGCCAGCCAAGCCGCGTGCGGAATGCCGGCGGTGGCCGTCCCCGCAACGGTGAGCGGCCTCCAGTCGTGATCCCCAATCACGTCCGCAAACCCCTCCGCAATGGTTTGGCGAACGGACGGATGCGCGAGGGTCCGCCGGTTGTCACAATAAATGGGTGCCGCAAGACCCGAAGACCACGTGAACGGCTCGTGGGGACGAAGGGAGACGGCATCAATGGTTAGCAAGGCGTCCGCGAGGGAGCGCGCCCGCTGGGTCGACGACAGGACAAACGGACTTTGAGGATTGGACATAACGGACGAGAGGAGTCAGTCGAACGTGCGACTCGGGACCTCCGAATGCCCCTATTCCAATTCCACCGTGTCCTCCACTGGAGCCACCACGTAGAGCGCGCCCGTCGCCAGCGTGAAGCCTACGACGACCGTCAGGGCCAGCCCCGGCACCCCACTGTCGTAAAGCACCCACCGCGCAACATCCCGAAGCGGGGGCGAAAAGTGAGTGGCGGCCCGAAGCGTGAGTACACCGAATAAGAAGGCCACCTGCACCATCGTCTTTCCCTTCGCCACACGATACGTGTGAAGCGTCTGCCCGTAGGCCTCGGCCCACGATCGGAGGACCGTGACGACTACGTCACGGAAGGCAATGGCTACGACGGCCCACCACGGCACGAGATCAGGGGCTTCGATCGCAAGGGCGATGAACGTTCCGAGAATGAGCACCTTGTCCGCCAGGGGATCGAGGTACTGCCCGAGTCGCGACCGCACGCCCAATCGGCGGGCCAGTACCCCGTCGTAGTAGTCCGAAAGGGAGGCCAGGACAAAGAGGACGACCGCACTCATCTGCCCGGCCTGGCTCTGGATCGACAGGAGCAGGAGCAGCAACGGGGTCACCAAAATCCGACCGACCGTCAAGAGATTGGGAATGTAGCGGAGAGCTGCGGAGGTATACATGTTAGTATGAGGGTAAGCACGAGCCGCTGGAATCTCTCGGGCCCTCAGTGATATTGGTGAAAATTTGCACGGGGAAAAGGGGGACACAGTTGCAATCCCAAATATCATGCCCGCCGACCTGCAAACTTTTCAGAGTGTAGGCAATGCGGTGCCACTCCTGACGCCCCGTCGGGGGCCACCGCCCGTTCCTTTCCTGCAGCCCTGTCATTGTGGCGGACTGTCCCCGGCACTTTCCGGGGCGGCATCGTTCTTGAGAAATAGGTTTTATGGCGATGTAGAGCAAGGGGCGCCATGCATCGGTTGCCCTTCACCCCCGACACGCCTTCGACTTTCGAACTGACCCGAACCAACGCACACGAACTCATGGGTAAAGTCATCGGCATTGACCTTGGCACGACGAACTCCGTCGTGGCGGTGATGGAGGGGGACGACCCCGAAGTCATCGAAAACGCGGAAGGCTCGCGCACCACGCCGTCCGTCGTGGCCTACAAAGACGACGGCGAGCGCCTCGTGGGAGCCCCCGCGAAGCGCCAGGCCATCACGAATCCCGAAAATACCGTGTCCTCGATCAAGCGGTTTATGGGCCGCTTCTACGACGAGGTCGAGGACGAGATCGAAGAGGTCCCGTACGAGGTCGTCCGTGGTGAGAACGACACGGCGCGCGTAAAGATTGGCGACCGGAAGTACACACCCCAGGAAATTTCGGCCGTGGTACTGCAGAAGCTGAAGCAGACGGCCGAGGAGTACCTGGGCCACGAGGTCACCGACGCGGTGATCACGGTCCCGGCATACTTCAACGACGCACAGCGCAAGGCCACGCAGGAGGCCGGCGAGATTGCGGGCCTGAACGTACAGCGCATCATTAACGAGCCCACCGCGGCCTCCCTCGCCTACGGACTTGACGATGAGAGCGACCAGGTGGTGGCCGTGTACGACCTCGGCGGCGGAACCTTCGACGTCTCCATCCTGGAGCTCGGTGACGGTGTCTTTGAGGTGAACGCCACGTACGGGGACACGCACCTCGGTGGCGACAACTTCGACAAGCGCCTCATTGACCACATTGCGGATGAGTTCAAGCAGGACACGGGCATCGACCTCCGCAACGACCCGATGGCCCTGCAGCGCCTGAAAGAGGCCGCCGAGGAGGCCAAGATCGAACTGTCGAGCGCCAAGACGACGACGATCAACCTGCCGTTCATTACGGCCACGGACGAAGGCCCACAGCACCTGAACATGGACATCAATCGGGCCACGTTCGAGCAGTTGATCGACGACCTTGTCGAGAAGACCGTACCGCAGATGGAGAAGGCCCTTGAGGACGCGGGCCACTCAAAGAGCGACGTCGACGAGGTCATCCTGGTCGGCGGATCCACCCGCGTACCGCTCGTTCAGGAGACCGTCGAGGACTTCTTTGGCAAGCAGGCCAACAAGTCCGTCAACCCCGACGAAGTTGTGGCCCTTGGCGCAGCCGTTCAGGGAGGTGTTCTCAGCGGCGACGTCGACGACGTGCTGCTGCTGGACGTAACCCCGCTCAACCTCGGCATCGAGACGCTTGGCGGCGTGATGACGACGCTGATCGAGGCGAACACCACGATCCCGACGAAGGAGAGCGAGGTGTTCTCCACCGCCGCCGACAACCAGACCTCCGTCGAGGTGCACGTCCTGCAGGGCGATCGCGAGATGGCCAAGGACAACCGCACGCTCGGTCGCTTCCATCTGGATGGCATCCCGCCGGCACCGCGCGGCACGCCACAGATTGAGGTCACGTTCGACATCAACGCGGACGGCATTCTCAACGTGTCCGCCGAGGACAAGGACACCGGCAAGGAGCAGTCCATCCGCGTGGAGGCCAACAGCGGTCTCTCCGACGAGGAGATCGAGAAGATGAAGGAAGAGGCCGAGAAGCACGCGGAAGAAGACGAGAAGCGCAAGGAACGCGCCGACACGATCAACGAGGCAAACTCCATGGCCTACTCCGTGGAGCAGGGCCTCGAGGAGTACGGCGACAAGATTCCTGAGGACAAGCGCTCGAACCTCGAAGACGCCCTCGAGACGCTCAACGATGAGCTCGAAACGGCCAGCGCCGACGAGGACATCACTGCGCTGGAGAACGCCCTTGAGGAGCTCAACTCGGCGTGGTCCGCGGCCGGCGAAGAAATCCGCGAGGCGCAACAGCAGCAGGCCCAGCAGGGCGCGGCGGCCGGTGCGGGCGCCGGTGCACCAGGCGCTGGTGCCGGCGGTCCCGCGGGCGGTACGAGCCCCGGCAACGGTACTGCGGACTCCGACGACGAGGACGTCCAGGACGCCGACTACGAAGTGGTCGACGAAGGCGAGGACGAGTAAACACTGACAGCCCGGACGTGCGGAGCGAACGTGGCTCCCGTTCGCGTCCCTCTGCATCGCCCCGCCGGCCCCACATCGTTGGCGGCCCGCGGTGTTCTGAGCGCCCCGATCGGGATGGCCCGGTCGGGGCGTTTTTTTGTTGTGCACCGAGCGCTCCCCGAACCCTATCGGCTCTCACCTCGTGCCATCGAGCTCGTAAATTGCCCGGGCATTTCGGGTCGTGACCTCGGCGACCGTCTCCAAGGAAAGGTCCTTGATTTCCGCGAGCCGCTCCGCAACGTGCCGCACGTAGGCCGGCTCGTTCCGATCCCCCCGGTTTGGCTCTGGGGCCAAGTACGGACTGTCGGTCTCTACGACGATGCGGTCAAGGGGCACCTCGGCGACATACTCGTCCACCTCACTATTGGAAAAGGTCATGATGCCCCCCACCCCGACGTAGAACCCTAAATTCCAAGCACGCTCGGCCACTTCGGGCGGGTCGACGTAGCAGTGAAGAATCCCTCGCATTTTCTCGGGGACCTCAGCCCGCACGTACTCCTCTTCGAGAATAGCGAGAATGT
Organism: uncultured Salinivenus sp.; assembly: GCA_964384855.1. Lineage (GTDB taxonomy): Bacteria > Bacteroidota > Rhodothermia > Rhodothermales > Salinibacteraceae > Salinibacter. The sequence continues at coordinate 18,770 of CAYLMT010000002.1, forward strand.
CCTCCGTGGCGTCGCGATTGTGTATGACGAGGGGCAGATCGGCCTCGATGGCGAGGCGGATGTGTTTCCGAAAGAAGTACTTCTGGCGGTCGTCGAACGAGCGGTCCCAGTAGTAGTCGAGCCCGCTCTCTCCCACCGCCACAATGCTCGGATGTGAACACCACTCCGCGACGGCTTCGAAGTCCTCTTCAGTGGCCTCTTCGGTCTCGGAGGGATGAAGGGCCGCCATGGCATAGAGCCCCTCGTACTCCTCACACAAATCCACCGCCTGCTGAATGGAAGGTACGTCGATGGCCGGCATCACGATCACGTCTACGCTGGCCCCCCAGGCCCGACGCAAAACGGCGTCACGGTCGTTATCGAACTGTTCGAGGTACAGATGCGCGTGAGTGTCGACGATCATGGACTGAGGAGACGACCGTACGCTGGATCGAGACCGAGCGAAGTGAACAGCCCCCCCGGGAACGAAGCCCCCATTTTGCATCGTAGGAGCATCGTCAAAGGTCGGGGACACACCGTGCATTAGAACATTAACCGGAGGCTTCACACTGTAAATGCGTTGGCGCGAATTTCACCAGATCCTCCGCCCGGACCTCTGGGGCCTCCCCTGGCGGGTACTCTCCGCGAGCCTGCTTCTCCTCGGGCTGGGGTGGACTTCCCTCGCCTCGGCGCAGTCCTCGTCGGACAGTTTGGACTGGGTGCAGGTGCGGCTCCACCACGAGACGAACGTCGAGTCCGTTCAACTGACCCCGACACGGAATTCGCTCTCGGTGCTGCTACCGAGTGGTGACACGCCGATCCTTCGCCTGAAACCCAGTGAGACGGTTACGCTTGGGCGCCGTCAGGGGGACGTCTATGCCCGACGCGGGGAGGCCAACCTGTACGCCCGATCGCTCCGACTCGCACCGCCGAGTGGAGGCGCCTGGACCCTCACCTTGCCCTCCGAGTCCACGCGCACGTACACGGGACGACTGAATCTTCGCCCTGCCGACTCCGGCAGAGGTCTTCAGTTGGTCAACCGCGTGCCCCTTCAGGACTACGTGGCAAGCGTCGTCGCCGCGGAGTACGGACTCGACGACCGGGCCGGCACCCGTGCCATGGCGGTCGTAGCCCGCACCTACGCCCTCTTTTCCACCAAGCAGTTTGACGGAGACTACGACCACGTCGACGGCACCGCCTCCCAGGTGTACCGGGGCAAAGAGGTCGTTACCGAGAGGGCGCGACGGGCAGCCCGAGAGACGCAAGGCCAGATTTTGACCTACGACGGGGAGCCGATTCAGGCGGTCTACTTTTCCTCCAGTGGTGGCCACACCGCCAACAACGAGGACGTCTGGACGGACAGTGCCGCCCTTCCCTACCTGCGGGGCAAAGAGGACCCGTATGACCAGGCCTCCCCCAAGCACCGCTGGACGACGCGCGTGAACCGCCGGGCCCTCCTGCAGGCGCTCTCCCTCCACCACGGCACCTCTGTCGAGGGCTTTCTGCTCGGCGACCGAACCCCGAACGGACGACTGGCAACCGTCGAGGTTCTCTTTTCGGACGATCGTGAGACGGAGATCGAGGCGAGCACTTTCCGGTCCGTCGTGAACGAGCGGGTGGACGGAGTCTCGTTAAAGAGCACATGGTTTGAAGCTCGTCGCGACGGCTCGGAGTACGTGTTTACCGGGCGAGGCCATGGCCACGGTGTGGGCCTCAATCAATGGGGGGCCCACGCCATGGCGGAACAGGGCAAAAGCTACCGTGAGATCCTCTCGTTCTACTATACCGGCGTTCAGATTCAGCACCTGGACGAGACCTCGCCGCTTCCCGCAGTAGCCGAGGACCCACCCAGTCAGCCCGCCGACTCCACTGCTCCCCGGATCGGCTGGTGAGCCTTTGCGTCCATTCTGTCCCTGACGCGCCCCGTTGATTCGTCCCCAAGCGTACTCTGGGGAGGCGTCTGCCAAAATCGCCCGTTTTGCACCCTCACCGCACGAATGCTCACCCCCTCGTCGTTCTCCGACGCTCCAAGTCCTGTTCGTCTATGGCTTTTGATGTACGCCGATCTGCCCTCCTTCCCCTTCTATTCGCCCTCTGGCTTGGGCTCGCTCCCGGCCTCGCGGTTGGGCAATCGCCCGACTCCATGATTGTCGAGCTGCCGGAGGTGACGGTGGAGGCGGCCCGCGCCATCGAGACTGAAGCCACAGCTCCCTTCACCGTCTCCACGCGAGAACGATCCGTGACCGAGCAAACCCTCGAAGCACCGGTTTTTCTGCGGGACATTCTGAGCGACATTCCCGGCGTCTGGCTCAACGATCGCGGCCACTTTGCCCTCGGTGAACGGCTCGTGATCCGGGGCATGGGATGGCGGTCGCCCTTCGGGGTACGAGGGGTGCAGGCGCTTCTGGATGGCATCCCCCTCACCCTTCCCGACGGGCAAGCGTTTCTGGACATCGTGCCCCCCCTCTTCGTCCGCGGGGTCGAAGCGATTCGCGGTCCCTCCTCCCTCTTCTGGGGCAATGGCAGCGGTGGCGTGCTCTTTCTGGACTCCACCCCTGACGACAATGCCCCCCCCGCCCAACTCCGCGTGGGGGGCGGTAGCTTTGGCCTGCAACAAGTCGCCGGTGAAGCGATCGTGGGAACCCCCGACTCCGAGACGGGACGATGGCGCGTTGCCCTCTCCGACATGCGACGTGATGGGTATCGTGACAACAGTGATGGCCGCTTCACGCGCGGCCTCCTGAGCGGAGAACTTGTCCTCTCGCCCCACACTCGGATGGAAATCATGGGCGCGTTTGTGGACCAGGACGCCCGAAATCCGGGCTCACTCACCCGCGAGGAGATGGAGCAAGATCCGACCCAGGCGAACGGTCTTTTCGACGCATTCGACGCTGGCAAGCAGAGCACTCAAAGCCAACTCGGATTGAGTCTCACCCACGACTTCGGAGCGCTGTCGCTAGACGCGACGGCCTATGGCGGCTTCCGCGACCTCGAAAATCCCCTCCCATTCGCTGTCATTGCCTTCGACCGAACCTACGGCGGGGGCCGAACCGCTCTGCACGGGACAGCTGGACCGATTGAATGGAATGCCGGAGTCGACGTAGGCTACCAGCGCGACGACCGGGTCAACTACGCGACGGACATTGCAAACACCGCCTACACGGACTCGCTCACGCTCGACCAAGTCGAGACCGTCGTCAGCAGCGCAGCCTTCGGCTATGCCCGCGTGCCCTTGACCGAGCGGCTTCATGTCACTGTCGGTGGGCGGGCAGACATTATCGACTTCACGCTCGACGATCAATACCTACGAGACGGGATCGACGACTCTGGTAATCGCACGTTTTCGGCGTTCAGTCCGGGCGTGGGCATTGCCTACAAAACAGATCCGGCCCTTTTCTTCGCCAATTACAACACCGCCTTCGAGACGCCTACCACGACCGAGCTCGTGAACCGTCCCGGTCAGGCCGGCGGATTCAATCAGAATCTCAATCCACAACGGACGCACGGCGTAGAGCTCGGCACTCGGGGCTTCCTTCCGTCCGCCCAGCTGGAGTACGACCTCGCCCTGTACCACCTCTCGGTCGACGACCGGCTGGTGGCCTTTGATTTTCCGAACAGCGACCGCACGTACTTTCAAAATCTCGGCCAGAACACGCACCAGGGGCTTGAACTAGCGCTGCGCTGGCAGGCCGGCCCGGGGCTCGAGTTCCGTACCACCTACACCGGGAACCGAAGCGTCTTCGGGCAAGAGAATGGGAACGACCAAGAGTCCTCTCCGGAAGAGAGCCTCGACGGAAACCGAGTGCCGGGAGTCCCGGAGCACAGGTTCTTCGGTCAGGTCACGGGGACGTACCAGTCCCTCTGGACGCGTCTCTCCATAGATTCGGTGAGCGACTATTACGCCAACAACGCGAATAACGCAGTTTCAGAAAGCTACACGCTCGTCGACGCCCGCGTGGGGCTGCGCGACCTCAGCGTGGGCTCCGTTCACCTTCGTCCCTATGTCGAGGTGAGCAACGTCTTCGATACAAACTACAACGGCTCCGTGTCCATCAACGCCGATCCCGAAGATCCCACCGCCAACTTCTACGAGCCGGGGGCGGGACGTGCCTTTAAGGCCGGAATCACGGCCACGCTGTAGCTCAGCAATCGCGGATCGACAGAGAACCAGAGCTCCGTTCCATCCCTCTGGTCACCGTGGCCATTCGACGAACGTACGATTCGTAGGGGCTACCGATCGGCCAGTCGGGGCCCCGTCGGGGCCGAACGGTCCCTCCACCGCGGCTCAGAATCCGACGGTACCCAGGCAAAGACCGACGCCCCTTCAAGACGCGGCAGAAGGGCCTGCACCGTTTCCCGGAATGCGTCCCGATGCTGCAGGGGGACAGGCTGAGAAGGTGGCAGCTCCAGCGTGACGGGATTCACGGGGGTGCCGTACTTCCAAAGGCGGTAGTCGAGATGAGGACCAGTAGATCGGCCCGTGCTTCCGACATAGCCGATGGTCTGACCCTGCTGCACCCGTTCGCCGGGCGTCACCGAAATGTCTGAGAGGTGAAGATAGCCGGAGGTGTACGTGCCGTTGTGCCGGATCTTGACGTAGTTCCCGTTGGCTCCCCTGTACCCGGCCCGCTGCACGACCCCCTCTCCCACCGACCGTACGGGCGTCCCGCGCGGAGCGGCGTAGTCGACGCCCCGGTGGGGACGGTACTCTTTCAGCACCGGGTGAAACCGACGGTTTGTGTAGCCTGAACTGATGCGAGAATACTGAAGTGGGGCTTTCAGGAGTTGACGTCGGAGGCTCTGCCCCTGCCGGTTGAAATACTCGGCGTCTCCCTCCCCTGCCTCGAACCGAAACGCGTAGTAGTCCTCTCCCCGGTGCTGCACGTGCGCCGCCACGATGTCACCCGGCTGAACCGTGTCGCCCCCAACCGAGCGCGCCTCGTACATGAGACGAAACGTGTCGCCCGCCCGAAGCCGGAAGAAGTCAATCTGCCAGGCAAAGACCTCCGAGAGCCGAAGGGCCAAGAGGGGATGCCCGCCGTTTTCTACGACCGTCTCGTACAGCGATCCCTCCACCGTGCCCGAGACGGTAGCCCACTGCTGATCGACCGACCGGGTCTTGACACGGGTGCGGTCCGGATGCTGGAGGTCAAAGACGACATATCGGCGCGCGTCGATCTGGTAAGCCAGATACCGTGCCTGCCGGAGCCAGGGGTTTACGTAAACCCGATACGGACGTCCGGCCCGCAGATCCGTAACCTCGAAGTCTGGCCGGGCCGCCTCCGCGAGGTCCAAGATCGTCTGGTAGTCGACCCGGTGCTCATCCAACAAGTCTGAGAACGTCTCCGCACGTCCCACACGCCCACGTTCTACCTGAAAGCGCCCTACCGGAAGGCCGAACTGATCCGTCGAGGCGTTAAATCTCACCGTCGACTCGTTCGTCGAGGTCGGCGCAGTGGCTCCTGTCTGGCAGGCAAGCGGCACCCCAGCAACAATTACGAGCAGAGAAAGCAACCGGGCAGGCCCGAATGGAAACGACATGAGGTCGACAGAGAAATGAAGTCGGCGTGCGAAACGATTACTGATCGGTGGCCGCGTCGGGCGATGACTCCTCGCCCCGGGCGGCGTCGGGGTGCCAGGTATCTTCTCGAACCCCGGCCTCACGGTTGGCCCAGCGGGCCAAGACGAAAAAGAGATCGGAAAGCCGGTTGAGGTAGATGATGACCTGTTCGTTTATCGGCGTGGAGGTTTTGGCCTCTACGCTGCTCCGCTCCGCCCGCCGACAGACCGTGCGGGCCGAGTGGAGCGAGGCTCCGGCCGGCGTCCCCCCGGGGAGGATGAATCGATCGAGGCCAGGAAGATCCGCCTCGAATCGATCGATCCGTTCTTCGAGCGCCTCGATGTGCGCTTCTTCAATGCGCTCCACGACGGGCTTGGCGTCCAACGGTGTTGCCAGATCCGCCCCCAACACGAAGAGTTCCTCCTGGATGTCACCGAGAACCGGGTCGAGCTCCTCCTGTCCCGGCTCTCCTCTTAAATGGGCGCGGGCGAGGCCGACGATGGAATTGGTCTCGTCGACCGTGCCATACGCCTCAATGCGGGGATTCCCTTTGGCAACGCGTTCCCCCCCAAAGAGCGACGTCGTCCCGTCGTCACCGGTCCGGGTGTAGATTCGTTTGCTCATTGAGGAAGAGGAAGGAGAATGCGGCGGAAACAGGGCACTTGGACGAACCACGGCGTAGCACGGCTGACCTCCGCTCGCGTTTCCAATTGGGAGGCCGCCCACGACGAAATCAGCCGGAAACGCATCCCCCCTCAGCAGAAGACGATACAGGCCCCAAATAGTCGATCCGGAGTGTCCCATCCGGATGCTGATTCAATGCAACCCGCATGCCAAACACTGAGGCGATCCGCTCCGGCGTTAGAACCGTGTTGGGGGGGCCTTGGGCCCGTAGCTCGCCGTCCGCAATCAGGAGCAGCCGGTCCGCATAGCGGGCGGCCAGCTCCAGGTCGTGCCCCACGGCAAGCACCGTCCGCCCGGCATTTACTTGGGTCCGGACCTGCTCCATGAACGAGAACTGATAGTGCACGTCCAGGTGCGCGGTCGGCTCGTCCAGCAACAACAGATCCGCGTCTTGCACGAGGGCCTGGGCCAAGAAGACGCGCTGCATCTCCCCACCGCTTAGTGAAAGAACCGACCGTCCCCCGAAGTCCTCCAGATCCACACGGGCAAGGGCCTCCTGGACGCGTTCACGGTCCGTGTGCCGATACGCTTGCAACCAGCCCCGGTGGGGAGCCCGCCCGAGCAGGACGAACTCCTCCACCGTGAAGTCAAAGGTGAGGGATCGCGCCTGCCGAACGAAGGCCTGCGTCCGGGCCCGTTCCTGAGCGCTCATGGTTTCGATGGGAATCCCTAAGAGACGAATGTCCCCGTCGAACGGGATGTGTCCCCCGAGTGCTCGCAGGAGGGTCGTCTTACCCGCCCCGTTAGGCCCAAGGATTCCGACCCACTGGCCCGCCGTGACCTCAAAGCCCACGTCTTGTAGAATCGTGTGTCCGTCGAGCGTGACGGTAAGCCGGTCGACCGAGAGAAGGGCCACGCTACCACCGGAAGTCAGTGCGAAGAGACTGAGCACCTCCCAACCGCCCCTTGTCTACCCCCGTTGTGTCTTATAACTCCCATTCGTCCCACAGGCGCGAACAACAGCACTTCCAACGGGCGTCCCATGTCTCCCTATATTGCAAATCCACGCAGGAGATTAGACGTGGAGCACGTCGTACGTCGAGATGCGGATTCGGTAGAGAGGGCATGCCCTCTCTACCGTGCCGGGACAGTCTCGTCATCCTTCGTCACGAGCGGGTAATCGGCCTCCACCTCCCCGTTTACCATTTCGCGTAGGGGACGGCGGAGAAGGCGCTTACGAAAGCTGCTGAGATAGTCGAGAAAGAGAATACCGTCGAGATGGTCACGCTCGTGTTGCAGGACCCGTGCGAGCATGGCACCGGCCTCCACCTCCTGCTCGTCGAACTGACGGTCTCGGTACCGCATCCGCACCCGTTTGGGACGCGTTACCGCCTCCCGCACCTCCGGAATCGAAAGGCACCCTTCCTCCAGCTCCACGGTCTCGTCGCTCTCCTCCACGATTTCAGGGTTGATAAAGACCATCGGCTGGGGCGGGAGCGGCTCGCCCGCCTCTTCCATCTCCTCGGCCATCGGGGTGAGGTCGACCACGAAGAGACGCTCGCTACGCCCCACCTGCGGCGCCGCCAGACCAATGCCCGCGGCGTTATGCATCGTCTCAATCATGTTGTCGATGAGCTCCTGGAGCGACTCCGTGTTTTCCTCCACGGGGTCGGTCTCTTCCCGGAGGGCTTCGTGGCCGTAGACGTAGATCGGCAATACCATGAACGAAGGAGATTGCGGAAGGACTGTGCGCAAAAGACCTTAACGGAATGGGACACGCAGAAGTGCCGGAAGAGGATCGCCTAGACGCAGTGCTTCCGCAGACTCTTCGGTGTAAACTCACCCTTTTCCGGTCGTCCCGCCTCTCTACTCCCGCCCGTAATCGTCCTCCAGTCGAATGATGTCGTCCTCCAGACAGAGCCCCATCTGCGTCTCGATGAAAACGAGGGGCTCGTCGCCATCATTCTCGATGCGGTGCACGTCGCCCGTGTCGATGAAGCACGTGTCCCCTTCCGAAACCTCAATTTCCTCGTCATTGCGGGTGAACACCCCCGCCCCCCGAACGACGACCCAATGCTCCTTTCGATGTTCGTGTTTTTGCAGCGAGAGCCGTTGGCCGGGATGGACAATGATACGCTTCACGCGGTACCCCGGCTCGTTGAGGTACTCCTCCCAGCGGCCCCAGGGACGATCGTCGGCATCGAGAAACATGGCGGTGTGAGTCGAATGATGAGGAACGAAACGAAGCAAAAGAGTTCCACACGTCACCCTTCCCGGGCCCCTCGCCCATGGGTCTACGCCGGGGCTTCCGCGGCGGGGCGGGCCGTGTCGACGGGCGAACCGATTGTTTTCAGGAGGCCGTACAGGAGAACCGCCCCAATCAGAAGGCCGATCCACCACGGTAGGCCGAACCCGGCGGGCAATGTGCCAAACAATATAGCCACGGTTCCGACGCTGAGCGCATAGGGCAGTTGCGTGCGCACGTGCTCGACGTGATCGCAACCGCTGGCCATGGACGAGAGGATTGTCGTGTCCGAGATGGGCGAGCAGTGATCCCCCCACACCGACCCGGCCAGCACACACGACACGGCCGAGTACAGGATGTGGTAGTGTGCCGGGTCGTCCATCCCGTTCTGTGCGAGCACCGCCCATACCAGCGGCACCACCAGCGGCATGAGGATGCCCATGGTGCCCCAACTCGACCCCGTGGCAAAGGCCGTGGCGGCCGCAAGCACGAAGATGAGCGCCGGGACCACCCCAGGTGGTAGCCACTCCCCAAGAACCGACACGAGGTAGTCGGCCGTGTGTAGCACTTCCGTAATGTTCGACAGGGCCCACGCAAGCACGAGGATGATCATTGCAAACAGCATGGACTTGAGGCCCTCGTACCAGGCCTCCACGGTCTGCTCTAGATCAAGAATGCCCTGTCCTATGGACAGGATCGCCGCCACCAGGACGCCAAGCAATGATCCCCACATGAGGGCAGTGTACGAGTTCGCCTCCCCGATGATGTCCTGCAGTGGCGCCCCCGTCCCCACGGCCTGAACCCCCGTTGCGTACAGCCCGCCGAGCACCCCACCTACCAGCACGATAATAGGGATAACCGCGTTGAACGCGCGCAACGGCGTCCCCTCCGGCGGCTCCAGCTCCTCCCCCTCTGACGCCGCCTCGTCGACCTTCGCCTCCTCGCCCAGGACCTCACCGGTCTCGCGGGCCCGCTGCTCCGCACGGTACATCGGCCCAAAGTCGAGTCCCGAATAGGCCACGAGAAAGACGAAAAAGAGTGCAAGGAACGGATAAAAGTTGTAGGGCAGCGAGCTGAGGAATACCGAATACGCCCCCTGTGCAAACCCCTCGATGTTTTCAATGGCGGTGCCCAAGAGACCCACCTGATACCCAATCCACGTCGTGACGAGTGCGACGGTGGAGATAGGGGCCGCGGTCGAGTCTACGACGTAGGCCAGCTTCTCGCGCGAGATGCGGAGTCGGTCGGTGACCGGGCGCATGGTGTTGCCTACGATCAAGGTGTTGGCGTAGTCATCAAAGAAAATGCTGATGCCCAGCACTCCCGTCACGATCTGTCCTCGCTTCGAGTCGCTCGCCCATCCCGTGAGGCGCTCCACGATGCCCAGCGTTCCACCATTCTTGGAGATGATGCCCACCATTCCCCCGATCATCAAAGAGAACAGGATGATGGCCACCCGGTCCGGATTGGCCATCGCATTCAGCACGTAGATCTGGAAGCTGTCCAGCAGCCCCTTGAACGCCGCCCACGGCGTAAAGCCAATCGCAATAACCGCCCCCACCCATACCCCAAAGAACAGCGCCGGAACCACGCGCCGGTACAGTAGCGCCATGCCAATTGCAAGAAGTGGCGGCAAGATGGACAGCCAGCCCGGAATGACTCTGGTGGTCGCCGAGCGGAACACCGTATCGTTGGTCACGACCTCGACGGTGGTGATCCCGCTGGACGCGACCGAGACACCGTCCGCAGTCCACTGCCTGTTTTCTACATCATACGACAGCGGGCTGGTGGAGTCCCCCACGCGCAACACTGGCGGCCCCTGAGTCGCCAGCGTGGAGTCCCCCGGCACCGACACCGAAAACTCGATCCCGCTCAGAATAGGGTCCGGGACGTCAATCCCATCGTCCTGCCCTGAGGCCGACATCGGGCTTCCCCAAACCCCCAAAAGAACCGCGAGCAGGACGAGTGTACGGGGAAACGAAGTGAGATGGCCCATCGGTCAGCGTTCCTCGGTCACGATCGCGTTCCAAAGATTCGGTCCCCCGCGTCCCCCAAGCCGGGGCGAATGAAGGCATTGTCGTCCAGCTCCCGGTCCAGCACCGCCGTTACCACGGGCACGTCCGGGTGCTCCTGCCGAAGCTTCGTCACCCCCTCGGGCGCCGCCACCAGACACGCGAAGGTGAAATCCGTTCCGCCCTCGTCTTTCAAGTGGTCGATGGCGAAGGTGGCACTGCCACCCGTGGCCAGCATCGGGTCCACCACGAACACGTGGGCACTCTCGACGCCCGCCGGGATGTTGCTGTAATAGTCGACGGGGCGGTACGTCTCCTCGTCGCGCTGCATGCCGAGGTGGCCCACCCGGGCCTCCGGCACGTACCGCACGAAGCCATCCACCATGCCCAGGCCAGCCCGCATGATGGGCACCACCATCACGTCCTCAGCAATCTCGTAGCCGGTCGTGGTTTCAAGCGGCGTCTCAATCCTCGTCTCATCCACCTCAATGTTACGCATCGCCTCGTAGGCCAGAATCGCCGCCGCGTCGGACACCGTCTTCCGAAACTGGCCGTGCGGGGTCTCGTCGCGGCGCAGGATGGTCAAATCCCGCTTCAAGAGAGGATGGTCGACAACCGTCAGGTTCTCCATGTCGGAACAGAGGTCAGTGCAGGCAGCACGATCGATGCGACGAAAGTGCGAGTGGGCTATTCACGTGTCCCATCGCCCGTTATGCCTCCGGCTCCTCCAGCCATGGCTTCCGCGAGGTGTAGTCGTCCGTAATCTCTTTCACCTTGTCCGTCAGCATGATCACGGCAATCAGGTTCGGCACAATCACGATCCCAAGGGCAATGTCCCCAATGGTCCAGATGGTCGTGAGAGCGGTGACCGCCCCGGTGAAGTTCATGATCACGAAGACGACCTTGTACGGGAAGATGGCCCGCTCGCCGAACAGGTAGTAGGCACAGCGGTCGCCGTAGTAGCTCCACGAAATGGAGGTCGAGATGGCGAAGAGGAGCACACTCAGGATGACGATGTACCCGCCCCAGTCGCCGAGTGGCGACAGGCCACGCTCAAAGGCCAGGCGGGTAAGAGGAGCCCCACTGCGCACCCCCTCCCCGTAGAGCACCTCGTATTCGGTGCCATCGTCGGCCACGGCCACATCTTTCGTCGGATAGAGCGTGCCCGTAAACGGCTCCTGCAGGTCTTCCGGATCCTCGCAGTCGTTTGCGCACGAAGTATAGAAGGAGTTCACCACGGCCTGTCGCCAGGCAAACTGCGGGTCCTCGTCGGCGTTGGGCACCTGCTGCTCACCGTTCTCGATCCGAATTTCTTCGGGCACTTCGGAGCTGGGGAAAATGCCGCCCTCGCCCGCCACGCGATACTCCGCACTGCCGGAGTCAAGGTTGAACTCCGTGGGCACGGCCGTCCCCCAGGCTCCACTTACGAGAATGGCCAAGCAAGTAAGCGTGACGACCGTAATCGTGTCGATGAACGGCTCCAGAAGCGCCACTACCCCCTCCGAGGCCGGTTCGTCCGTCTTCGCCGCCGAGTGCGCGATGGGCGCCGATCCCATGCCGGCCTCATTGGAAAAGAGGCCGCGTTGCACCCCATAGGTGAATGTTAATAAGAAGGCACCGGCCCCGGTCCCCGCCACCCCCGCGGACGGATTGAAGGCATTCGTGAAGATGCTTCCCAGCGTCGGCAGGACTTCCGTGTAGTTGAAGGCCAGGACGAGCAGGGCGCCGACGACGTACGCCGCGGCCATCACGGGCACCAGAATCCCCGTGACGCGCCCAATGGCGGTCACGCCGCCGAGGATGACGAGGGCAATGACGGCGGCCAGCAGGAGCCCGGAGATCCACACTGCAACCCCAAACTCCGAGTTCATGACGTCGGCCACCGTGTTGGCCTGTACGGCGTTTCCGGTGAGGAAGGACGTAATCATCAACATCACCGCAAAGAAGACCGCCAGCGGCTTCCAGTTCTTGCCGAGTCCTTTTTCGATGTAGAACATGGGCCCTCCGGCCACGGTCCCCTTCCACGTTTGCTGCCAGGTGCCCTTTTCCGCTTCGGTCGGCTCATCGACGTTTCGGTAGAACTGGGCAATCGTCACCTCGCTGTACTTGGTCGCCATGCCGAGGAGACCGGTAATCCACATCCAAAACAGGGCTCCAGGGCCACCGACATGGATGGCGAGGGCTGCCCCTGCGATGTTCCCAATGCCGAGGGTGGCCGACAGGGCGGTCGTGAGGGCCTGAAAATGAGACACGTCCCCCGGATCCTCCGGGTCGTCGTACTTGCCCGACGTGACGGCGATCCCATGTGGAAACTGCCGGATCTGGACGAAGGCCAGCCGAAGGGTAAAGTAGATGCCAGCCCCGAGGAGCAACAAGACGACCCACGGAATGTACTGCCCGTCCCCGATCGGGATGCCGTATGTCCAAACTACATCGTAGAGAAAGTCGACGACAGTTTGCAGCATGATGTCAGCGCAGTGACACGGACAAAAGTACGCGAGAATGTGGAGTCGTGGACCGGAAGTCCATAGATGGGCGGCTCCGGGGTCAAGATTAAGAGCCCCACAAGCATCGTCCGGGGGCTGGCAGTCCTCTCTTTTTCGGAACGCCGTTGGAATATAGGAGGTGGGATCCGTCTGCGCAAACGCGTCCGTTTTCTCCCCCTCGCTGGACTCTACGCTGCCGACAGTGGCCACGCTTTCTCCATTCCCTCAGGAGAACATCTTTCACTCTCGCTCCGCTACAAGCCACCCGTACCGTAGGACACCGAGGTGCTGTGCCACCCAGATGCGAACGACGGCCCGGGCAAAGACACGGTCCGGCACCGACACATCCAGGAGTGTTCGAATTACTGTCGGATCGGTCCACAGCGCCCCCCACAGCCGGCCGATCACGACCCTCCATGTCCGACGCACCTGTGCGGTCCGGTCTGTCAATTGCCGCACCCGGAGGCCAGCCTGGGTCGTCCACCGATGTAGCTCCGTCGCCGTGGGAAGCACAGTGAGGCGCCCTTCTACACAGATCGAATCGAGCAATACCGAGCGACTGAGGCGTGAGACGTTCGGCGCGGCCATCCATACGCAGCAGACCACCAGTCCCCCGGGACGTAGCAGCCGAGCGGCCTCCCGAAATACGCGAGGTGGATCGTCGATGTGGGTAAGGCTCTCGATGGCCACCACCGCGTCAACACTCTCCGCGGGCAAGTCATTTTCCAGAAAATCCTGCAGCTGATATGTAGGAGCGGGGCTGCTCCCCGTTTGTCGTTCGGCATAGGCGTGCTGAACGGCGGAGACGGTGAAACCCACGACCTCGGCCCCATAGTCATTTGTCCACATCCGGGCCGGTGCACCATACCCGCACCCTACGTCACACACCCGGGTGCCTCGCTCGATCCGAGCGTCTGCGGCGACGCGGTGGACGAGATGACGCACCGCCTCCTCAGCCGACAGCGACGGATCACTCCATAAGCCGTGATGCAGGTGCTCCCCCCACAGCTGACGGTAGAATCGATCGAGGCGATCGTAGTGTCCTGCCACCGAACCCGAGTGCGAGGGAGCATCTGTCGTGGTGCTCACGGGGCCAGGTCGATGTCTTCGTGAAAAGATGGGGCGAGGTCGCTTGATTGGACGGTTCGGCGCCATTTTGTTTCGGGATGGATGTCCTCCTCTCCCACCTTTCTCCCCTATGGCTCCCTCATATACCCCGGAAACGCGCCAGGATCGCATTACGAACCAGTGGGTCGCATTTGCCCCCTCCCGAAGTAGCCGTCCGAAGCAAACGACGGTCAACTCGGCCTCCTCGTCCCCTGCAGAGGACCCGCCCGTGGAGGGATGCCCATTCTGCCCGGGACACGAGGAGATGCTTCCGTCCGTGATCTGGGAGAAGTCGCAAGATCATTCTCCCGGATGGACGACCCGGGTGGTCCCCAACAAATACGCCGCCCTCACCCCCGACCGAGACTCCTCCCACTATTCGGATGAGCTATATCGCACCCGCGCCAGCCGGGGACGGCAAGAGGTAATCATCGACACGCCCCACCACCATCGGCCCTTGGCCGAGATGCCCGTGGCCGAGGTCGACGCCGTGCTCGAGACCTATCTGGAGCGGTACCACGCGGTCCGCACGGCCGACCACGACCTGATCCCGTTTCTCTTTCGCAACCACGGCGCGAGTGCCGGGGCCTCCATCCCCCACCCCCACAGCCAACTCATTGCCCCTGATTTCCGCCCACCCGACATCGAACGCGAGGAGCAGGCCGCCCGGACCCGGTACGAGGAACTGGGGAAGTGTCCCTACTGCGCCATGATCGACACCGAACTCGACGCGGAGGCCCGGCTCGTGTGGACGAGCGACACGTACGTCGTCTTCGTCCCGTTCGCCGCCGAGGTCCCGTACGAGATGTGGATCCTCCCCCGCGAGCATGAGCCAGAGTTTGGGCGGCTTCCCGAGCCGGACCGAACCAATCTCGCCCGGGCATTGCGAACTGTCCTCCGACGCCTCCACCAACGCCTGGACGATCCGGACTACAACTTTTTTCTCAGAACGGCTCTGGATTACAAATCCGACGCTCCGCACCTGCACTGGAGTCTTCGGCTCCGTCCCCGAACCACGGTACAGGCGGGCTATGAGGTCGGCACCGGACAGCGCATCAATCCGTCCATTCCCGAACGCGATGCGGCGGTCCTCCGAGGGACGCACTGACGCCTGGTGCGAGCCGAATGGCCATCAGGCCCACCCATACGAAAGCCCCAGGGCCCAGACGGCCCCAGGGCTTCTCCTGGTGGGGGAGGCAGAACGTCAATGAATCCGACCTCGCCGAGCAATGTATGTTTCGTGTTTTCGGAATGCACCGAGGAATACGATCGCGAAACGCCCGCAACAGGCGAGAATGTTACGCACTCTCCCTCGAAGACCTTAGGATCCACGACCCGTCCCCGGACGCAGGCTATACGAGCCAGGCCCGTGGGCCGCTAGCAGCAGGAGTCCTCCCATGATCGAGAGGTTCTTGAGGAACATGACCACCTGCGTCTGCTGACTGAAATCGGTGTGGAAGATCAGTGTCGCCGGAATCAAGAAAAGAATGAGAACGGCCGCCCCAATCCGAGCTCCGTACCCCAACATGATCGACAGACCCCCGGCCACTTCCACAACCGTTGCCCCCACCAAAAGGAAGCCCTTTGCCGGCAGTCCATACTCGGCCATGTACTGCTGCGTCCCCTCAAAGCTGGCGATTTTATTCGCACCAGAGACGACAAAGATGAGTCCAAGAAGCACTCGGGCAACGAGTGGGGCGTATGCTTTCATAAGAAGATAGAAACTGGAATAGTCCGCAGGATTGGACGAGAAATGATTCCGGAAACTGCCAAGTGGAGGAGTGACGAACCGACCAACCCGGCCAGCAATCTCCCTCCTCCACCAGACACCCTTCTTTGCCTATCCAATCTTGTAAAACTTCTCGTTGGTAATCTGGCCGTCGTCGTTCCAGGTGCGCACGGACACCTGCTTCTGCTCCACACGACCGACGCCTTCGAGGGTCATTTCATTGTCCCATTGGGAGAACGTGACGTTATTCTGTTCGTCTACGGCTCGGGCCTTGATTTCAGCCGAGTGAAACTCCTGAAGGGAGTTTACGAACTGCTTCTCGTACTCCCGATTCTCTTCCTTGCCGACACGGCGGTCGTCCCCCTCTTCCATGACGATGTCGTCGGCATAAAATTTCTCGAACGCCTCCAGGATTTCTCCCTGGAGAATCATCTCGTTAAGCTTTTGATCTCGTGCATTCAGGTCACTCATGGTTGATCTGGATTGGTTTTGAGGATGTATGAATCGTGCGAGTACTTAGCCCACTCAGCCTAAACGAATAAGCAAGCGAACTAGTGTCGCAACATTATACGTTGCAACATGTTTCTACGAAAATTATGCACCGTTCTCATATCCGCCATAGATCCCCTCGCAGATTCTGGACAGGTGCTTTAGGTCTCGATCGGACACTCGGGTATTGAACCACTGCTGGACCTTGTGGATTTCGGGGTCCATCTGCCCAAGCAACTCCAGACCCTTTTCGGTGATGGTGTGGATGGTCATCCGACGGTCTTCGTCACTCGTCGAGCGTCGAACGAGCCCCCTCTCTACAAGCTTGTCGATGAGGCGCGTCACATCGGGAGACGGATCGAGCATCCGCTCAATAATTTCGCACCGTGGATGGCCGTCCGGATGCACGCCCCGAAGAATCCGGAGGACATTGTGGTGACTAAACTGGAGGTCGTGCTTCTGACATACTCGCTCCACGCGCCGCCGTACATGTGCCGTAGCGACGAACAGGTTTAACATTGCCTCCTGGGCCGCATCCTCAAACGGGACACTCTGCTTTATGTGGTCGCGCAGGATCTGGCCCATGCTGGCCACCTTGAGATCGAGGTTCGTGATTTCTCGTGTTACAACATACAAACAGAACGAAAGAAGTTCCGCTTCACCCATCCATTACGAGATCCTCACACCCTGGACTGTCGCCGGGACTTACTCGATTACCTGCGGGACGAGGAAATGCTCGTCGTCGGTCTCCGGCGCGGGTTCAAGGGCCTGCCCGCGATCGATTCGCTCTTCAACCTCGTCGTCCCGAAAGACATTGGTGACGTCAAGAACGTGCGACATGGGTGGCACCCCGGACGTATCGAGCTCGTCGAGCTTGTCTACGTACCCGAGGATTTGACTGAGCTCGTCGGCCATCTGGGCTTCTTCCTCCTCCGAAAAGTCGAGCCGAGCAAGTTGAGCAACGTGCCGAACGTCGTCGCGGGATACGGACATGGAATCGTGCAAACTTGGAAAATGGAGGAGAGCCGTTGGTTGGAAAACGACGGAAACGATACAGGAAACGTCCGACGCAGGTTTCCCCGCCGGGCTCGGGCGACCTTATTCTGAACGGACCCCCGCCCGGACCTCCCGAATCATGTGGATCAGAGTGGTGGCGGACCGCAGGCCGTGTTTCGGGCGCGGCTCTAAGAACATCTCCAAACTGATCGCCCCCCGGAAGCCCTGTGCGGACAACTGCTCCAGCTGTTCGGTCCATCCCACGGCTCCATCTCCAAGGGGCGTGTCCACCCACTGCCCCCCCTCAACACGCCCATCACTGCACCGAACGAGCGTAACGAGGCCCGCGAGGGCCGTCAGTCCCGTACTCGGGTCTTCTCCCGCTCGCATCGCCCCCACCGGATTCCACGCTGCACGGACGTTGGAGGCCTCCACCTGAGCCAGCAGATCGGCAAGGGCCTGGCCCGTGGGACACGCAGTTTCGGGCCCATTTCGCACCGCAACCAGGAGGTCGTACTCGGCGGCCTTTTCACCGGCTTGCTGGAGGGCCTCCGCCATGGGTTCAATAGATGCCCCGGGCTCCGCAGCGAAAGGACTGATCGTTACTCGAGGACAACCTACGCGCCGACACAACTTGAGGGTGTCTTCGAACTGCAGAAGATCATTCATCCATGCCGCCCGGTCGCTCACCGGCCCTTCAAACATGCTCGGAACGACGCTGGCAAGGAGCAGATCGGTTCCCTCTAATTGCTCCCGAATCTGCTTTTCGTTGACGAAAGGGATCCGGTCGTCCGGCCCGCCCACGGTCCGAAGCTCCATGCCGTGCAGGCCCCAGAGTTGAGTGTAATGCAGGGCCCGGTTCAGATTGCTCGTAACCGTATCGGTCAGCCAAACGGGAACCATGGAATGGAACGAAATTCGGGGGACAACCAGGTATCCCCCGTATCAGCCGTCCCCCGGGGTGTTCCCCTGTGTTGACGCTTACCCCCCGCACAACGCACAACAGTTCGTTACGGCTCTTCCAGTTCAGTGTCCGGAGCCGGAAACTCAGCATCTTCGGCGTACTTTTTCCCGAGCCGGCGCAGGGCCTCCTGCGCGTTCCGGCGACGCTGATCGAGCAGTTCTCCATCCTCGTCCTGGTCCGCACGGGCCCGGAGCGGATCCACGACCTCAGCCCGGAGCACGATCAAGAGCTCCTGCTTCGAGACGTTCGTCGTCTCCGAGCCGAAGATGTACCGCAACCCAAAGAACCATCCCGGCAGATCCTTGAGAAGGGGAACGCCGCTGCGCGTCGTCGTCTTCTGAGTGGAAATGAGACCACCGATGGCCGTCGCCTCGTTGTCGAGCAGGAGAATCTGCGTGCTGGCCTGATTTCGGTTGATAATCGGTCCGGAGCCCGTGGGCTGACTGTTGGAGTCTTCCACGTCCACGTCCAGGTGAACGAAATCCAACTCGGGTGCTCCGGAGGTGTCGGCCACCGCCTGGCTCAGCAACGTGGGCGTGACATTAATGATGATGCCGGTCGAAAAGAACTCCGTGACGGTGTTTCCTGCAAAGTCGGTGGTCTGAATCGGAACGTCCTGACCAATCTGAATTTCGCCCTGCTGTCCACTCTGTACGGTCACCTGCGGATTGGCCACGGTGCGACCCACGTCATCCTGCTCCAAAAGGTTGAGGAAACGGCGGAACTGAGAGAGCGAGATCTGATCGGGCGTTTGCAAAATGTTGTCAACACTCTCGAACAGGTTTTCCGTCCGAATGGCAAAGTTTTGCTGCTGTCCCTGCCCGCCCGCCCCAGCACCACCGGTCCCCCCGCCTTGTCCTCCTCCCGCACCACCGCCTCCCGCTCCTCCACCCTGTCCGCCTTGTGTAGAGCCGAGAATTTCGTCCCACCGAAGCCCGAGGTTCCGTACCTTCGTGAGGTTGAGGTTGAAGAGAATGGCGTTAATCCGAATCTCTCGCGTATCCACAGTAGCGGGCGGGCCCTCTTCGGACTCGGACGGTGCTTGCGTTTCCTCGACGGAGTCCTCCTGTTCGGCTTCTTGCACCAAGAAAACATTGTCGGTCTCCCGGTACGTCAATCCGTTGACTTCCAACACCCGCTGAAAGGCGTCAAGGTAGTACATGCCCGAGATCGACACCCCGATTGAGGTCGTCCGGTCCTCCGGATCGACGACCCGCTTGTCTAGCTCCCGTTGAAAGATCGGATTCACGATCTCGATAAACTGGTCCAGCGACGTCTCTTGTCCGAAGGACACCAGCAACTCAGGGGAGATATTGGTGCGGGTCTTGCGGCGGTCCGGCCGTTCCTGGGCCTCAGCGGGCAGGCACAGCCCCCCTCCCCACAGAAGAATGAGAAGGACCGACAGAACACACCGAAGGCGAGAAGAGCAGATCATGAACGTTGGACGTCGGCGGTACGAGAGATTAAAAGCAAAACGCATAGACGGCAAGGTCCGAGCGGCCTCCGACAGTGAGTGAGTTCCTTGTCAAGGGGCCACCCTACCGAAAATTGGAGCAAGGACTATTCCTGTTGGTCGGTGGAGGACGCGGCCGCACCATTCCGAAACCGGAGCGGGCTTTCACCACCCAGCGTCCGTTCCACGCGGTCTATGATCCCGCCCCGATTCAAACGCGCCACCACGCGTCCCTCCTCCGAGCTCACTTCAACGATGCGGCCCAGATAGACCCGGTCTCCTTCTCCCACCCGCTGAAGGCCCTCTCCAGTTTGAAAGATCGCCTCTCCATCTACGATCGAGAGCAACTGCGCGGACTCGACGTTCAGACGGTCGTACTGGTTGGGGGGCACCTCCTCGAAGACAAGGGGATAGAAGGGGTTAATCTCGGGTGCGGGGTTGGGCACCACTGAGGAGGGAAGTGGAGGAGTGGTAGAATTTTGCGCGACGGGTAGGCGCTCGACCTCTCGCCCATCGGAGGGGGTCGTCGAAGAGGGCAGATTCGTGGCGGCCCCGTAGATGGCCTGCACGTCCATCTCGAACGAGACGAGAACGTCCATCGTCGTGCGGCCTGTTTCCTCGTCGGTCTCCCGCTCCTCGAGGTAGTTCAGGTTCAGGTCGCCGATGCGGTAGAACGGCCGGTTGTTTTCGATCGTCCAGACAAACTGATACAGATTCGTGAAGTACGCCTCCCCCTCCGCACTGAACGTGTGTACGCTGTAGCCCTCTCGCTCCTCCGACCCGGCCGACGTCACGTCGAACCGCTGAAATCCCGTCTGTGTGAGGTCGGTGAGATAGGACACAATGTCCGGAGAGGAAATGGTCGCAGGAACCACCTTGTACTGGGTGCGCCACCGATGGCGAACGGTCTCTAGTCGTGACTCCGCGTTCGCACGGTCGGCACGGAGGGCCCGAATTTCTTCCTGCTCCTGCTTCTTCGCCTCAATCTCTTGTTCCAGGGACGTAATCGTCTTCTGCTGGTGAAAATATGTTACGTACGTGCCCACTCCGCCCACAAGAATCAGGCAGGTGAGAAGCAGAATCTGGTTGGAGTCAAGCGAAAACATGCGTCGTCCACGTAAGCCAAGGAAAAAGTGCGTGCCGTTGGGGGCGTCCCCGTCAACCCGAGCGTCCCGAGTCAGACTCGTCGGATGATGTAGGGCCCGAAGTGGAGGCCTCGGCGGAAGCCGTATCCTCCTCCGTCTCCGTCACCTTGAGCAGCCACGCCCCCTCTGGAAGGGTTCCGTTCATGTCTTGGAGGACCGAGAGCGCATTCTGAACCGACGCAAACCGCCCGACTCCCACCCGATACCGTCCATTTTCCGAGCTGTGCCGGATCTGGACCGGATAGGAGTCGTCGTCCAGGCGCTCCCGAAAGCGCTGTGCTGCCTCTTCGGCCGCCGTGCTTTCCAGCACCGACGCCACCACCACCGTCCAGACCGAAGACGCCTCCCCGTTCGATTCATCCCTGTTTGCCTGCTCGTCTCCACTCGATGGAGCCGTACCGGTGGCCAGACCCGTGTCGGTCCCCGCCTGGGCCGAGGAGGCCTGCACGTTCGAGGTCGCCGACGAGTCCGGCGTCGAGCCGGGGGTGTCCGGGCCCATCTGTACGGGTTCCTCCCCAGCCGCCAGTTTCTCACCACGCTGCTCACGCCAGTACTCGATCGCCTCCGGCTTGGTGGTGTCGAGTGGGACTGTAATCTCAAAGTCGTACAGCGACACGTCGCGCGTTTCCGTAAAGGTGAGTCCGAGGATGCTGCCGTTCAGTTGTTGCGCGAGTTGGACCACCTTCGATCGGTCAGTAGACCGTCCCGTGACCGTCACCTCCGTCTCGGTCTCCGGGCTCCACTGATCGACAGTGAGGCCTCGGATGCGATTCATCTGGCCGGTGACCGTGGCTAGGCCACTGCTCCACTTGTTGCTTCCACGCAGAAGCCTCCCCACGGTCTCGTTTGCCTCGGCAAATTCGGTCGTTGCGGCCTGCAGACTGTCGATGCGCTGTTGGAGCGCCTGCTGATCCACCTGGTCCACCTTCTGCCGCAGGTTTCGCAGTTCGGTGCGCCGCTCACTGATGGTATTCGCGTTCATGAAGTAGAGCCACACGAACCCGAGCGTCGTAATAGCCAGAAGGGTCAGGAGCGCGGGAACCGACCACCCGACCGGAAGCCGGAATCGACTCGCGACGTAATTCTTCGCCAGCATGTTGACCGGCTGGAAATACGGTGCATACTCGGGATCGTCGAGTAGACGGAGTGCTGCACCAGTCGCCCCCACATACGCCTCGGTGTCGGTCTCGTCCCCACCGGGCAGATGCGACCGCAGCACGTGAAGCTCGGACGTGGAGAAGTACGACTTGAATGCGCTAGCGAGTACCCCCTCCTCCTTTTCCGCAACGAGCATGAGGTGCTGGACCTCTCCCATCCCGTATTCGTCCTGCAAGAGGAGCACTCGGCTGCAGATGGTCTCAGCAGAGTCCTCCGCCGTCAGCTCCGGAAGGTGCTCTGACTGGCGAAGTGTGTTGCCCTCAATGAACAGAACCAGCGTGTCCTCGGTGCCCGAGCGCACGAAGATGGTCTTCTCGGGAGTGTCGGGCGGCAATTGAAGCACCGAGCGAGCAAGTCCCAGGTACAGGGACACCTCGGCGTCCAGCAGACGCGTCTGTGGAGACCGGGCCAGGGTCTGATCCTGCATCGCCGCAAGCGTGGAAAGGACCGGCCCTCCGGGACGTGCAATGAGAGCCAAGACGCGCTGGTATCCATCGCCCGTGCGGTGCATCGGCACGAATCCCACACGCCCGTCCTCCACCTCCCCTTCGTACTGGTCCTCCAGCATTTCCAAAAGGGTCGAACGAGCGGCTGGGAGGGGGAGACCCTGCTCGGTCTCCTCGGCCTCCTCGTCGTCGGTCTCGTCCGGCGGAAGGCGAAGCTCCACGTCGTCGATATGCGACGTGGTACTGCAGAAGGCAATCTCGGGATCTTCATACCCCCGCTCGGCGCACTCATCGAGTAGATCGTCGAGCTCCACCTGAAAATTCCACACCTCGCGTCCGCCGTCTGGAGCCCCAAGGGCCTCGTCGCCCCCGTCTATGTCGTCGAATTCCGACCCCATAAACATGTCACCGCCCCCGCCGCCCTCCTCGCCAAACTGAATAGTGACGTCGTCGGACTCCTCCTCTACGTCGGGGGACATCCCGCCGGGCTCATCGAACGGAAGATCATCTCCGCGAGCGTCCGACTGGGTCGACGACCACCGAAACTGGACGGTCGTTTCCTCCTCCGTGCGTTCTAACAGCACGGCGTGGAGGGCGTCCGCCGACACCTTTATGCCAAGTGCGTGTGTGCTCATCGGCTCGAAACAATCAACATCTCAGAGTGAAAACAGACCCCGCAGAGACGCCACAGCGGGAGACCGCGCCCCTAAAAGAGGCGACGGAGGCGCTTCTTATTGTTTGCGTAATCCATCGCGTGCTCCGGCTTGATTTTTTTCTTCCGCACGAGGCGATAGAGGTCCTGCTCCAGCGTCGTCTGTCCCTGTTGGCCCCCCTCCCACATCATCTGGTACACCTCCCCCACGTTGTCATTCTTGATCGCCGCGCGGGCGGACGATCCCACCCAGAGCACCTCCTTTGCCATCTGTCGACCGCCGCCGACTTTCGGGAGCAGCTGCTGTGAGATGACACACCGGAGTACGTCGGCGAGGCGGTGCCGCACGCGCTGCTGCTCCTCCGGCGGCACCTCCGCCACGATCCGGTCGATCGTCTCCATGGCCGAGGAGGTGTGCAGTGTCGAAAAGACCTTGTGGCCCGAGTCGGTAATTTCGAGGGCCGCCTGGATGGTCTCTGGATCCCGCATCTCCCCAATGACCACGATGTCGGGGTCCTGCCGCAGGGCCTGCGTAATGCCGGCCTTGAAGCTCTCTACGTCCTTCCCCACTTCGCGGTGACGCACGATGCACTTTTTGGGCTTGTGCATGTACTCCACCGGCTGGGCAATCACGACGACGTGACCGGGAAAATCTTCATTGTTCGCGTCGACGATGGCATCGAGCGTGGTGCTCTTCCCGGATCCGGTCACACCGGTAATGAGGGTGAGCCCATCCCGTACGTGCCGAAACATCATCCCCTTCTGAATCTTCTCGTGGAAGCCCAAGTCGTCCAGCGCAAACACCTCGTCGGTGATGGCGCGCATGTTGAGGGCTGCGTGGTCGTAGTCCGAGTACGCTGTGGCCCGGAAGCGACGGGGCCGACCGTCCTCACCGGTCACGTCTTCCAACCGATACGAGAAGTCCGCCGCCCCTTCGTTCAGGAGCTGCTTCGTCTGCTTCTCGTTGAGGAGATTGAGGACGAGGATGTCGGTCTCCAGCGGGTCGTACGTACCCAAATCCTCTTCTGGCCGCTTCTCGCCGTCGACCCGGTACCAGACGTTGCCGTCACAGGCCCGGCCGCCGAGGTCCATGTCACTGGCGTCGAGCTCCAGGGTCCGCCGAACGAACCGATTCACGTGCGCCTGGAGCGCCGTTTCATCCTCCACGGAGACCTCGCTGGTCTTCTCGGCCAAGTACCGGAGCCGCCGTTGCCCCCGATATGACTTGGGAATGGACTCGATAATGCGTGCACAGACCTCCGGCAGAGGATTGGACGACCGTTCATCGGAAGACCCGGTCTGGGAGTTTGCCTGTGCTGGGGGAGAAAGATTTTCCACAGTGGACTGGGCCGCTGGATTTATCGTATGGGTTTACAGGCGATAAGCCGTCGATACGTATAGGCGCAAAATTCGAGCCGACCTATCGGAAACGGAGGTTTCAGGAACGGGCGGAGGGAAACGGGGCCCGGAAATCGCCTCCTGCCCCGTCCCACTCCGCCGCTCCCCGAACCCCGACATCGCGAAGCGAACCCATACCTCCGACGCGGACTACGTCGATTCAGAGGTCGGATCCGTCAGCGCGACTTTGATCACCTGATCGCTGAAGTCAGGAATGTCGCCATGGTCCTTGAGGTCACGGAGGTCCTCGCTGTTCGACCCCCATCCATCCCCGCCGTATGTCTTTCGCCGTCGGTCCCAGTCGCCATCATTCGGGGACTGGACGTCCGGATATCCGTTTTCTTTGATGTCCCACAGCTGCGCCTCGGTAAACACGCGCTGATCCTCAAAGGACACTCGCCAGCCGTCCGCCGACCCGATGGTCGTTTCCTCGACCATGCCATACGGCGCTTCCCGCATCGTATTGATCTTATTGACGTCCTGTTTAAAAGACCGCTGGGTATGGTCGTAGTCGTCAGGGAAGCTAGCCGACTCGTCGTCTTCGTGACTGCAATCCTTGTCGACCGCCAGAATGAAGTTCAGCCGGGTGCCCGACTCAATCGTCTGGTCGTAGCTCGCAGAGGCATCATTTCGATCATTGCCAGGCGGAAAGATCATCTCGGGATCCGGCTGATCTTTCGGCTTCGTGCCCGGCAGTACCCGTTTCAAATACACTGCCGAGCAGTAGCCAGCCATCGACTGCTCAAAGGTAACATTGAGCTGACTGGGGGTCTCGACCGTCGGGGGATCCATGTTATTGTTCGCGTACCCATTTCCGAGGCGGTGCTTCACGACTCGATCCGCCACCGCAAACCGACCGACGGAAACGGCCTTGTACGCCGAGGAGCTAATTTGCTCCAGCCACGCCTGGTAGGTGCCCCCCTCGTACTTGCCCCGAACGGTGTCGACCTCAGAGACGATTTGGCTCACCTCCTTGTCCGACCCGTTCGCCTGGTGCGCCTCCGACAGGACCGCGTTGTACCCCGACCGCGCAATCTGGCGGGCTATGACCTGCCCCTGCCGACGTGACTGACGCTCGCTTGTGTCGACGAAGGTCTGGTTTCCCTGAAACGCGAGAATGGTTACGGCCCCCACGACCGATAAGCTCAGAAGCAAACTGTATTTACCCATGACGAGATTGTGATCTGTGAGAAGGTACAATTGAGGTCCGTTCAGGCCCTGTGGGCACGACCATCCTGCCCGTCTAGGCCCATCGTGCTGCGCACTTCGTCTTTTCTGTCAATATTCTAAAAGCAGAGCCTCCTCAGTGAAGCTACCACCACCAGGGGCGGTCCCCACCCGAGGAGCAGTTGCTCGATCCGTATTTTCCTCCTGACGCTACATTCAGACACGCCGCCGCACACCCGAAGGGCGAACCGGTGGGATCCGTGAGCCGCTTCCAGTGTCCCCGCCAGCAGTCCATTGCGTCCTCCGGAACGTTGATCTCGGCGTCCTCGGACTGATCGTCCGTCCGGTCCCGAACGAGCAGCACCGACCCGACGTGCGTGGCCTGTGGGAAGGTCTGCTGATTCTGAAAGGGAGACACGACCGAGAACCGAATTCGGATGCTGTGAACACTCTCCTCGTTCGACTCGGGGTTCGATACCGGATTCGCGTCCTGATCCAGCAGGTCGATTTTGAAGTAACCGAGAGCGGACGGGCTCACGCCTTGCGCGGAAGACCAGGAGGACCAACCTGTCCCATCCATTTCCTTGCTCCGCCTCGTCCGCGTCAGCTTGTAGAGGGTCTTCTCCGTCCCGTCCACCATCCGCGTTCCCGCCTGGTTCACCTCGTAGCGGGTCGCGATTCGATACTCCTGCTCATCGTCGCTACTGGTCGTCGAGTCGCGGTAAAACGTAAACTGGGTGGTAATATCTGTCCCCCCATCGGCCTCTGTGTACATGGGATTCTCGAATGGAACCCGTTCGCTCTCTTCAAAATTTTCTCCCATCCGCTCGAGGTCCTTCTCCAGCCACGTTGCGAAGGTCTGCGTGAGCTCCTCCATCCGGTTCCGCGACACCTGGGCAACGTTATTCTGCGTGGCCCGGGCCTGGATGGACAGGAGAATCAAGGTCGTCATCAGAGCAACGACCGTAGCCGTTAAGTTGTCGTAGAGAAATTGCATGGCAAACGTGTGCTCTATGAAGGAAACCGGATGTCGTACAGTGCAAATGCACCTAGTAGTAGGTCAACACCTCGGAAAACTGGATTGGCTCGGGCAGAAACGGGTCGTCCCCTGCGTCCTGCACCGAGATCACCACCTCTTTGCGAAACGTGGGCCCTGCAACGACCTCCATACTCGCGTTGACGTACCGAACCTCCACCTCGACGACAAACCCCATGTCAAACTCCGGGGTCTCAAACATCACGGTCGCGGGCACCATTTCGTCGAAATCGCCCACCGAATCACAGGTCTGACTGCCCCCAAAGGCCTGACAATCCTTCCCTTCCACAAACGAATCCACGAACTCGGTGGGGTCCGTAATTTTGCTCGTAGCCCCGACGGTCGCGTCGTCGTAGGCCCGGGCCCGGATCACCTCCATGGTCTGCATTCCCACCCCGAGGGCCATCTGCTCCATCTCCGCCCGAATCACCTGGCGTTGCTTCTGCAACTCCGTTTGCATCTGGTTGAAGTTGAAAAACGTGGCCATCATGAGCGCCAGAAGCGCCAAGAGTGTCTGTTGCATATCGATGACACCGTTTGTTGAGAAAGACCCAAATGACTGTGCCGCACACTCTTAGGTATTCATCTGTCGGGCTTTCCTGTCCCTCGACCTCAAGACAGAGCGATTACGTCGCCACCACACGGATCATCTCCTCAACGGACGTTTGCCCGTTCAGAATGGCCTCACGGGCCGACGCCTGGAGCGATCGCATGCCGTCTTCCTGCTCCGC
This sequence comes from uncultured Salinivenus sp., assembly GCA_964384855.1. Classification (GTDB taxonomy): domain Bacteria; phylum Bacteroidota; class Rhodothermia; order Rhodothermales; family Salinibacteraceae; genus Salinibacter. Next base: position 46,147 of record CAYLMT010000002.1, read on the forward strand.
GTGCTCCCGGATCGCCCCCTCGTCGACCACACCCTCCGCCTCTACGATCATGTGACGGATGGGCTCGGTGAGGTAGAGGGCCTCCGCAATGGCCCGCCGGCCGTCGTAGCCCGTGCCGCCGCACTGACTGCAGCCACCCTTGTCGTCCGCCGCGTAAAACGTGCCGGTGTTGATCTCCTCCTCCGAGAAGCCCAGTTGACGCAATTTGACGGAGTCCGGGTTCGGGACTTCTCGCTTGCAGTTCGGGCAGAGCGTGCGGATAAGGCGCTGGGCCACCACTAGGTTGATGGCGTAAGCGATAAGAAACGGCTCGATGTCCATCTTGTAGAGACGGCTCACGGCGCTCGGCGCGTCGTTCGTGTGGAGCGTCGAGAACGTGAGGTGCCCCGTGTTGGCAAGCTTGATCGCGAGCTCGGCCGTCTCCTTGTCCCGCATCTCTCCCACCATCACCGTATCCGGGTCGTGGCGCAGGATGGAGCGGAGGGCGTCTCTGAGTTGCAGCTTGTCGCTCAGCTTGATCTGCCGGGCCCCTTCAATGATGTACTCGACGGGATCTTCAACCGTCAGCACATTCTCGCCGGGCCCAATTACGCGGTGGAGTGCAGCCACGAGTGTCGTACTCTTTCCGGACCCGGTGGGCCCGGTCAGGATGACCATGCCGTTGGGCTGCTGGATGGCGTGCTCGAACCGCTCGAGCGCCCGTGGCCCCAATCCCAGCTTGTTGAGATTCGTGATGACCTTCCGGTCGTCCAGGACACGGATGACGACGCTTTCCGAGTCGATGTCCTGGTTGGAGCTGGCAATCGGCATGATGGAAACCCGGTAGCGAATGCGGGTCCCATCAACGTCGCGCTGAATAAAGCCGTCCTGCGCAGTGTCACTCTCGAAGCGATCGACGTTCATCGCGTTGTCCTTAATCACCGACAGGAGAGCCTCCGGATGAACGCGGTCCTCAGTGTGCCAATGGTTGAGACGCCCGTCGACTCGGAAGTGGATTTCGACTTCCTTCTCCGAGTTCGGGTAAATGTGGATGTCGGAGGCGCCCTCTCGCACCGCCTCCACGAGGGTCGCCTCGAACAGGTTGATGAGGGTCGACCGGTTGATCTCCTCCTCCAGCTTCTCCTCGTCGACGAGGTCCTCTTCGTCCTCAAAGTTCTGGCCGAGGTCAACGGCCGACTCCTCGTCAATCCGCTCCAGGTACTCATTGTCCTTCGGAAAGGCCTCCGAAAGCAGATCATTGACGACGGACTTGGGGGCGTACTGGAGCTCAAACTTGCTCAGGTTGAGCGACCGGGCCACCCGGTGCACCTCCGGGCGCATCGGGTCGTAGGTTATGAGAATCACCGCTTGCCGCCCCTCCGACCGCTGCACGTGGTGGGGCACGAGCCCCAGCTCAAAGAGCTGTTCCTGTTGGTCCTCGGTGAAGGTCTCGACCGTGGACCGGACGAAATCGAGGTCTGCCTCCTCGGCCTCCAGGTCGGCCACCGAAAAGGCATAGATGCGGGCAGCACGCTCGTAGACGGCCTCCTCGTCCACCTCGTCCTGCTGGGCCAGCACCCGCCAGAGAGCCAGATCTGGATTCTCCGCGTCCCGCTGAGCCTGAGCCGTCTCTACGGTCTCCTCGTCCACGACCCCGCGCCGCAGCAGCATCTCCACCACCCGATCGTTCGTGCCCACCGAGATACTCGACGCCATCCGGGACGCGGCCTCGTCGATGATCTCGGTGTCAATCTCGTCTGCAAGCTCGCTGAGCGCATCCTCAGGACTCGGGAGAGTGGGGCCGCCCTCCACGGAAGGACCCTCGTCCGCCGCGTCGTCGAGGCGAGGTTCCGGGGCAGACGGTTCCGACTCCCTCTCCTCGGCAGACGCCGAGTCGGGGGCCCCCATCGTTGGAGAGCCGTCCCCGAAGGTCTCGGGCGGTACGTCTCCGCGATCCGCCTCTTTAGAGGAACGATCCTCCGACGTTCGTCTCTTCGTTCGTTTCTGGGGGGGAGTCAGGCGACTGCTCGGTGAGAAGGGCGGCATCGAAAAGCGAGGGGAATCCACGGGTCCCAATGTCAAGGAGTCCGGACGCAGATCTCCCTTCGAGGAACGCGATGGCTTCGAATTCGGGACGTCTCCCCCGTCGTTCGAGGCGGGCGTCTCATCCTCGTCCGCCTCTCGGGAAAAAACAGTATGGTTCGTATTCGTCGAATCGCTCACTATGAAACGCGAAGTTAAGAACCCAGTCAGTTTGGTTGGTCTCTCCCTGTCAGCTACATGCCCATCATATCGGCCTGCGACGGTTGAATGAAGGCCATCTCCGCCGAGAGAATGGTTAAGAAGAGCACCCCGATGGCGATGATGATCGAAACGCCCGTTTGGATGGTCTCCACCGCCGCGTCGAGGCTTAGCTCGGTCTCCTGTTCGTAGTAGTCGGCCATCTGCCG
>CAYLMT010000003.1:0-2101 GCA_964384855.1 uncultured Salinivenus sp.
CCCCAGGATCATTCCCTTATTGTCTCGTTAGCTGGATTGCCCGAATGGCTGAAAAAACTGCACACGAGGAGAATTGACGTGAAGGCGGTCGTGCAGCAGGGCGTGGCTACGGAGAAATACATCAACAAATACCCCAAGGAGACAATGAAACGTGGGAGTGAGTCCCCAATCGAAGGCGACTGGACCGACGATGTCGTCTATAGCAATCTCGGGTACCTTGCTCCTGCACTGTTCGCGCCGGAGCCGCTCGGGGCCGCCCTGGTCGGCATGGCCGGGATGCTTCTGTGTCTCGGCAGCGCGGCCTACCACGCCACCTACGAATCATGGGCGCTGCGCCTCGACCTGGCGGGCATGCTTACCTTCGTCTCCACCGTCGTGGCGACGATCGCGGCGCAGTGGTCGCCCTGGGTGTACGTCGGGGTCCCCCTCGTCGCCGCCGTCTACTGGCTGTACGCCGGGCGGGTCAACAGCTATGTTCACGTCCCCGGGTGGGCACTCCTGGGCACCATTCTCCTTGCGGTGCAGGTGGGCGTGTGGGCCCTTCTTCCCGCCGGGCTCTTTGTGCTGGCCGGGATCGTGCGGGTCTGGATTGAGCCAGATTCCGACTCGTGGTGGCACTCCCTCTGGCATCTTCTGGGCGCTGGTGCGGCCCTGGCGACGCTCCTGCTTCAGTGAACGCGCCCCCGTCCCTGAGGAATGAAAGCGGTTCCCTTCACGATTTCGTCACTGGATTGGCCTCTGTCCGGCTTGACACTCCCAAAAGTGCCCGGTATCGTGGGGGCTACCATGAAACGCCGCCCTGCTCTCATTGCGCCGACGACCCGACGTCGAGCCCGACGTGTGCGACGACTGCACCCCTCTACGGCTCGAACCGGCGTCCAGGCGTCAAATGAGTAAGGCACGACCTCCCATTTGACGGCGGCATCGCCGCCTCCTCTGCGAAGGCGCTGGTTCTCACGAGCCAGCGCCTTTTTTGTGTTTGCCACCGAATTTTTGTCCACATGTCCATCGTTCTCGCCTTCAGCGGAGGGCTCGATACCTCCTTCTGCGTTCCGTACCTGCAAGAGACCTACGACGCCCCGGTGCACACCGTCACGGTCGACACCGGCGGCCTCACGGACGCCGACCGCACGGCGGTCGAGGCCCGAGCAAAAGGCCTCGGCGCAAACCGTCACCACCTCATCGACGGGCGGGCTCCGCTCTATGACGACCACCTGAGCTACCTGATCAAGGGCAACGTCTTGAAGGGCGGCGTCTACCCGCTGTGCGTAGGGCCGGAGCGCATCGTGCAAGCCCGGGCCGTCGCCGAGGTCGCGCAGGAGGTCGGCGCATCGGCCATTGCCCACGGCTCCACCGGCGCCGGCAACGACCAGGTGCGGTTCGACGTGGCGCTCCAGCTCGTGGGGGACGACCTGGACGTGATCGCCCCCATCCGTAGCCTCGGCCTCAGCCGGGCGGACTCTACCACCTACCTCGAAGAACGGGGGTTCTCTGTCCCGAACGACACGACTGACTATTCCATTAACCGTGGCTTGTGGGGCACTACGATCGGCGGAAAGGAGACACTGACGGCGAAGTCCCCCCTGCCGGAAGAGGCCTACCCGGACACCACGCCCCCCGCCGACGCGCCGGATACGCCGAAGACCCTCACGATTACGTTTGAGGATGGACTTCCGGTGGCCGTCGACGGGGAATCCGGTTCGGGGGTCGAGATCGTCGAGACGCTCAACGAAATTGGCGGGGCGCACGGGGTGGGGCGCGACATTCACGTCGGAGACACCATCCTCGGCATCAAGGGCCGGATTGGCTTCGAGGCGCCTGCGGCCCAGATTCTGATCACGGCCCACCGCGAGCTCGAGAAGGTGGTGCTCTCGAAGCAGCAGCAGGTCCAAAAACAGGAGCTTGGCGACATCTATGGCCGGCTACTCCACGAGGGACAGTACTTCGATCCCGTGATGCGGGACCTGGAGGCATTCCTCGACCACAGTCAGGACGTCGTGTCCGGCACCGTGACGGTGAAGCTGTTCAAAGGCCGCGCCACGGTGCAGGGGGTCGATAGCCCGCACTCCCTGTTCGACGCCGCCACGGCCACCTACGGCGA
>CAYLMT010000003.1:2201-43182 GCA_964384855.1 uncultured Salinivenus sp.
AGGGGGTCGATAGCCCGCACTCCCTGTTCGACGCCGCCACGGCCACCTACGGCGAAGAAAATGCGCTGTGGGACGGGCGCGACGCGGAGGGCTACACCACACTCGCTGCCGTCCCCTCCCTCCTCGCCAAAAACGCCCGGACGAACGCGCCATCCGAAACGACGGAAGACGCACCCCTCAAACCCACCACGTCGTAGCTCTGCCAAATGCGGTGGGAGACAAAAGAAAACAATGCCCTCCCTCTCCCCCTACCCCCACGCTCTTTCACTCCCACGCTCTCACACCCATGACCGACGACGCCTTCCAGACGGGATCCGTCGACAAAATTGCCTCCAGTACCGCACACTCCGACATCGAGTCGCCGATCACACTCTCCCCGTACATCGTGGCCCAGCACGGCTACGTCGTCGTGGTGCGTGCGCTCGACGAAAAGGACCAGTACGACGAGGTCGAGTGCAGCGACGGGGTCTTCCGTCACATTCGAAAGGGCGACGTGCTCGTGGGCACCCTGGGTGGACGGCAGGCGCTCAAAGGATACAGCGGTCGCGTTCCTCGCCACATCAGCCCGGGCGACACGCTTAACGTGCTCAACCTGGGCGGCCTCATCGGCGAGTGTACGGCGGCACACCCGGAGCTCGGCCCGGCCCTCCCGGTGGAGGTGCTCGGCGCCGTGATGGTGGAGCGGAATGACCAATGGACCCACGCTCGGATCCAGGAGGACGCGCTGGAAATGCGGCACCGCCTGGAGACCTCCGTCCCCCTCGTCACGGTCAGCGGCACGGCCATGGAGACGGGCAAAACGGAGGCCGCCTGCCGGATCGTGGAGGGACTCGCGGACCGCGGCCTCCGGGTGGGCGCCGCCAAGCTCACGGGGGCGTCGCTCATGCGCGACGTGCGCCGGATGCGGGAGCACGGAGCCACGGCCGTCTCCACGTTCACGGATGCGGGCATCGCCTGCACCGTGGAGGACGCGATTACCCCCATCGCGAAGGGCGTCATTCATCACCTCAACGAGACGGAGGACCTGGACGTGATCGTGGCGGAGATGGGGGACGGATTCATCGGCTACTACGGCGTAGACGACCTGATGACGGACATGGAACTACAATCGTTCACTGAGACCCACGTGGTGGCGGCCACCGATCTGGCCGGCTCGTGGGCCGCCGAACGGACCTTCCGCGAGCGGTATCACACCGACATCACGGCGATCACGGGGCCGGTGACCGACAACGACGTGGGCCGGCGCTACATCAAGCAACGGCTCGGCGTCCCCGCCCTCAACGCCCTTCAGCAAAGCACCAAGCTCGTAGACGCAGTCGTGGAGGCCCTCCCCGACGCTGTCGTTCTGAACGAAATCGAGACGACGGCCGCTACGTCCCCCCCGTCCTCCAACGAAGAATTCGCCGTCGCTTCGTAGCTCTCCCGTCCTCGGGTTCTCGCTTGCAGAATTCCGTACGGGCGGAAGTGCTCCCTTTCCCCCATTTTCCCTTTCTCAACCTCACCGATGACTCTCTCGACCCCAGCATCAACCGGTTCCACCCTCGACACAGCCGCGACCGCTCGGGTGGGCCTTCTCCACGGTGCCGGCTACGTGGGCGGCGAGCTCATCCGCCTTCTCACCGCACATCCCCGCGCCGTCCTCCACACGGTCACCAGCCGTACGTTTGCCGGCCAACCCGTACACGTGGCCCATCCGTCCCTGCAAGGACAGGGGGACCATTCCTTCGTCGCACCGGATGAAGCAAATGTACGTCCCCTGGACGCACTCCTCGTGGCGGGAGAGCACGGGCAGAGCATGCGGCTCATTCCGGAATTGCTGGAGAACGGATTCACGGGACCGATAATCGACCTGAGTGCCGATTTTCGTTTTGGAGATCCGGACGTGTACCCCGAGTGGTTCGACGTAGAACACCCGGCGCCTTCCCTGTTGGACGACGCCGAGTACGGCCTGCCGGAATGGAACGACGCAATTTCCGGGGCGTCCCTCGTGGCCAATCCCGGCTGCTACGCCACCGGCATCACGTTGGCGCTGGCCCCCCTGGCCCGGAAAGAGATCCCGTTCACCGCCCACGTCACGGCCCTCACGGGGGCGTCCGGCTCGGGCGCCACCCCCTCGTCGGCCACCCACTTCCCGGACCGGGACGGCAACGTCCGTCCCTACAAAGTGCTCGGACACCAGCACGGCCCCGAGATTCTCCAGACGCTCGGCGACCACGTAACGCTCGACTTTGTGCCCGCCTCCGGCCCGTGGACGCGCGGCATCTGGGGGACGGCCCAGATCGAGTGGGACTCGTCCATTTCTCCGAACGCGGTGGGAGCATGGTACGAAGAGGCCTACGGCGATGCGCCCTGCGTGCGCTGCCGGTCGGAGGGGTTGCCCGCACTCCAGCCGACCGTGCGCACCCCGTTCTGCGACCTCGGCTGGAAAACGAACGGCTCGACCCTCGTCGTCGGCTTTGCCCTCGACAACTTGTTGAAAGGCGCCGCGAGTCAGGCACTCCAGAATCTGAACCGCACGCTCGGGCTCCCTGAAACCGCTGGTCTCCTCCCCGAGCCCACACCCGCCCGGGCCTCCTGAAGAGCACGAGCTACGGAGGCAGCGTCTCTACTCTCTACCCCCTCGCTCCCACACTCTCCACCCTCTACAATCCAGGCATCCTCCGATGACCACCGACGAAATCATCGACATTGAAGACCGGCTCGAAATCCCGACCTACGACAAGATGCCGATGGCACTCGTACGCGGCGAGGGACCGTACGTCTGGGACGCCGAGGGCACCAAGTACCTCGATTTCTACGGCGGGCACTGCGTGTCGCTGCTCGGGCACTGCCATCCGAACGTCGTGGAGGCCGTGCAGGCCCAGGCGGAAACGCTCATCTTCTACTCGAATGTGGCGCACAACCCCGTTCGCGCCCGGGCCGCCCAGCGGCTAACGGATCTCGCTCCCGACGGGCTCGGCCACGTCTTCTTCGCCAATTCCGGCTCGGAGGCCAACGAGACGGCCCTGAAGCTGGCGCGCAAGTACACGGGCCGGTCCGGCGTCGTAGCTCTGGAGGGAAGCTTTCACGGACGTACGCTCGGCAGCCTCGCCACCACGCACGACGAAAAATACCGCGCGCCCTATGCGGACGTGCTTCCCGAGACAACCTGGATCCCGGTGGGCGACCTCGACGCCGCGGAGGCGGTGCTGTCTTCGGAGGAGATCGCGGCCGTAATTCTGGAACCCATCCAGAGCATCGCCGGCATGCGGACGCTGCCCGCCGACTACGTGCAGGGCCTCCGCGCCCTCTGCGACGAGTACGGGACGCTCCTCCTGTTCGACGAGGTACAGACGGGCGTCGGCCGGACCGGCACCTTCTCCATGAGCGAACAGCTTGGTGCGACCCCCGATCTCATCGCACTCGCCAAGAGCCTCGGCGCGGGGGTGCCGGTGAGCGCCGTACTCGTGGACGACGCCGTGGCCGCGACCGTCGAGACCGGCGACCAGGGCTCCACGTTTGGGGGCGGCATGCTCGCTATGGCGGCCGTGGAGGCGACCCTCACGACGCTGGTCGAGGACAACCTGATGACCCGCGCCACCGAGATTCACGATCAAGTTGCCGATCAGGTCGGACCGGTCGTGGAGGAGGTACGGGGCCGCGGGTGCTTGATGGGCCTGAAACTGGATCGTCCCGCCGAGCCGGTGGTCGAGGCCCTTCGCGATCAGGACGTGCTCGTCGGGGGCTCATCGGATCCACACGTAATGCGCCTGATGCCTCCGCTCGTGGTCTCGGATGACGATGTGACGGCCTTCACGGAGGCGCTCCACGCTGCTCTCGACGCGACCACAGCCCCCGCCAAAGTGCATTAATCCCGTGCAAACGATATACAGCCAGGTGCTCTGATTCGAAAAGACATCCTTTAACGTTGTCGCTCCACGGCCTTGAAGAAATCGGTGTCTCGGAGGTCTCAAGACCGAAACGCCTGAAATTCGGCATGTCCGAGCGCTCTGACCCATGGGAAGAGCGTGAGTTCGGCGAATTTCAGTGGAGGCCGAGAGATCTCAAGCGATTTCTTCACCGCCTTGACCTTTTCGTCCATTTTGGGTCAAGCCAAAATGGACACCTCACCAGAAAAAGCAGCCACACGGGCTCCGAAATATCCACCGTTCCACAACTGAGCCGCTTCATATGCCAGCATCCTCGACAGTATCTTCGGCCTCCCCTCCCCCCACCGATCTCCGCCACGTCCTCCGCATCGACGACTTCTCGGACGCGACCTGGGACGCGCTCCGCCACGCCGCGGTGCAGCATCGTCACGACGACACCCTGCATACTGGAGCCGCCGCGGGCATGTCGCTCGGACTCGTCTTTATGAACCCCTCGCTCCGGACGCGGACCTCAATGGAGGGGGCCGCCGCGCACCTCGGCGCGCATCATACGACCCTGGTGCCGGGCGAGGGCAGCTGGGGGCTCGAGTGGGAAGAAGGCACCGTGATGGACGGAGACGCGGCCGAACACGTAAAGGAGGCGATCGGCGTGCTGTCCCGCTACCACGATGCCCTCGGCGTGCGCGTTTTCGCCTCCGGCACCGACTACGACGCGGACAAGCAGGACACGCTCATCCGCACGATCGCCCAGTACGCCACCATTCCCGTCGTCAACCTCGAGTCCGCCTGGGCCCATCCCTGCCAGGGCCTCTCCGATGCGGCCCTGCTCACTGAGCGTTTCGGCGAGGATCTCGCGGACAAGAACGTTGTGCTCTCGTGGGCCCCGCACCCCAAGCCGCTGCCGATGGCCGTACCGAACACGGCCCTCCGCACGGCGGCCCGCTGCGGAATGAACGTGACCGTGGCCCGCCCCGACACCCACGCGCTCGATCCCGACGTCATGGCCACGGCCCAGTCGATGGCCAAAGCGCAGGGCGGCACCGTTGCGGCAACGAGCGACCAGGAGGCCGCGGTGGAAGATGCCGACGTGGTGTACGCCAAGTCGTGGGGCGGTCCGCTGATGTACGAGGACGCGGCGCAGGAGGCCAAGGCCCGTGCGGCCCATTCGGACTGGCACATTACCGAGGACCTCATGGCGCGCACCAACGACGGGACCTTCATGCACTGTCTCCCGGTCCGCCGCAACGTGGTGGTGGACGACGCGGTGCTCGACGGCCCGCACGCCACCCACCTCGACCAGGCCGAGTACCGCCTCCACGCGCAAAAAGCATTGCTCGAATACGTTTGGGACCTCGATTGAGGGAAGGCACAGCCTCACAGCATCTGCCCTCGATTCGTTTGCGTATGGGGGTCTGAGCACACATTGTGCTATATGTCAACGCTATGTGTACCCTTCTCCAAACGCTAGAAATGGGCTTGGTTGTCGTCCCAAACTTGATTTACTGCGTCAGTCGCTTTGCTCGTGTGGGACCTATCCGAGCGGACGGAGAGGCCCCGCGATCATCATATGGGCACCAAATCGAGTTTGGTGCGACGAATGTGATGTTTTCGCCCGGAAGAAGCATACTTTCGGTACCGCGCACAAACCAAACACAGTGTCACAACCCGTTCTGAGCGTATGGGCATGAAAACGAATCGCCCAAACGCCCACACGCAAACACACCTCTACGCAGCCTTCCTTCTCACCGGGCACCGCACAAAGAACCCGAGCAATGACTACAGATACAGGCAACTCGACCGTAATTAAGGTGAGCGGCTCGCTCCTCGATGAACCGGACGCGCTGGCGGAGTTGTGGCCCGCGGTCCAGACGTTGCAGACTGAGACTCCGGTCGTGCTCGTCCACGGAGGCGGCAAGCAGATGACGGCCCTCGCGAACCGACTCGGCCACACGCCGGAGCGGGTCCAGGGCCGTCGCATTACGACCGATCTCGACCTCAAGATCGCGCAATGGGCCATGCGCGGCACCCTCAACACGCAGCTCGTGTCGCAGGCGCAGCAGCACGACCTCACCGCGGTGGGCGTCTCCGGGGCCGATGCTGCCCTGGTTCAGGTCTCGAAGCGCCCGGCCTGGGACATCAACGGCACGACCGTTGATTTCGGATGGGTTGGCGACATCGAGCACGTGGACCCGTCGCTCCTGGAGGGGCTGTTGGCCCAGTCGCTCGTCCCCGTCGTGGCCCCGCTCGGCATCGACGACGAAGGGCAGGTCTACAACGTGAACGCCGACACCGTCGCCAGCGCGCTCGCGGAGGCCCTGGCAGCGAAGCAGCTGCTGTACGTCACCGGCACCGGAGCCGTGCGTCGCGACCCCGACGACCCGACCTCTCGCCTCGAGGTCTGTGACGCGACCACCGCCGGGCAGGGCATTGCGGACGGCTGGATCGAGGGCGGCATGCGCGTAAAAGTGGAAACCGCCCTCGACGCCCTCGACGGTCCCGTGGACGAGGTGCACATCTGCGGCCCCGGCGATCTCGTAACTCAGGCTGAAAGCACCGAAGTCGCTCCCTAACCCGTCTCGGCGATTCCTCAACACGTCCCTCGCCCATTTCGCCTATCAACCGATGCCCTCCCCCGTCATCGATTTCCTGAAAGAGCTCATCCGCTTCCCGTCCCTCAGCGGGGAGGAAACCGAAATTGCCGACTTCGTGGAGGCCCGTGTCCGCCGCACCGGGGTCGACGTGCTGCGGCACGAGGACAATGTCGCCTTTAGTGTCGGCGGGGGCGAGGACACGCTCCTCCTCAACTCGCACCTCGACGTCGTCCCCCCGTCGAGCGACCATCCGTACGACCCGTTTGAGCCCGTCGAGACCGACGGCGTCCTCTACGGGCGGGGCAGCGTGGATGCGAAGGCCAGCGGCGCCGCCATGACCACGGCGCTGCTCTCCCTGGCGGTGGAGGGATGGACACCGAACAATGGACGGCTCATCGTCGGCCTCACGACCTATGAAGAGTCCGGCGGCAAGAAAAACGGGTTGCAAGACCTCCGGCCTCAACTTCCCCCCCTCACCGCTGCCGTCGTGGGCGAACCAACCACACTCCGTCCCTGCGTCGCCCAGAAGGGACTTCTCATCCTCAAAATTCACGCTTGGGGAAAAGCCGCGCACGCCGGCCGATCGCACCTCGGCGAGAACGCCATTTTAGCCGCCACGACGGCGATTCAACAGCTCGAGGACCTGACGCTAGACCGGGAGGATCCGCATCTCGGTGCGCCGACCGCGACCGTCACGACCATCGAGGGCGGCGACGCGCACAACGTGGTGCCCGAGCACTGCGTCTTCACCGTCGACCTCCGCACCACGCCCGCCTACACGCACGACGACATTGTGGATCGCGTGTCCGCGGCGGTAGACGCGGAGGTGGAGGTCTATAGCGACCGCCTCGTCCCCTGCGCCACGCCCCAGGACGCGCGCATCGTCCGCGCTGCCCGGGCCGCACGCCCCGACGCCACACCGTTCGGCTCCCCCACCTCGTCGGACTGGGTCTTCCTCCACGACGTACCGGCCGTCAAGATGGGTCCGGGCCAAAGCAATCGTTCACACACCGCCAAGGAGCGCATTGATGTTGATGAAGTCCGGAAGGCCGTCGAGGTCTACCGGGACCTTATTCGCGCCTACTTTGCTTCTGGACTGTAAGTCGTCGGAGAAAAAGGCGGATAATTTTGTCACATTTCTCCTTCCACGTCGCCCTTCACCCACTCCCCCGTTCTCAAACCTCCCACACGCCACCCTCATCCACGATCGAACGGACGAACAAACGCACACCATGAGCACTCCGATCTGGGACAAAGGCTCGACGTCGACCGAAAATTGGGTCCATCGCTTCACGGTTGGTGACGACTACGAGTGGGACCGTCTTCTGCTGCCCTACGACGTGACGGCGAGCCGGGCACACGCCTGGGGCCTGTGGCAGATCGACGTGCTCTCGGAGGACGAGTGGACACAGATCAGCGACGCGCTGGACGCCCTGCTCGACGCATTCGAAAATGGGGAGGTGACCGTTACGCCGGAGGACGAGGACTGCCACTCCGTCATCGAGCAGCTCGTGACCGAACACGCCGGAGCAGCCGGCGAAAAGTTGCACACAGGTCGCTCCCGCAACGACCAGGTGCTCGCCGCGCTCCGCCTCTACCTCCGTGACGCCCTCGCCGCAATCGGCGGCCGGACCGCCGCCCTGGCCGAGGCCCTGTGCGATCTTGCGGACCGGCACCCGGACGTCCTAATGCCCGGGTACACCCACCTGCAGCGGGCCATGCCGTCCACCGCCGCCCTCTGGGCGCTGGGCTATGCCGAAACGCTGTCGGACGATCTCGATGCCCTCCGCCACGCCCGCCGCCAGATCAACGTCTCCCCCCTGGGCAGCGCCGCGGGCTACGGCGTGCCCGTCATCGATCTGCCGCGCGAGGCCGTGGCCGACCGACTCGGCTTCCGCGACGTGCAGACCCACACAACGGCCGTGCAACTGAGCCGGGGCAAGCACGAACTCGCCGTCAGCCACGCCTGTACGCAGGTCGGCGCCACCTGCAATCGGCTGGCGTCCGACCTCGTGCTTTTCGCCACTGCCGAGTTCGAGTTCGTGGACCTGCCGCCCGAACACTGCACCGGCAGCAGCATCATGCCCCAGAAGCAGAACCCGGACGTGCTGGAGCTGGCGCGAGCCTACCACCACCGCCTCGCCGCCGAGATGCAACACCTCGCCACCGGTCCGTCGAATCTGCCCGGCGGCTACCACCGGGACCTACAGCTCACGAAAGCGGCCGTGATGCGCAGTGTGCAGATGACGTCCGACGTGCTCACCGCACTGACCGAAGTGGTCCGCAGCGTCAAGTTCAATCCCGAGCAGACGCAGTCTGCGTGCACCCCGGAGCTCCTCGCAACCCAGCGGGCGCTGGAACGGGTCGCGGAGGGCGTGCCCTTCCGGTCCGCCTACCAGCAAGCCGCAAAGGAGTCCCCCTCCGGCCCCGTCGAGCCGGCCGCCGTCCTCGACGCGTACGAGACCGACGGCACCCCAGGCCAGGAACGCCCGGATCGTGTGCGAGACAAACTCGACACGCACCACGACTGGATTGGAGACATGTGAACCTCCATTAGCGGCAGGAGGAGGTCCCCGCGATCCTCGACTCTCCATCCTCAATGTGCGCCCCTCACTTCTCCCCTTACGATCATCCCTTCTCCTCAATCGCCCGTTCCACCGCCCGCCGCAGTCGAGGCCGGTGAAGGTGCACCGGCTCCTCCGCCTCCTCGTCCTCCTCCCGCACGGAGCTCAGATTGAGTACCTCTACCAGCAGTGAGAACGCCATGGCCGAGTAGATGTAGCCCTTCGGGATGTGCTGACCGAGACCCTCCGCCACGAGCGTGACCCCAATCAGGAGCAGGAAGCTCAGCGCCAGCATCTTCAGGGTGGGATGCGCCTCGATGAACGACGAGATAGACTCCGCCGAGACCATCATGATGAGGATGGCGATGGTGACGGCAATGATCATCACCTCCACGTGGTCGGCCATACCGACGGCGGTAATGACGGAGTCGAGCGAAAAGACGAGGTCGAGCAGAAAGATTTGAGCAATGACGCTCGTGAACGTCACTTCGGCGCGCGTCTCCGTCTCCCCGTCTTCCCCTTCCAGTTTGTCGTGGATTTCCGTCGTCGCTTTGCCGATGAGGAAAAATCCCCCGATCAGTAAAATCAGGTCACGCCCGCTGAAGGCGTGGGCCAACACCGAAAAAAGAGGTGCCGTGAGGGACATCACCCAGCTGATCGAGAGCAGCAGCACGATGCGCCCGCCCAGGGCCAACCCCAATCCCACCCGTCGCGCGAGGGGCTGCTGCTCGGCCGGCAGCTTGTTCGACAGGATCGAGATGAATACGATGTTGTCGATGCCCAGAACGATCTCCAGGATCGTGAGCGCACCCAGTGCGATCCATGCTTCGGGAGAGGCAATCCATTCCATGAGATTGGGGTGTTGTTGTGAAGCCTTGTCGGGGGCTCGGACTGGCCCGCTCGCTCGGCGAACCAGTGGCCAGCGGCGCAGAATGTAGAAAAGGGTACCCCCGCCTCGCAACGGGTGTCCCCTGACGGAGCGGACCTGAGACAGATCCTCCCACAATCTTCGACGAAGTCGACAATATCACCGTCTCGGCTCAGCCATCGGCTCGGCCAAAGCGGACGCGAGGTTGTCCACGTACTTTCGCGTGAGAAGCGGCTCCAGGGCCTGCACAATGAGGCTCACGCAGGTCGCCCGGTAGATGAGCGACTCCTCGGGTCGGCCGGACTGCGCCGTCTGGTGCTGGATGCGGATGTTGAGCATCGTCCAGTGACACTTCATCTCGATGTATCCGACGGCGAGACCCCGCTTCAATCCGCCGAGTGTATCGATCCTCAATAGTGGGTCGAGCACCCGATCCCGAAGCTCTGTCACATCGCTACGCACGGCCTTCCGCTCGGATGGAGCGGCGGACGACCACTGCCCCAGCACCTCGTCCCACTCCTCTTCCAGGGGGTCGCGCAGAGCTGTTTGGATGCGCTCCCGGAGCCGTTCCATTGTCGTGCCGGTATTCGTAGGCTCATCTGCGTCCTGTCCCATGTGCCTCTACTTCAGGTTCGAAGTGGTCGCCGCGTTCTCCCCAACTCGGTGGCGACCTCGAAAAGTGATGGTCAGCGGATAGATTGGAGACGCAAAGAAAATGACTTTGAGGGCGCCAGCCGAGAATTCTCACCGGTCGACCGTCCCCTCGCACATCGCGACTTGGATACCCCCCATCCGGCCAACTGAGAGTCTCCCCGATCCCCCTTTCGGTCCGTTCGTTCCCATGCCCCCCTCCTAAAATCCATACTCGTACCTGTGGGACGACGGGGCAAAGGCCTCCCTGGACGACACATCACCTGACACCGAGGAGACCCCAACACGAACCGTACATTCGACGAGGACGGAGTGGGGGAAGAATTGCGTCACGCGAACGAAGACGAGGTCCACACGGCTCCATTCGGCATCATTCAGATCGACGACGCGGGCAACAACTGGATCCTAATCAAGAAGCGCTGCCCCTAGGCGAGCCTACGATCCCCCACTCCCCCCCGATCCCTCTCCCGTCGAAGCCGGCATAGTGCCGGTCGTGTCGGACGTCGGGGGCGGTACGGTGCCGGTGGTGTCTGGAAGCGGGACATCGTTGAGCACCTGCTCCAGCTCGTCAAACCGATCGCCGAACGTGGAAAAGTCCCCGCCTTGAAGCGCCTGCCGCGCTTCCTGAATGAGCTCCTTGGCCCGTTCCAGTCCCTCTACCTGCTCGGGGGCTGCGGCCTGAGCCGCCCCAGCCGCCTGCTGTAGCTGCGCGAGGGCACTGTCACGCGTCGCAACGACTCGCTCGCCCAACACGCTGTTGAGCGACTGGCGCAGGGTCCGTTCCATGGCCACCTGTTCATCGGTGGCCGCAATCACGCGCTGCATCTCCGGAATTTGAATCTCCTCCGCCACCAGGAAAATGGGCTCCACGTACAGGAACGAGTCCTCAATGGGCACGACGATCAGGTTGCCCCGGATGACGCTGGATCCGCGCTGGTCCCAGAGCGAGAGTTGTCGGGAAATCTCTGTGTCCTGGTCGATCCGCGACTCAATCTGGTTGGGACCGCGAATGAGCCGATCCTTGGGCAATTCGTACACGACCACGTCGCCGTAATTCGGCGGATCGGACCGGGCGGCCATCCAACTGATCATGTTGTCGCGCCCGTCGGGGGTCATGGGCATCATGAGCATAAACTCCAGCCCCGACGCGTCCTGCCCAGGCAGGTCCGTGAGAATGTAATAGGGCTCCATCCGTTGCTGTCGGCCCGCATATTGTTCCTGAGGCCGCGTCCAGAGGTCCTCGTTGTTGTAGAAGACCTGCGGCTGGGTCTGATGGTAGCGCCGGTAGCGCTCGACCTGTATCTCGAACAGATCCTGCGGGTACCGGATGTGGTTTCGCAGGGTCTCCGGCATGGCGTCAAGCGACTGGAACAGATCGGGGAACGCCCGCTGGTACGTCTGGATGATGGGATCTTCCGGGTCGCTCACGTAGAGGGATACGTCGCCGTTGTACGAGTCGACGACAATCTTCACCGAATTGCGAATGTACCGCGTGCCCTCGTAGCCCTGCTGGTCGCGGATCGGCTCGGAGTAGGGAAACGAGTTGCTGGTGGTATAGGCGTCCTGAACCCAGTACTGACGGTCCTCGCCGAGAACAAGGTATGGATCACCATCAAACTTCAGGAACGGAGCGACCTGACGCACGCGCTCTCCCACCTGGTTCCAGAATTGAATCTGGCTGTCGTCCTGGATGTAGTCAGTGAGGAGAATGTTGAAGTCGCCCAAGTAGTATGAGAAGAGGAGCTGCTTCCAGAAGCTCCCCACAGGCACCCCGCCCTCACCCGCATATCGGGTGTACTTGTTCTCACCGGAGCGAGGGTAATCTAGCTCCAACGAATCGCCGGGCGCCCCCGCCGGCACGATGCGGTAGTGCGGAGTACGCTCCCCGTAATAGAGGGCCGGATTGTCGACATCCAGCGACTCGTAATCCGCCTCCGGCGGAATGTCCTGCACCAGAAACTCGGGACTGCCCTCCGTTCCTTCCCGCGCCACCAGGTTGGCTACCGAGCCGTAGCCGTGAGTAAATCGGATGTGACGGTTGTCCCAGGTATCCTCCGGAAGCTGCTGGGTGAGCTCGCGTCCCGACACCATCACCTGCCGGTAGTCTCCATCGAGCATGTACCGATCCACGTCGACATTGTAGAACTCATAGTAGAGCCGGATCTCCTGCAGTTGCCGGTAGGTGTCGATGAGGAGCCGTGGATCCCACAGCCGCACGTTATCGATGGTCTCTTCATTTTCCTCCACGGCGTCCGCCGGAAGGTCGGGGCGGGCCGGGTACGACCGCTCCTTAAAGTCCTGAAGCCCGTAGGCCTCGCGCGTCATGTCGATGTTGTGCTCGAGGTATGGGCGCTCCATCTGCAGTTCGCTCGGCAGCACGGTGATCTGCGTGACGAGGGACGGCGCTAACACGAGCCCACCGACCAGCAACACGACGTATCCCACGGCCCCGATCCCCAGGAGCCGGAGCCGTCGCCGATACAGGTTGAAGCCAATCAATCCCGCGAGCCCGATCGTGGCCGCGACCATCACGTAAAGGGCCGGAATCATGACGTTAACGTCCGTGTAGCCCGCACCGTAGACGGCGCCTCCTCCCTCCTGCAAGAGCTCGTACAGGTCCAGGTAAAAGCCCCACGCCCATCCCAACAGGAGGAAGATGATGTTGGCCCCAAGATGCCGGAGGGCCCCGGCATCGGCTTCAAATCCGCCGTTTTGGATGCCAATCTGTCCGGCGATGACGTACCCGGTCACGAGCGCCAGCAGACCAAGAAAGGCCAGGCCGACGACGCCACTTTGGAGCGCCTGCAGGAAGGGAAGCTCCAGCATGTAAAAGGCCAGATCCACCCCGTAGATCGGATCGCTCTGCCCATAGGAGCCCGCGTACCAGAAGCGAAGCAGGTCATTCCACCGCCCGGAGAACCCGGCAGCGAAGAGAAGGCTGAGCACCCCGGCGACGACGTAGGCGAGGCGCCGGAGCCGGTCCCGCGTGAGCGGCTTGCCCCCCACCTGGGGCGCCTCTCCCTCCTGGGCCCAGCGCGAGGCCCAGAGGGGCGGGATGTTGCCGACGAGGACGCGAAAATTGCCCCCAAAGTACGCCCCCGCCACGATGAAGACGAGCACGAACAGCAGAACCTGCGTGCCCCGGATCGTCCAGAACACGCCTGAATAGCCCAACTCGCCCAACCAGAAGTACTCGACGACCAGCTCCGGGGTGACGAGCAACACGGTGAACACGACCCCGACGATGCCGAGCAGGATCTGGAGGAGGCGACTCGACCGGAGAAGCGACATAGGACGAAAAGGGAGATGTGTTAAACTCGAATGTCGGGGCGATGGAAACGCACCGACCGAAGAGACAGGTGGATCTAGCTCCAATGCATGCGAACGAGTGGGGTTCGATTCTCCTTCCTAGATCCATCCGGTCTCCGCATTTCGCCCTCCCCTGCACAAGTTGTTTGGAAGGGCATCCTTATGCCACGTCACCCGTGCGCGGCAGCCGCACCCTAAAGCACGTTCCCACGTCCTTTTCGCTCTCCACTGTCACTTCGCCGCCGAGCGCCTCCACGAGACGCTGCACAATGGAGAGCCCCAGTCCACTGCCCTCGTACTCCCGGCTCACCCCCACCGACTCCTGCCGGAAAGCCTCAAACATCCGCTCCTGAAACGCTTCCTCGATACCGACGCCAGTATCGTCCACCACCAGCACGGCCGTCTCTTCGTCCTCGCGAACCCGCACCTCAATGCGGCCGCCCGCTGGCGTAAATTTGATCGCATTCTCGATCAGGTTGCCCACGATCCGGTTTAGCGCTCCCTCGTTCCACGCCCCTACCACCGGTGCTGTCGGGCCGTTCGTTGTGAGTGCAACCGCATTCTCTTCCGCCCGCGACCGCAGGAGATCCGCCGTCTCTTCCACGACCGCGGACAACGAAACCGACGACCGGGTGAGCTCTTGAACTCCAGCCTCAAGCTTCGACAGCTGAAGCACCGAATCGAGCGTCTCTAGAAGCCGGTGGCTGCTAACGTGGGCCTTCTCGGCGAAGGTCGCCAACTCACCGTCTAAGTTCTGCTTTAGCACCTCCGTAAAGCCGGTAATCGACGTCAGGGGCGTGCGGATTTCGTGGCTCATGTTCGCCAGCATCGCGGACTTGAGTTCGCTGGCCTCCTCAGCCTCCTCCTTCGCGGCCCGAAGTTCCTGCTCCCGGCGCTTGCGCCCGGTGATGTTTTGAACGGCACCGTGAATTTCCACGACCTCCCCGTCCTCTATGACCGGCTCTCCAATGTTGCGGACCCATCGTTCGGTCCCCTCGGCGGTAATGAGGCGAAGCTCCTGGTCCCACCCGATGCCCTCCTCCGCCGCCCGCTTGACGACCTCCATGTGCTGCTTGCGATCGTCCGGATGGTAGTAGGAAAATACCTCATCGACCGGGGGCTCCTCGCCACGAGGAAGTTCGAAGAGGTCGTAGAGCTTGTCGGTCCACTCCGCCTCTCCCGGCGAGGTCCCCGACACGTCGACCGCCCACCCACCGACCTCCGCCATTTCTTCGGCGAGGGCGAGCAAATTCATGGTTCGCCTCAGCTCTTGCTCGGCCGCGCGATGCTCGGTCACGTCCCGCACCGTCCCGGCGACTGAGACCGGCGTGCCGTCCCCGTCACGGCGCAGCCGGCCCTGCTCGTGGAGGATTCGTTCCTCCCCGGACGGCCGTTGGATGCGGTACTCAATGTCAATCCCCGTTCCCTGCAGGGCCGCCTCCTGTGCCGCCCGCAGCCGACCTCGGTCTTCCGGATGCACCGTCTCTATGAAGGCCTCAAGGGTCACCTCCCCGTCGGGCGCCCACCCGACGATGCGGTACAGCTCATCCGACCAGTAGAGGGCCCCGGTCTCGAGGTCCCGCTCCCAATATCCAAAACTGGCGATGCGCTGGGCACGATCAAGACGTTCCTTGCTTTCCTGCAAGGCATGCTGCGCCTCTCGGCATTCGGTCACGTTCTGCGAAACGACTAGCCCCGCAGTGATCTTCCCGTCCGCATCCCGTACCGGAGCCGTGCAGATGCGGTAGTGTTTGCCCTGATAGGTCTGTTCATATACCCGCTCTTCCCCTTCTAACGTCGCTCGGAAGTGCTCCTCGTGTTCGTCCGCAATCGACGCCGGATACAATTCGTGGGGCCTGGTACCCTCCACATCTTGCGGCGCGAGACCCACTTCATCCAGCCCCCGACCTCCCGCAAGCGTGACTTCCAGGTCCTCGTTAAAGAAAAACACGCTCCCATCCGGAAACTGCTCGACGAGGGTTCGATACTGCTGGCGACTCTTCTGGAGGGCTTCTTCGGCCTCCGTCCGCATCTTGGCCTCCCCGCGGAGCGTGATCGTCCTCGACACCATCTCGGCCAGCCGCCGCAGATCCTGTAGCTGCTCGTCGGACGGCTCGTGGGGCTCAGAATCCAACACCAGCAAGGCCCCAATCGCTTGCCCCTCCGGGCCTGAGACCGGCACCCCCGCCCAAAAGCGAATCGTCGGAGCGTTGCCGTCGAGGTGATTGCCAATCGGATCGTCCGTGGAAACATCCTCGACCACCCTAAGGCCGTCCGTCTCGACCACACGAGCACACAGGGAAAGAGCCGGCTGTGCATCCTCGGGCCCCTCTCCGAACCTCGCCACCACCCGCCGACGCGGCCCCTCCGTAATCCCAACCACCGCCGTGGACGCCCCGAACAGGTGTGCGGCAAGCGCTGTGCTGTGCTGCACAGAGGCGTCCGAGTCAAGCCCAGCCGGAATGCTAGGTTGCTCGAACCCCGAATCGGAATGAGCAGCAGAAACCATAGCAACGCGGAACGACCGAAGACAATTACCGCCGGCCCTCCACAAGAGTATGAAGGAAATGTTTACTAACAGGGCCTCCGCTAATTTCAAGGATATGTCCTAGGATTGCAAGACTCGGAGGAGCACCAAAGCGCGCCCTTATCCCCGCACGAGGCATCCGTGTCGAAACCGGATGACGGATCCCGACGGCCGATTAGGAGTCAGAGAAACACAAAAATGGTACCCCCTCTCTTTGCTAGATCCCAACATTTGGAACCGTTTCCTTCATCCGATGATCGTCGTCGTAAAGATCTGTCTAGGACAAAACCGATCCGTCCCCTTCCCGTAGAAGGTAGGCGATTTCATAGGGGACATAATAACAAAAATCGGTCCTACAGGACCAAAATGTCCCCGATCACGGAGCGTTTGGGGATTCCCCCAGGACGCGCCACTTCCTAAAAACATACTTTTCAACCAAATTCTGTAGGTTTTATATGACCCTATATCTCACACTCTCTTTTCTCTGGACAGTATACATGGCACTCGAAACGTATATCTTCGGACGCCCACAATCGCGTCCACACTTCGTAGGATTTCTGATTGTTCACACGCTCCTTGCTCCCGTGTCGTTCGTGATTTCGGCAACGAGCGGTGTGCTTCGGGAGCGCCTCGAAACGACCTACCGGGCCGCTTGGGCCTCGAAGCGTCGATTTGCCCGAACAGACCGCAAGAAGCTGATCGGGTAAGTCCCTCTCGGTCCTGCGTTTGACAGGCCGGGGACAACATTGTACGAAGGCTGAGACGCGCTTTCGTCTGGCCGCTGTGAGGAAATCCCCTCCAGCGGCCTTTCGCATTTGGACGGGAAACGGAATTCCAGTCACCCGTCCGTCTGTGCAAAATCCCTATGCCTCGGGGCTGGGACTCTTGCTCGTGATGGACCGCCACCTAGGGTCTTTCGGGCTAAAAGTCCACCTCGCATAAAGCTGGCCCGACCGCAGATACAAGGATACGAAGAAAGCCTCCCCGCAGCATTCACCGGACTTGTGACGGATCCAAAGCTCCCCGACGCCCACCTCGGCCACACCGAAAGGGTGCACGCCTAGCATGAGCGCCCTCCTCAACACGATAACGGAGCCCGTAAAAGACCTAACGCCCAGCGGACGCATCGTGCTTGAAGTACCGACGGGAGAATCCAAGCCTCCCAAGCAAGACACTGAACAGGCTAACGGGGACCCAGTCCCGAAAAGAGATGCAAACTGGAGGAGGAAAACGCAAGATATGCGTCCGCACTCGTACGTCGTTTAGTCGTTCTCCGATCGGCTTTCCGCCGCTCCATCCCCCGACGGCCGCGGCGTCTCACCGTCGGACCGCAGCGTGAACTCATCGAGCGAAAGTCCCTCGATCACCGACTCGTACTTCGTGAGATCGGCGGGCAGGAGCACCTCGTTCTCCTCCTTGCCCAACTTGGCAATGGTGTCGAGATACTGCTCCGCCAGCCGCAGCTTCACGGCCTCCTCCCCACCAGGAGCAGAGACAGATGCGGCCACGCGCTCGATCGCCTCCGCCGTCGCCTCCGCTAACGCCTCAATTTCTTTCGCCCGACCCTCCGCCTCATTGATCCGGCGCTGCTTCTCCCCCTCCGACTGATTGATGAGCTCCTGTTTTTCCCCCTCCGCGTCGTTGACGGTGGACTGCTGCTTCCCTTCCGACCGGGCCACCGTGGCGCGGCGCTCCCGCTCTGCAGTCATCTGCCGCTCCATGGCCTGCTGCACCGTTCGGGGCGTGTCGATGTTCTTAATCTCGTAGCGGTGCACCTTGATGCCCCACGTCTGCTCCACCTCGCTGAGCACCTCGACGACGGCCTGGCTGATCGCCGCCCGCTCCTGAAACGTGGTGTCCAGCTCCATGCGCCCAATGACCGAGCGGGTCGTGGTCTGCGCCAGCTGAATGGCCCCGCGGCGGTAGTCGGTCACGCCGTACGCCGCGTTCTCAGGGTTGGTCACGCTCAGGTAGATGATGCCGTCCACCTCCACCCGCACGTTGTCTTCCGTAAAACACTCCTGCGGCTCCACGGGAATGGCCTGCTCGCGGAGGTCCAGCGTGTAGGCGACGCGGTCGATAAATGGTACCAGGGCGTGGAAGCCGGCGCGCAGCGTCTTGTGGTAGTTGCCGAGCCGCTCCACCACGTAGGCGTTCTGCTGTGGCACGAACCGAATGGCCCGCAAAAACTTGTAGGCCACGTAGAGCGCCAGCAGCGACAGGATGCCGAGACTCAAGGTGTTGATGAATTCAAAGGGAGAAGCGTCCATGGCTTAGGGGCGTAGGTGTGAAGGGCGTGGGAGTGGAGAACGTGGGAGTTGTCCGGCAACGAGGAATGTCCCAGCGATAGCTACGAGTTCTGAACGGAGCCGGTGACCTCAGACGCCCCTTCGAAGAACGACTTCAGGTTCGCGGCCTCCATTGGAAGCACGCTCACGTTGGCACCGTCCACAATCTCCCCGAGGCGGTCAATGAATTGCTCGGTGAGGCGCATCTTCACGGCGAGGGATCCGCCGGGCTGGGCGATAGCGTCCGCAATGCGCTCGATGCCGTGGGCCGTCGCATTTGCGATGAGCTCCATTTCACGGGCTTCTCCCTCCGCCTCGTTGACGCGCGCCTCGCGCCGCCCCTCCGACATCAGGATCGACTTCTGCCGCTCCCCTTCTGACACGTTAATCCGGGCGTCGCGCTCCCCGCTCGACTCGGTGATCTCGGCCCGCTTCTCGCGCTCGGCCTCCATCTGCTTCTCCATCGTGAGCACGATGTCCTGCGACGGTTGGATGTCCTTGAGCTCGTAGCGCATCACCTTCACGCCCCACGGATCGGAGGCCTTGTCCAGCTCCTCCACGATGGCCTCATTCATCGAATCCCGCTCGCTGAAGGTATCGTCGAGCGTGATTTTGCCAACCTCACTCCGCATGGTCGTCTGGGCCAGATTGACGGCCGCCAGGCGGTAGTCGTTGATGCCGTAGCTGGCCTTGTAGGCGTCCATCACCTTCAGGTACACGATGCCGTCCACATCCACCTCAATGTTGTCCTGCGTGATGCACTTCTGGTGCGGGACGTCCAGCACCTGCTCACGGGTTTCCTGCCGGTAAGCCACCCGGTCGACCAGTGGAATCGTGAAGTGGAGCCCGGGATGCAGCGTGTCGTGGTACTTGCCGAAGCGCTCAAGAATGACCTCCTCGCGCATTTCCACGATCACGAACGTGTTGTAGAAGATGAACAGCCCGAAAGCGATGAGGGCTAGAAAAAATGTCCACATGGGTACGAGGAGAACTGGTATAGGGAGCGAACGGGAAGCAGACTAGCTAGGCGAGCGTGCCGAGGGATCGTACCCGAGTCCCGAGTCCTCGGAGGAGGGATCCTCAGAGTCCCGAGTACGGCCTTCATCGTCGTTCGACCCCTCTCCCTCAATCGCCTCGGACAGTTCTGCGTCGAGGTCGGCGTGGTCGGCGGGTTCCACGACCCAGGTGAGGTTGTCGCGGTAGAGGAGCTGGGCCTCGGCCCCCTTCGGCAGCCGGCCCTGGAGGGTACGAGCGTCCCAGCTGGCGCCCCGAAAGCGAATGCGACCCGGACTCTCGGGCGCCACCGGCTCCAGGACCGTCACGGTCTCACCCATGGCCTCCGCGTCCTCGTCGGTCATGGCCAGCGAGACGTCCCCCTGGACGAAGCGCAGCATGAGGGGCCGCAGCGCAATCGTGAGGCCGGTTGACAGAAACACCCAGGTCACCACCGACGACAGCGGGTCGACCAGGAGGCCGAAGGCGCGGAGCCCCCCCACCACCACGCCGCCGATGCCGAGGAAAAACGCGATGCCGCCCGGCACCACGGCCTCAATCAACATGAGGAGCACCCCGCCAATGACGAAGGCCCAGGTAAGAAGGGTCGGATCTAAGTCCATGATGGAGAAAGGAAGGCCGTGTCTATGAGCACCCGCCCTTTGAGGTCAATGAAGACATCTTTTGGCACGTGTGAAGAAGACAGAGGTTGCATTGTTCTTGCCTCGTCGCTCCGTGAACCGATCCGAGTGCTCCCTGTTGGTCTGACGGAGTGGTTCTTCATCCATTCACTTCCCAATTTCGTGCCCGACGCCCCCACCACCGACCGGTCGCCGCTCCTCCGCCCCCGGATTTTTGCGGACGTGCCGTCCATAACGGCCGGCATGAGCACTCGACACGGAGGCGTCAGCGGCCCGCCCTACAACACTCTCAACCTGGGACGCCACGTAGGCGACACCGCCAGCTGCGTCGAAGAAAACCGACGGCGGTTCTGCGCTGCTCTCCACACCGACCCGGCCTGGCTGGCCACAGCCGGGCAGGTGCACGGGTCCACAGTCCGTGTGATCGACGCCCCGCGGCATGAACCGTTCTGCGATGCCCTCGTCACGACCACGCCCGGCCTTCTTCTTGCCATCGCCGTGGCCGACTGTGCGCCCGTGCTCCTGGCCGACCCGCAGCACAAGGTCGTAGGGGCCTGTCACGCAGGGTGGCGGGGCACGGTCCGCCGGATCACCGCCGACACGGTCGCTACCATGACGGACTGCGGCGCGGATCCGGCACAGATTCGAGCGTACGTGGGACCGTGTCTGTCCCGAGAAGCCTTCGAGGTGGGCCCCGAAGTGGCCGCCCAGTTCGACGACGCCCTGGTGCACCATCCCGAGGGCGCCGATCGCCCCCACGTCGACCTCAAGGCCGCCCTCCGTCGCCAACTCGAAGAGGCAGGCGTGTCGGACACCGCCATCGAGGTGTCCGCCCACTGCACACTTCAGGAAACGGAAGACTTCTTCTCACACCGGGCGAGTGGAGGGAACACTGGACGCATGTTCGGGGCGATCGTGCTCCGCCACTAAGTCTACAAATTCCCAGACGCAGGGTCCCACCCTGTATTATGCGACGGACTCTTGAGAGCGTATTGCATGATGCCTATTGCGTAAGGGAATTTGATCACGACATTCTCTCCCATTCCCTCAGTTCCCCTTCTCCTACGCTCACACCCCGCAACGTTCAGAACAGCACCTAGAACGCCGAATCCCGCCGTCATCGCCTCGCCCAGCGTCCCTGCCTCCGGGCCCCTCTGTCTCCGTGTCCCTAAATCCTCGCGTCCTCCACTCCCACACACCAAGACGTCCCCCCAAGCAAACGTGCCCGTCCGTCCCTCCAGCTACCCCGCCCCGCCAGGTCTCGACGGCGGCCACCGTCAAACCCTGTACGCGTCGCTGCTTCGGCGTGTCGACTTTGAATACGACCATCGTGAGCGCATCGAGACTCCGGACGACGATTTTCTCGACCTTGACTGGGCCACGACCAATCACGAACCCTCGGAACGCGCCGTTCTCCTAACGCATGGCCTGGAGGGCAGCACTCGCCGGCGCTACATGCGCGGCATGGCCCGGGCGTTCGTCGGGCGCGGGTGGGATGTGTGCGCCCTCAACCTGCGCGGCTGCAGCGGCGAACCCAATCGGCAGGTGGCCACCTACCACAGTGGCAAAACCGACGACTTGGCTCTCGTGGTTGATCACGTGCTCGCCCTCGGGTATGAGGCAGTTGCACTCGTCGGCTTCAGTCTCGGCGGCAACCTTACGCTCAAGTACCTCGGCGAGCGAGGCCCAACCGTGGACGACCACCTCCGAGGCGCTGTTGCCCTCTCTGCACCCGTCGACCTCGACGCCTCCGTCGATCAGATTGACCGGTGGACGAACTGGCCCTACACACAGTACTTCCTCCGGTCGCTCCGGCGGAAGATGCGCGTAAAGGCCGAGCAGTATCCGAAGCGGGTGTCCACCGAGCATCTCGCCGACATCCACTCCCTCCGTGGATTTGACGACGCCTACACGGCTCCGCTCCACGGCTTCGACAGCGCCGCCGACTACTATCAGCGCGCAAGCAGTAAGCCCCAGCTGTCCGAGATTGCCGTGCCGACGCTCCTCCTCAACGCCGCCGACGATCCATTCCTGCCGGCTGCGTGCTACCCCCATACCATCGCCCGTACACACAATCAGTTGACCCTAGAAACTCCCGAGAGCGGCGGCCACGTCGGCTTCGTCTCGTTCAACGACGTCGGCGAGTACTGGTCCGAGCGCCGCGCCACGTCGTTTCTATCCTCCTCATAATCGAGTACGCTCCTGTCGTCCGCCCCTCACTCGTCTCCACCCCCACGTGCCCACACGCTACACTCAATCCTCTTCCAGCCGCACGTCCCGGGCCTTCAGTTGTAGCGTCGTGCGCCCGTTCCACGTATTTTCCTCCAGTGAGAAGAGCAGCTCTACGGGCGTTCCGGTCTCCTGACTCTCGCGGAGCACCGACAGCTTCTCGCCCATTCCAAATCCGATCGCGTCGTAGGTTTCGCCGGCCGAGGCGTCCTGCTGTTGCACTTCAAATTTGAGGTGTGTGTCGTCGCTCCCCACCGTGCGGGCCGAGACGACATCCAGGTTCTTGGCGTGAAAGACCGGTCTCGGGTTGGAGGGCCCGAACGGGCCAAACTGACGAAGTACCGCCCAGAAGCGATCGTCGACCGATCCGATCGTCTGGAGGTCAACCGGCGCGTCCACCTTGATGGAGGGCCTGAGCAGTTCCGGCGTTACCCGCTCGCCGATGGCGGCGTCGAAGCGATCCCGGAACGTCTCAATGTCATCGGCCGACAGCGACATCCCGGCCGCGTGGTCGTGGCCGCCGAACTGCGTGAGCACGTCCTCGCAATCCGCGAGGGCCTCGTAGATGTTGATGCCTTCAATGGAGCGGGCCGAGCCTTTGACCTCCGCCCCATTGTGGGTAAGCAGGATGGTGGGCTTGTGGAAGCGCTCGACAATGCTGCTGGCAACGATGCCGATGACGCCAAGGTGCCAGTCCGGATCGTACAACACCAGGGCGTGCGGACTTCGGGCCGTAATCTGCCGCTCGGCGCGCTCGATGGCCTCCCGCTCAATCGTGTCGTCGATGCGGCGCCGCTCGCGGTTGAGTTGTTCGAGCTCGCCAGCGAGCGGTTCGGCCTCCTCGTAATTCTGAGCGAGGAGGAGCTCGACCGCCGCGGAGGCGTGCTCCATCCGTCCCGCGGCGTTGATCCGAGGCCCAAGGGTAAAGACGATATTGCCGGTGGAGGTGACGGTCTGAAGGTCAAGGTCGGCGGCCGCCGCCAGGGCTCGGACGCCTGGACGGGTGCTGCGCTGCAGGGCCTCCAGCCCCTCCGCCATGAGCACTCGATTTTCACTGTAGAGGGGGACGATGTCGCTCGCCGTGGAGAGGGCCAGAAGGTCGAGGTAGTCGTAGGCCGCGTCTGGATCCTCTTCGCGGTGCGCAAGGGTGGCCTGCACGAGCTTAAAGGCAAGCCCGCAGCCGGACAACTCATCGAACGGATAATCGTCGTCCGGCCGCTTCGGATCGAGCACGGCCAGCGCCTCCGGCAGCGTCTCTTTGGGGGTGTGGTGGTCCGCGATGATGAGATCGAGCCCCAGCTCCTGCGCGTAGGCCGCCTCCTCGTGGGCCGTGATGCCACAGTCGAGCGCCACGACCAGTGACGCGCCCCGTTCGGCCGCCACGTCGAGGCCACGCCGGCAAAGCCCGTATCCGTCCTCGTATCGGTCTGGAATGAAGAAGGACACGTCTACGCCTCGGGAGCGCAGAAAATCTGTGAGGAGGGCCGTGCCCGTCGTCCCATCCACGTCGTAGTCACCGTACACGAGCACCGACTCCCCCTCATCGAGGGCCTCCGACAACCGAGCGGCCGCCACATCCATGTCGACCATCTCGAACGGGTCGTGCAGGGCCGACCGGTCGGCCCGGAAGAAGTGCTTGGCCTCTTCAAACGTCGTAACCTCCCGCAGGGCGAGGGCCCGGGCGAGGGCCGTAGGCAGGTCGTTGAGCTCCCGTTGCAGACGAGGCACGACATCGGGATCTTCGAGAGAGCGCGGAACCCATCGATAGGTCATCGGCACCAGAACAAGACGAACGAGTGAGATGCGTAATGCGGGGTGGAATATATAAGACACACCAGCGCCTCCGTTGTAACGCCCTGTACTGATTCCTCTTAAAAACGATCGGACGAGGATGAATTGTGAGGGTCGGCCCATGAAACCGTCCGTTTCTCGCACGGGTAGAGACAAGGTGGTCGCTGCGAGCGGCCCGTGGACCGCCGCCCCGTCCCACCCTAGCGCGGCGTCCCGCGAATCAACTGAGTGCGCAGTCCGTAGCAGCGAGTCCAATTCCTGGCGTGTATCATCACAGGGCGTATTCCGATCCACGCTACGATTGGGGCCGACCAGTTCGTCCCGAACGGACGGGTATCTCCCCACTCCTCGTCCGAGCATTGGTCGTGCGGAGTTCCCTTTTCCACTCCGGACGCGAACGATCTCCCTGTTGACTCCACAATGCCCCTCTTTCACGACGGTCTCTGTCAGTGCCGGACCCGAACACGATCGGCCCCTCCTCTCGTCCCTCCGGCCGACAGACTGTCTCCACCTCGGTCCCTTCGATAACCCCCCATCGGGCCCGAGCGGCCCCTTTGACCCGTGAGTGACTCAATGAAAATATCGACGCTACAAGACAAGAAGCTCGACGAGCTCCGCGAGATTGCGGGGAAGCTGGACCTCACTGGATATTCCAACCTGCGCAAGCAGGACCTCATCTACCGCATCCTGGAGGCCCAGGCCGAAGGAGCCGCGTCGGGTGAGGAGACTGACCGCAAGGACACAGAGGGTCCCTCTATGCCGGACAACGGCGCCGACGATGCCGACCGCACGGCCTCCTCCGACGAAGAGGAGGACCAAAGCACCGGGAAACCGGGCTACATGCGCCGCTACGACCCCAATGAGACGGAGCTCCGGGGCATGATCGAGAAGGTCGGCGTGCTTGAGATTCTGCCGGATGGGTATGGCTTTCTCCGCTCCGACGAGTACAGCTACCAGTCGAGTCCCGACGACATTTACGTCTCCCCCTCCCAGATCAAGCGCTTTGGCCTGCAGGAGGGCGACACGGTGAAGGGTCGCGTGCGTCCACCCAAGGAAGGGGAAAAGTTCTTCGCCCTCATCCAGGTCGACTCAATCAACGGCCGCGATCCGAGTGAACTCGACGAGCGTTCCGACTTCGAGTTCTTGACCCCCATCTTCCCCAACGAGCGCTTCACGCTCGAAGTGGAGTCGGACAGCTACGGGCCGCGCATCCTCGACCTCTTTGCCCCCATCGGGAAGGGACAGCGTGGACTCATCGTCTCGCCCCCCAAGGCCGGCAAGACAGTGCTGCTGCAGAAGATTGCCCACGGCATTACGACCAACCATCCAGACACCCACCTCCTCACCCTACTCATTGACGAGCGCCCGGAGGAGGTCACTGACATGGACCGGACGGTGGAGGGCGAGGTGGTCGCCTCAACCTTCGACAAGGATCCGGAGCGCCACGTGGAGGTGGCCGATACAGTTCTTCTGAAGGTGCGGCGCCTCGTCGAGTCTGGACAGGACGTGTGCGTGCTGCTCGACTCGATCACGCGCCTAGCCCGCGCCCACAACGCCGTGACCCCGGAGAAGGGACGCACGCTGTCCGGCGGAATTGAGGCCGGGGCGCTGCGCGGCCCCAAGCGATTCTTTGGTGCAGCCCGCAACGTCGAAGAGGGCGGCTCCCTCACCATCATCGGCACGGCCCTCATCGATACGGGCAGCCGCATGGACCAGGTCATCTTCGAGGAGTTCAAGGGCACCGGCAACATGGAGCTCGTCCTCGATCGAGAGATGGCCGACCGGCGCCTCTACCCGGCCATCGACCTCATCCGCTCAGGCACCCGCCGCGAGGAGGAGCTCCTGCCCAAGCCGATGCTGAAACGCGTCTGGGTGATGCGCAAAATTCTGGCAGACATGGAGCCGATCGAGGCCATGGAATTCCTCCTCGACAAGATGAAGGGCACGGAGGACAACGAGGAATTCCTGGAGACGATGAACTAGAAATTCTGTTCAGCCACCCCTTTTTTCTGCATAGAGTCCGCTCCCGACCTCTGCGCATTACCAATATGCCCTTTTGCGTCACGATGCGAACCCCTCTTCTCACTCTGGGACTGTCGCTTCTCTCCGTTCTCTTCGTCGCCGCTCCAACCTCGGCGCAGGACTCCGATCCCTTCATGCGCCATCCCGCCGTGCATCCAGACGGGGACCGGATCGCCTTTTCCTATCAGGGCGACCTCTGGACCGTCCCTGTCGACGGTGGGACGCCCGAGCGCCTCACGATCCACGAGGCCTACGAAGGGGAGCCCCGCTGGGGCCCGGACGGCAACCGGATCGCCTTCACGAGCGACCGCTTCGGCAACGACGACCTCTACGTGATGGACGCCGCTGGCAGTACGCCGACGCGCCTCACGCACCACTCCACCGGCGACGCCATCGGGGACTGGACGCCGGATGGACAGGTTCTCTTCACCACGAGTCGCACCTATGCCCAGGCCGAATGGTCAGACGAGATCTACACCGTCGACGCGGAGGGCGGCACACCCGACCGACGGCTCGACGCCGTGGGCAGCGCGCCCCGCATGTCGCCCGACGGCCGCTTCATTGCCTTCGAGCGCGGATACAACGACATCACCAAGAAGGGCTACGAGGGGCCTGCCGACCGCAACGTTTGGATCTATGACACAGAGACCGACACGTACACGCAGGTAACCACTTACGCGGGCAACGACCACACGCCGGTCTGGACCGGGCCGCGCACCCTGCTCTACGTGAGCGAACAGAGCGGCACCTACAACGTCCACCGGCTCTCCCTCACTGACCAGGGGGCTGCCGACGGGGCCCCCGAAGCCGTCACTACGTTTGAGGACGGCGACGTGCGAAGCCTGAGTGCGAGTCAAGACGGCTCGGTGGTGGCCATCCAGCGGCAAACCGACGTCTACCTCATCGAAAACGGCGGCGAGCCGCAACCGCTCGACGTGACCGTGCCGGCAGACTACCGGTTCAGCCCTACTGAAAAGATGGAGATGAGCAACGGCCTCCGTGATTACGCCGTCTCCCCCGACGGCGAACAGGTGGCCCTCGTGCTTCGCGGGGAGCTGTTCCTCATGCAAAATGAAACGGGCGAGCCTCGCACCACGCGCCTCACCGACCACGCCTACCGGGACCGCAGTGTGGCCTGGATCAACGACTCGACCCTCGTCTTCTCCTCGGACCGGGACGGCAACCAGTACGACCTCTACCGGCTCGAGTCCGCCGACCCCGAACACCCGGGCGACCTGTATGATGCCCTCCAGCACCGCGTGACCCAGCTTACGGACACACCGGAGGACGAACGTGTACTGGCGATGGCACCGGACCGCTCGCACGTCGCCTTCCGGCGCGGCGCCATGACATCCTACGGGACCGGTCAACTTGTGACGGCCACCATTTCGGAGGGGACCATCGAACAGGAGACCGTGCTGGTGGAGGGGTGGAACGCCCCCACCGACGTGGCCTGGAGCCCCGATAGCGACTGGCTCGCCTACAGCCAGGAAAACCTCAACTTCAACTCCGACGTCTACATCCACGCCGCCGACGGCTCCACCGGGCCAGTGAACGTGAGTCAGCACCCAAAAAGCGACGGCGAGCCCGTGTGGAGCCCCGACGGCTCGAAGCTCGGCTTCGTCTCTGACCGCAGCGGCAACGATGAAGACATTTGGTTCGTGTGGCTCCAGGAAGAGGACTGGGAAAAGACGGAGCGCGATTGGGAGGAACTGGAGGACGACGCGGAATCCGATACTTCCAAAAATGACGACGCCCCCGAGGTCGAGATTGACCTCGACAACATCCACGACCGACTCGAACGCGTCACGGCCCTGCCCGGCGGCGAGGACGACCCCATCATCGCCAAGGACGGCGATACGTTTTACTTCGTGGGGGGCCAGGATGCGGGGCCGGCCAACTACGACTCCGAGGTCGACCTCTACAGCATCCAGTGGGACGGCTCTGAGCAGAAACGAGTAACGGAGAACGACGTCAGCCCCTACGACGTCCGCCTCTCACCGGACCACTCGCAGATCCACTTCACGCACTCCGGTGGCCAGTTGGCCCGCGTGCCCGTTGAAAGCAACGAGCTGGAGCGCCTCTCCTTCACCGCCTCCATGACAGTGAACCACGAGGCGGAACGGACTCAGATTTTCGACGAGGTGGGCCGGGCGCTGGGTCAGGGGTTCTATGACCCCAATTTTCACGGTGACGACTGGAATGCGCTGCTGGAGGAATACCGCCCGCGCGCCATGCAGGCCTCGACTGCGCAGGACTTTCAGGATGTCGTCAACCGTATGCTCGGCGAGCTGAACGCCAGTCACATGGGCTACTACGCCGGCGACCGGGCCGAGACGCAGTACGAACGTACCGGCCGGCTCGGGGTGGAGCTGGATCCGGTCGAGAATGGGGTGGAGGTCCAACGTGTCGTGCCTCGCTCGCCCGCCGACCGCGAGGCCAGCACACTTCGTGCGGGGGATGTCATTACCGCTGTGGACGGGCGCTCAGTCGCGGAGGCCGACAACTTCTACCAGTTGCTAGAAGGCACCGTCGAGGAGAAAGTTCTTCTGAGTGTCACCGGCCCCGAGGGTGAGGAACGCACCGTGCGCATCCGCCCCACCGGAAGCCTCAACGACGAACTGTACCGTGAATGGGTCGAGGAGCGAAAGGAGCTCGTTGAAGAATACTCCAACGGGCGCCTCGGCTACATCCACGTCGAGGGCATGAATTGGGAGAGCTTCGAACACTTTGAGCGAGAGCTATACGCCAGTGGTCACGACAAAGAGGGACTCATCATTGACGTACGCTATAACGGCGGTGGCTGGACGACCGACTACCTCATGACGGTGTTGAACGTCCGACGGCACGCCTACACCGTGCCCCGCGGTGCGACGGACAACCTGGATCAGAACCACGAGCAATTCCGCGCACACTACCCCTTTGGTGAGCGCCTTCCCTACGCGGCGTGGACGAAACCAGTGGCCACCCTCGCCAACGAGAACAGCTACTCCAACGCTGAAATCTTCTCCCACGCCTTCAAGAACCTCGATCACGGAACGCTCGTGGGCCAGCCCACCTTTGGCGCCGTAATCTCGACCGGCGGCGCGGGCCTCCTCGACGGCTCCTACGTACGGATGCCGTTCCGGGCGTGGTACGTCTACCAGACCAATAAAAACATGGAGCACGGCCCCGCCCGGCCAGACATTCAGGTCGAGAATCCCCCAGGCATCAAGGCCGAGGGAGAGGACCCCCAATTGCGCCGCGCTGTGGAGGCCCTGCTGAACGAGAACAACGAATAACGGGACGAACCTCCGTCTCTCCCCGGCAGCCGACACTGCTCGGGGAGAGGCGACCCTTCAGGGGGACGGCCCCTCCCCCTTCCGTCTCTCCGCCTCTGCGACCGCTTTCGCTCAGGTCTCCCCGGAACTGAACGACCGGTCCGTAGTGTAGGAAGATTGGTCACAATCGTCTCACCCATTCCCAACTCCGCTCCATGCCCGAGAACGTAGAACTCAATGCGTTGCTGTTCGACATGGATGGCGTCCTGGTGGACGTCTCCCGCTCGTACCGCCGCGCGATCGAGGAGACCGTCGAGCACTTCACCGGTCGCCAGATCGGAGAGAATGCGATTCAGCGATACAAGAACTACGGCGGCTTCGAGGACGACTGGAAGCTGACGCACGCCATCATTACGGATACGGCGATGGAGGTCCCCATCAGCCGCGTGATCGACGAGTTTCAAGACCGCTACCGTGGAGACGACTGGGATGGCTTCATTACCGAAGAGCCCCCACTGATCGACGACGAGACCCTGAACCGCCTCACCCAGAACCACATCTTGGGAATCGTGACCGGACGGCCCGAGGAAGAAGCCCAGTGGACGCTCGACCATCAAAACTGGACGGACTACTTTCCTCTCCTCGTGGGCAAGGAGAAGCAGGGCGACCGTGCAAAGCCCAATCCGTTCCCGCTCGAACACTCCCTCACCATGCTGGCCGCTGCCGGCTGTCAGATCGAGCCGGAGGAGACGGTCTACGTTGGCGACTCGGTCGATGACATGGACGCGGCCCGGGAGGCCGGCATGTGGAGCGTCGGGGTCGTGCCGCCCTACGTAGAGGCCGACGAGCACAAGCCGCTACTAAAGGATCACGGGGCGCACGTCGTCATCGACGACCCCAATACACTGCCCGACGTCCTGTCCACCCTCGGAAATCGGGCACCCGCCCGCACGGTTCGGTAAGACCGTTTTCGGGCTTCGTCGTACAGGCTCCGCCGTTCCGGCAGGTTCGGGTTTACCCGGGTCTGCCGTTTTTCTTTGTCCCCCACTTGAGACCCAGGTGTCTGCTACGAGCCATCCTCCACCACAATCTCGACCCGACGGTCCTCACGTCGCCGCTCCGGCGTTTCGTTTGGCCCTACCGTCGTTCGCGGCCCAAACGCCTCAATCTCGAGACTCTCCGTCCGAATTCCGTGGTTCTTGTCGAGGTAGTGGGCCACCGCCGCCGCACGCTGGGCCGACAGGTACCAGTTGCTGGGATACGTGTCTTTGAGACTCGGCCCGATGGGCACCGGATCAGTATAGCCCTGCACGCGAAAGCCCGCGTTCGGGTACTCTTCCTTGATCGTCGCGGCGTGCTCGTCGAGCTGCTGGCGCCCGCGATCAGGAATCCACGCGCTACCCGAGGGAAAGTAGACCGGTGGCTGAAGCGTGGTCCCCTCTTCCTGCGCCCGAATCGAATCCCGAAGCACCTGCACCTGGCGCTTCAGGTCCTGATTGGCCGTCTGAAAGGAGTCAACCCGAGCCTGTAGTTCCTGCACGGTACCCTGGTTGCCCTGCTGGCACCCCACGAGGACGATCGCCAAAAGAAGACCGAAAAAGAAGCGCATGGACCCGAGGAGACATTGGGCACGGAATGATGAGGTTTTTCTAAAGTGCCCATTGAGAAGCTCGAATGCAACACGTGAACCATGGCATACCGCCACGGTATAGACGCGGAGCCACTTTGCTCACAGCACTCTCGTGCAGGGCTAAGACCAAACTAGGTCCCAAGCGCCGCGCGGACCGTCTCCTCGACCCGATCCATGTGACGGCGAAGCGTGTCGTACCCCATATGGGCCCGTGCCACCGCCCACCGTCCCCGCGCCACCCTGCGGATACCCTCACGGCGATCGGGCTCGAAGGTGCGCTCCGGCGTCTGCATCAGGTACCAGTGCGTGGTTTTTACCGCGTACCGGTCCCCATCCGGGTAGCCGTGCTGGGTGGTGCCGAGCCCGCGGACCAGGCGTAGCGTCTCGACCCCAACTTCTTCCTGCACCTCCCGTCGGGCACACGCCTCAATAGACTCACCGGGGTCTTGCGTGCCCTTCGGGAGGTCCCACACACCGCGCCGAAAAATAACCAGCAACGCCACGTCGTCTGGCAGCGGGCACCCCACGTACCCACCGCCAGCCACAACCGGCGCAGGAGGTCGGTATGGATCCACGTTGCAAAGGGCCGATGGCGGTACGGACGGCACGCGCACCGACGCTCCATTCTCCTTCTCCACCGTGCAATCCGGGAGCGCCCGTGGATCCACGACGAGCACCGGACCTGTTTCCTCGGGCACCGCCTCAAGCGTTTTCCACAGCCGCACGCTCCCATTGGAGGCGGAGAGCCCGCGCTCCGCAATCGTGGGCACCTCGGGATCGTGGGCCGAGACGGGAGTAAACAGAAGCATGACCAACCCGGCAGATCGTGCAAGAGATGTTGTGCCGTCCCTCCACTTCCTGACCCATGACATCGCGAGTCACGAGGCCGGGAGCGTGCCCAAGCGGTACGTAGACGAATGGCGTACAGCCTTGTTTGTACCTCCGTACAAATTCCACGCCCGTTCCCATCTCCGGACTCCCGGAGGAATCGACTCCCCGTTCCGCCTTCGACAGGCACGAGGTTTGCTCGGTACGAGGATCGTATTCTCGTACTCGCTTCACAAAGAGTCCGGATCAACAGCCGCCGGCCTTCTTTCCGGTGCTCTGTACTCCGCCCGGTTCCCAACCGGGCCCGTCCGGCCACATTCGCTTCTTTTCGGGACTAGGTCGCCTTCGGGGCGCACACTATGTGGAACCAAGCCTGGGCGTGGCTTCGCGACACGCTTCCGCTGTTTCAGTGGCTCCCGGACTACACGACCGAGGCGCTACGCGGGGACGCGACGGCGGGGCTCACGGTGGGCGTCATGCTCATTCCGCAGGGCATGGCCTACGCCGTAATTGCGGGCGTGCCCCCCATCTACGGGCTCTATGCCGGCCTCGTGCCGCTACTCATCTACCCGCTATTTGGGAGCTCGCGGCACCTTGCACTCGGGCCGGTGTCGATTGACATGCTGATCATCGCGGCCGGCGTGGGGGCGATCGCCGAGGCCGGAACGGAGCGCTACGTGGCCCTCGCCATCCTGCTCACCGCCATGGTGGGCCTGCTGCAGATGTCGATGGGAGCGATGAAGCTCGGGTTCGTGGCCAACCTGTTGTCGCGACCGGTCATTGCCGGCCTCACCACGGCCGCGGCGTTCATCATTGCCTTCAGCCAGATCGGGAACCTGCTCGGGGTGGAGCTGGGGCGGTCCCAGTACGTCCACGTGCTGCTCATTGAGGCCGCTCAGAACGCGGGCAACACGCATCTACTCACGCTGGGAATTGGGGCGACAAGCATCGTACTGCTAGTGGGCCTGCCCCGCTGGCTCCCCCGAGTCCCCGAAGCACTGGTCGTCGTCGGGGCCGGGACGCTCGCCGGATGGGGCTTCGGGCTTCGCGAGGAAGGCGTTTCCGTCGTCGGGTCCATCCCGCAGGGCCTCCCTGCCCCCGAGATGTGGGCACTCAGCTTCTCGGACCTCAACACGCTTCTGCCGGCGGCCATTACCCTGGCGCTCGTGCAGTTCATGAAGGACATTTCGCTGGACCGCATCTTTGCCGCCCGGCACGGATACACGATCGACGCCAACCGGGAGCTCATCGGAGTCGGGGCCGGCAACTTCTTCGGGAGCCTGTTTCAGAGCATTCCCGCGTCGGGGAGTTTCTCCAGGACGGCCGTCAACGAGCAGTCGGGTGCCCACACGGCCCTCGCAAACGTCTTTGCGGCGGGGGTCATCGCACTCACTCTGCTCCTCCTGACGCCGTTGTTTTACCACCTTCCCACGCCGGTGCTCGCCGCCATCATTATCGTGGCGGGCTTCGGGCTGCTCGATCTGCGGGAGCTGCGCAGCCTGTTCAAGGCGCGTCGCCGGGACGGGTACATCGCCCTCTTCACGGCGGCCTGCACCCTCTTCATCGGCATTCAGGAGGGTATTTTGATTGGCATTGGGGCCTCGGTCGTCGCCGTGCTCTACCGGATCAGTCGGCCCAACGTGGCCGAGCTCGGGCACGTCCCCGGGACCCGCCTCTTCCGCGACTTGGACCGCTTCGAACAGGCCGCTCGTCTTCGGGGCATCATGGTCCTGCGAGTGGACGCGGCGTTCTCGTTCGCAAACGCGGAGTACTTTAAAGAATTCATCCTGGAGAAAAGCGAGCGCGAGGGGCGCCCCGTGAAGGTGGTGATCGTGGACGGGAGCAGCATCAATGGCCTCGACACGACGGCCATCGATGCTCTGTTTTCGGTGACCGAGTCGCTGGAGGAGGAAGGCATCGAACTTCACCTGACCGGGCTCATTGGGCCGGTGCGCGAGGTGGTACGGCGCTCGGGCCTACACGCCCTGCTCGGTGAGAATAAATTTCACCTCGATCCCCACGAGGCCGTCGTGAGTGTGCTGGAGCGCTGGGACGCCGTGGAGGGGACCGAGCGCGTGTCGCATTACTTCGACAAGGCCGAGTCGGAGGAGAAGGAGGCTACCCCCGCGGCGTCGTAGCAAAACAGCGCGTCGAAATCCTATTTCGTTTCTCCCGCCTGCACGAGGGTCCCACACTCCTGCGCCTGCCGCACCACCTGCCCCACCGTGAAGATCCAGCGCGGAGACACGTCGCACCCCGCCGCTTCGAGCGCTGCCGCAGCCCAGTGGTTGCAGTTGTTGAAGACGTGGTACGTGAGGGACGACGCATAAAAGCGACTGTCGGTGTAGTACCCCGGCGCCGCGGCCGTGGCCTGCCCTGTGGAGTCCACCGCAAAAGACTCCGCGATGAACGTAGCGAGGGCGTCAAGCTCGGCGGCCGACACCGCCACTCGAACGACGGTGTGCCGCGAAAACCGGTCGGGCACAGGCCGGTGCATGGGCACGACATGGACCACGCTGCCGGTGGGCCAGGCGCCGGCGCGAAGCACGCCCCACACTCCCCGCGACTGACCGGGATAGTACCGTGCTTCTCCCCATCCCACCTCCAGGTACCGCGCGTCTGGAAAATTCTCAAGGACGGGCCACCGGCCGGTAGACACGCCGGACCGCCGCACGGCGATGCCCGCATGCCAACCGTGTCGCACGACGTAGACGGCGCTCGTGCTGTCAGGCTCCCCTCTCGACGAGACGGTCTGTCGCGGCAGGTGGCAGCGAGCCGCCAGCACCACGAGCCAGGCGACCGCCATCCCAAAAAGGAGACTTCGCCACAAGGGCATGAGAAGGGCAAATCGGTTCGTGGGGGCGTCGGAGACGCATTCAATTAGTCAATTAGTGGCTCGCCCCCGGGATCCGAGACGGCAAGGTCCCACTCCATTTTCTCGCTGGGCCCCTCCGTCTTCCACCTGCATTCGCGTCGTGTAGTGGCTATCCTGAGCATGCACGAATTCCCCAAAACCGGCCCCGCTCTCATGAACCAGAACACCGCCCTTCGCTCCCACCTCACGGACCTTCTCACCGCCCGGCAGGCCCACTGCACATTCGCAGACGCCGTGGCTCACATGCCCGCAGAACATCGCGGCAAGCACCCCCAATCCCTACCGTACTCGGTGTGGGAGCTCGT
This sequence comes from uncultured Salinivenus sp., assembly GCA_964384855.1. GTDB lineage: Bacteria > Bacteroidota > Rhodothermia > Rhodothermales > Salinibacteraceae > Salinibacter. The sequence goes on from CAYLMT010000003.1 coordinate 37,443, forward strand.
CGACCACATCCGACGCGCCCAGTACGACATTCTCGAGTACTGCCGCAATCCGAAATATCAGACTCCCGACTGGCCGAATGACTACTGGCCCGACGCGGCCGCACCCCCGAGCTCTAACGCGTGGGACGAGTCCGTGGTGCAGGTTCAGGAGGATCGGGACGCCCTGTGCGACCTCATTACCGACGAGACGATCGATCTTTACGAGACAGTCCCGTCCAGTGAGGAGCATACGTATCTCCGCGAGGCGATGCTCGTGGCTGACCATACATCCTACCACGTCGGCCAGATCGTGACTGTGCGCCGCGAGCTCGGCCTCTGGCCCCCGAGCGGGGACGCCAAATGACCCTCTACTCTCCTATGATTCCGACTGGAGGGAGCGATCTAGGTACTCCTCGGCCTCGCTTCGTATCCGATTGCGCACCGGCTGCAGGAAGGCGCTGAGGTTGATTGCCACGTGCACCGCGTCGGCCTCCACCTCAATGTGCCCGTCAGCCCCCTGCCCGCTGAAGTGCAGTGTGTCGCCGGTCCACTCGGCGTCCACCCCGAGTTCGGATTCGAGCTTTTCGGCGACGCGCTCGACGGCCGTCCGTCCGTCGTCGAGCCCCAGGGAATGCGAGCGGGTGATGTCGATGTCGGCCATTGTCGGACGTGTTCGTTCGGAGACGTAGACAAGCAGAAGGGGTACGGGGAGCCACAGTGTCCGTTCTCTCCGTTTACGATTCATTCCCTTCCGTCCCCTTGTAAGTGCCGTGCCGTCGTCGTTTGTTGTGGAGGCGCGTCGTCCGTTCCTCTCATCTCACCCCCACCATGCGCACCGCTCTCCGCCGTCCCCTCGGCCTCCTCGTCCTCGGCCTCCTAATTCTTCCCCTTACGGCCCCGGCCCAGCCGTCGGACGCCCTACAGTCCCCCGCCGCCTTTCTGGGCTACGAGCTCGGGGGGCAATTTACGCCGCACCACCGGGTGGTGGACTACGTGCGGCACGTGGCCGAGCATTCCCCCCGCGTGACCCACCGCGAGTACGGCACGTCGGTGGAAGGCCGTCCCCTCCTCCTCACCACCGTGACCGCGCCGGACAACCATGATCGAATTGATACGCTCCGCCGGGACAACCGGAAACGGGCCGGCCTGGTCGACGGGACTCCCCAGGCCGAGCCCAAAGCCATCGTCTGGCTGAGCTATGGCGTCCACGGCAACGAATCCGTCTCCACCGAAGCAGCCCTGCGGACACTTTATGCCCTCGGCAATCCCCAAAACAATCGGACGGGCGGCTGGCTCGACGACACGGTGGTGCTGATCGATCCGCTCCTGAATCCCGACGGCCGGGCCCGGTACGTACAGTGGTACAAGCACATGACTGGCGATCAGCCCAATGCCCGCCCGGCGGCGCGCGAACACCACGAACCCTGGCCCGGCGGTCGCACGAACCACTACTACTTCGACCTCAACCGCGACTGGGCCTGGGGCGTCCAACCAGAAACCCGACACCGACTGGACGCCTACCACCGCTGGATGCCGCACGTCCACGTCGACTTCCACGAGATGGGGGTAAATGAACCCTACTACTTTGCCCCGGGGGCCGAGCCGTTCCACGAAAACCTGACCGAGTGGCAGCGCAACTTTCAGTTTACCATCGGCCGCAACAATGCCGATTATTTCGACGAGAACGACTGGCTCTACTTCACCGAAGAGGTCTTCGATCTGTTCTACCCCGGCTACGGCGACACGTGGCCCCTCTTCAACGGCGCCGTCGGCATGACCTACGAACAGGGCGGCTCGGGGCGGGCCGGCCGCGCCATCATCACTGCTGAGGGCGATACGCTCACCTTGCTCGACCGCCTCCGCCGTCACCACACCACCGGCCTCTCTACCGTCGAGGCCACGGCCGAGCGCCACGAACGGGTGGTTCAGCAGTTTGCGGACTACTACGCGTCGGCCCAAGAGAATCCACCCGGCGAGTACCGGACCTACGTCGTGCGACGGGACGCGCAGGGGCACCGGCTTTCGGCCTTTGCCGACCACCTCGATCGTCAGCGAATTCGATACGGCTACGTGAGCGAGCCGCGGACCGTCCGCGGGCACAGCTATCGCAGCGGCGAGACGGAACGGATGCGCCTCCAAGAAGGCGACCTCCTCGTGAACACAGCCCAGCCGAAGGCCCGCCTCGCAAAGGTGCTCCTGGAGCCACAAACGACGATCGTCGACTCCCTGACCTACGACATCACCGCCTGGGGCCTGCCGTACGCCTACGGCCTGGAGGCCGTCGCCCTCACAGAATCGATTGCCCCCGACACCGGCGCCGCTCCGCCCCCCACCGCCTCCATGATCGGCACCACGGACGCCCCCTACGCCTACGTCACGTCCTGGACGAGTCGGACCGACGCCCGCTTCGCAGCGGCATTGCTCGACGAAGGGCTCCGGTTCCGCTTCGCCACAGAGTCCTTTACAGTGGACGACCGCTCATTCGAGCCGGGGGCCCTCATCCTCACTCGCGCTGGAAATACAACCCGAACCGACCGCTTCGACGCGACGGTGCGCCGGCTGGCCGAGGCACACAATCAGTCGCTCCACGGCGTGTCCACCGGGCTCACGCAAGAGGGACCGGACTTCGGGTCCAGCGCGATGGAGTTCGTGGAGCCCCCACACGTGGCCGCGCTCTCGGGGCCTCCCACGAGCCCGTCTCGCGCTGGAGAGGTATGGCACTTCTTCGACCGGCAGCTCAACTATCCCGTCACCCTTCTGCCGGCCGACGACTTCGAACGCTCGATGCTCGATGACGTCGACGTACTCGTGCTTCCGAGCGGGCGGTACGGGCAGTGGCTTACCGACGAGCGGGCCGAGGCCCTCACAGAGTGGGTGCGACAGGGAGGACGTCTCATCTCCATGGGCGCCGCCAACGACGTCCTGACCGCCCGGGCCCCGTATGCCCTCACGCGAACAGCCACTAATACTTCAGACACGACCGAGGCCGACCTGCTCACGCCTTACGCCGCCCAGACGCGCCAGCGCCTGTCCGGGGCCACGCCGGGCAGCATTCACCGCGTGTGGCTCGACGACTCCCATCCGCTCGGCTTTGGCATCGAGCCCCCGTACTTCACGCTCAAGCGCAATGACGACGCGTTCGCGTACCTCGATGAGGGACAGACCGTGGGCGCCCTCGAGACCGCGGCGCCAGTCAGCGGCTTCATGGGACACGAAGCGCAGCAGACGGTCGACGACACGTTTCTCTTTGGCACACAGTCGCTCGGAGAGGGACAGGTCACCTACTTCGTCGACAATCCCCTCTTCCGGGGCTTCTGGTACAATGGGCAGGTCCTCTTCGCCAATGCCATCTTCTTCGTGGGGAATGGGTAGTGCCTATTGGGGAAAAGGGAAGGGGGAAGGGGAAAGCGATGAAATCTGATTCTCGTCTCACGTCCTCTTCCCTCCTACCCCTTCCCCATAGTTACTCAGTCCATCCCGATGCCGAACATGTTCTCCAGGTCGTGACTGGAGTGGACACGGAAGCCGATGAGCGTCTCAGTGTTCGTAATGCCCTCCACCTGACGAATCTCGTTCGTCACGAGGTCGGCGAGCTCCTCATTTTTGGCGACGCGCAACATGGCAACGAGGTCGACCCGACCCGCCACAGAATGGACCTCGCTGATGCCGTCGAGGGCCGCGAGTGCGTCGGCCACGTCGTTGACTTTGCTGCGCTCCGTATTGAGAAGAACAATAGCAGTAACCATGTTGCGGATGCGTTGGGGTCTGTGGGTCGAAGAATGTTGAATTCTGCACGCTAAACATACGCCCAAATCCCCGGACGGCCAAACGCACCTCAAGATATCTATGCTCTCCTATGGACGCCTCGTCTCTGGACCAGACCAACGATTCCGGCGATCCCGACCACTACGTCTACGTCGTCGAATGCAGCGACGGGAGCTTCTACACCGGCTACACGACGGACGTGGAGCGGCGTGTGGTCGAGCATAACGACGGCACCGCCGCCAAGTATACCCGTGGGCGCCGCCCGGTTGAATTGGTGCACGTGGAATCCTTCGACGACCAGACCGCCGCCATGCAGCGGGAATACGCAATCAAGCAGTTGCGACGCTCAGCAAAAGAGCAACTCATTCAGGGGTGCAAATAGCCGTCGCGCTGTAACAATGGATCGCGCCCCTGGACCTCAAAAGTTTTGACCGGTGTTCGCTGGAAGAACCGAAGGGGCATGGTCGGACGCACCTGCACGCAACCGCGTGCTCGGCTTCCCAGTCGCCGTAACTCGCCCCTTAGCCGGTCGGTGTACCGCACGTAACCGACGAAGTTGACGACGAACCGATATGCAGCCCAGGTGACGGGTCGTTAGGGAAGGGTTCTGGTCAAGTCGGTAGCGGAGTTGGGGCATCTCCAGCAGATCATGTATTTGCTGTCCGGCCAGTCGTCCCTAGAGGAGATTTTTTATTTTGGGACCGTCGCTGCGGATGTAAAAAGAACGTCTCACCTCAAAGATGCGGCATTGTATTTGCCGACTCATAGGCAAGGTACCTCCTCATCAGAAAGCCGTCCTTGCTTAGGGACAACACCATCGGTCATGTGTATTCGGTCCACACTCCAGAGTGTCCTGGGACTTCTGGCCGTAGGAATTCTTTTCGCGGGGGGAAGCCTCGTCGCCCCGCCCTCTGCCTCCGCCCAGCAACGTTATGTCGAGTCCCTTTCGGTTGAGGAAGGATTGCCACAGTCCCAGGTCTACGACATCCTTCAGGACGATCGGGGGTACCTCTGGCTCGGACTCTTCTCAGGAGGGGTGGCCCGATTCGATGGCCACAACTTCAAGACGTTCACTGTACAGGAGGGCCTGCCGGACAACTCCGTGCTCACCCTACACGAAGACAGTACCGGCACACTTTGGTTTGGCACGCAGGGAGGGCTTGCCACCTATGACGGACGGTCCATTCGAGCCTTCACGACCAAGCAAGAGCTGCCCCACAACCGCATTCTGTCCATCTCCGATGGCCCTCAGGGGCGGGTATGGTTCGGGACCCCAGGGGGAGTCTTTTCCTATACCGGAACCGACTTTGAACCACTGGCTCCCGACTCCCTCTCGGATGCCAATCCTCTAAGTCTTGCCGCCCGGGAAGACACCCTCTGGATCGGGACGGGAGAGGGCCTTTATCGGTACGACGGAACCAGTCTCAGTCACGTTGGCTCAGAGCAGGGCTTTCCCGCCGAGTCCGCCTACGCTCTCTCTGTGGACGGGGACAGTACGCTGTGGATGAGCACCAGACAGGGCATCTTTCGATACGACGGGACTACGTTCAAACGGCTCGAGGGGACGAAGGACTTGGCAGTCTATGATATTCAATGCTCCTCGAAGGGAAGCGTATGGATCGGGAGCGACAGTGGACTCCACCGTTACGTGGACGGCGAAAAACAGCTGGTTACATCCAAGTTGGACGGAGTGGGGGTACAAAGCCTCTACCGGGACCGCGAAGAAAACCTTTGGATTGGAACAAATCTAGAGGGTCTTTACAAGTACACCCCAAATCCATTCGATCACTTTACCACTCGGGACGGGCTCCCGAATAACGTCGTCTGGAATATGGTTGACGGCCCTGGCGAAGACCTGTGGATCGCTACCCAGGAGGGCGTGGGTCGCTTCGATGGGACCTCCTTCACGCAGGTGTGGGACCAGGACTCCCTGGACGGGGTCCCGTATAGTCTCCATCGAATAGGCGCTGACTCGTTACTGATTGGCTCGCAAGGG
>CAYLMT010000004.1:0-42500 GCA_964384855.1 uncultured Salinivenus sp.
CCCGCTGAAAGAAGCCGAGGTCCTCAACCTCGCGGTGCCAGCGTCCGCGCGTGTGGTAGGCCCCATCGAGCGTCGAGTCGATCGCGATGGCCCGGTCCGCGTGGTGCTTGACCGCACGCGACCGTTCGATTCGTTCCCGAGTGCCCGCGTCCAAGGCCGCCCGTCCCTGCGCCACCGCCATTGCCAGGTGGGCTCGGGCGCTGGTCGAGTCCGCCGACAGTCCCTCCTTCGCCACGTCGAGCGCACGGTCATAGTACCGGGCCCGCGCGTCCTCGATCTCGGTGGCCTGCCCGAGATCGGCGTAGGTGTAGACGAGGCGCCACAGCACCGGGACCTGTTCGGGGTACTCCTCTCGCAGGGCTTCGAGACGCTCCCGTGCGGTCTGGAAGGTGCCCGCTTGGCGGAGGCTGTCGACCGTCGCCAGCGCGCCTTCAAGCTCCGGGTCGACCGCGTCGGAGGACTGGGCCAGCGCCGAGGTCGCGAGCACACTCGCTACCACCAACCCCCCAACGACGAGCCCAAAACCCTGCCTCCAATGCACTGACCCGAAGACGCCAAGCGAACGGCCCATGGCAATGGGAAACGAAGTGGTAATAGTACAATGTGAGCCGCCACTAGGAAATCCCACTGACCTCACGTGAGGGCGGGAAGCTCAGCCTCGGAAAGCGGGACGTACAGTGCTTCGACCTCCTGCCCCCGCATCGCCCGGGCCAGGCCGTGCGCAAGAGCCGTGAGGATCAGCGGAACCCGCACGTTGCGCTCGGCGAGTTCCATGGCCTCTTCCACGAGGGTCACCATCCCCTCCAGGTCGGCATCCGGCAGGTTATTGCAGAAGCGGGCCACCGCTTCTTTCTGATCCACGTTTACCAGCGGAGCCTCTTCTTCCATTGTGCGGTACAGGAGCAGATCACGCATCCAGCGCAGCATGAGCCGGAGCACACTCTTTACGCGCTCACGACCCTGGCTCTTGAGCTCCTGGATGCACCGGTCGAGCGGCTCCACCTTCTGCGAGTAAGCGGCCCGGAAATAGTCGAGCACCAGCTCGCGGCTGGTCATCAGCGCGTCATTCTCAGCCAGCTCCAGGGCCCGGCTGTAGGAGCCGTCCGCCATGCGCGCCAGCATCGAGGCCGTGTCCGGGTCCATGTCCTCCCGGTCGACGAGGGCCTGCTCAATCGTCTCCGGCAGGAGCGGGTCGAACCGCAACTGCTGGCATCGCGACAAAATCGTAGGCAGCAGCTGCTCGGGCCGGTTCGTGGTGAGTAAGAACACGGTCTGCGGGGGTGGCTCCTCCAACAGCTTCAGAAATGCATTGGCTGCCTCCTCCCGCATTTTTTCCGCGTCCATCAGGATGTTCACCTTGTACTGCCCTTCCCCTCGCGCCAAGCTCATGGGTTGAATGATGTCCTGCCGCACTTGGTCGATGCGGTAGTAGACCTGCTGGTTCGACGTTTCGGAGGGGTCGGAGAGCGAGGGACGCCGCACGTAATCGATCGCCGCGTACGGATTCTCACCGAGCCGCCGAATTCGCTCGCCAATGTCTTCCTCGTCGCGGTCTTGCTCCTGGCTCCACGGATGCGGCAGATTGATGTGCACGTCCGGATGCACCATGCGCCGGGTCTTGCGGCAGGTGGGGCACGCGTCGCAGGCCTCGTCGGACTGCTCGGGGCATTGCAAGGCACGGGCCATTTCGTACGCCACGGCCCGCTTGCCTACGCCATCGGGACCGTGCAATAGATAGGCGTGGGCCACCCGCTCTTGGGCAAGGGCCCGGCGTAATGTTTGAACAACCCGGTCCTGATCGAGAACAGAGCTCCAGGCCATTGGACGTGCGAGCGGCGGTTACGCGGGCAAGGCTGAAAGAATAATGTACGACTCGGGCCCTACGAGAACAACCCCGTACCGGGGCGACGGCCCTTGCACACGGGCCCGAACACAGCCGCGCAGACCGCGTGAAACGAGATGACATTTTTCGCACGACCGATGCTCGGATCTTCCCTTCCACCCCGTGGACTCTCATCGTGGTTTTCAGTTTCAGACATATCGCCCCGACGCCCCACATGCCGACAAGCGTGCTCTCCGGGCCACTCGGGGGTGCATCACGCTGTTCGTGGAGGTCTCGGCCGGCGAGCTGCCTACTGGCTGGCACCTGCACGACGTGTTGCGCTATGAGATCAATCGCCTGATGGACCCGGCCACACTTCGGCACGTGGACCATCTCAACTGACCAGACTCCCCCTCCCGTCCACCACTTCTTCACCGCTCGCGGGAAACACCCGATGCGCACTCGGTCATATAAGCGATGGCTATTTTTGGCGCGGTAGCTCAGCTGGTTAGAGCGTCGGATTCATAACCCGGAGGTCGAGGGTTCAAATCCCTCCCGCGCTACCATCTTTCCGCCTAAGTTCCTAAAAACCAGGGGCTTAGGCGTCTTCTATTTTGGGGTGGTGGGACATATGGTGGCAAATCACACCGAAGCGTGGGAGCCGATGATCTCTTCGAACTTCTCCCTCTTGATGTATATCCTTCCCTCTACCGTCGCTTCCTGAAGTCCGTTTTGACCCAGTCCCGGAGTGTGCTCCTTGTAACATCGGCGTACGTAGACGCTTCCTGGAGGATGAGCCAAATTTTGTTCAGATAGGCAATCTGAATGAAATTGAAGGATGGTCATCGATGATGACGACCGAGAGGCAACCTCCAGTGCCAGTGGATGCAAAACGTGTGCTGAGGAAAGCACCCAGCACTAAAATCACGGGACTGAAGCGTCCGAAGTAGCCAATCAGCCACACTCAAATTGTGCTGCGTAGCTGCCATTGGTCAGTTTCGCTAAGCTCGGCGTGCCGACGGACCTACAACCACTTGGCATTGGCAACGATGGTACACCCAGAGGCCTCCATGGGGACCGACCAGATCACGGCACTTCCGTCCTCCAGAACTATGCATTCCGCCGAGACCGCCGAACGCTCATTGACAGCGTACTAACGATCGGTCATAGCTCGGGGAGAAAAAAACGCTGGCAAAACAAAATGCCCGGGCCCCCACCAAGAAGGCCGGGCACTGGCAGAAACGAGATGCCGGAAATCGAATGATCTACTGAGAATACAATACCTCAGTGGTCAGTAGGTGATACCCGGCCGGACGGAAATCCCTCATCTCCGGAACGTGCCCTCCGTAGGTTTGGGATTCTCGGATGGACATCTTTCCTATGCCCCGTGATTTTCTGTGGGGTTTTGTAGGGTAAGGGCCGGACAGACGCGGCTCGACGGCCATTGGGCGGGCACGTAACCTGAAAAACCTGCAGGAGGATTCGCCGGGAATGAAAAAGCGGCGCGATCCGCCGTGAACTTCTACGTGGAAGCCCGCTTCTACTCCTGGCGAGGGCCGGGACAAAATTCCGTGCCGCCCCGATTTCTACCTGCGACGATCAGAGGCGACTCGACTATGGGAGCACCGCTCCGGTACGAAAAGGCCTTGCTTCTCTGATCGATCCGGTGCCAGAACTCAGGAGTTGCGCAAAACCGGCTTCGCCAATTCGTTTCTTCGCAAAGATAGAGGTGCTCAACGATGGGAATCTTAACGTGGCTTGTAGTCGGTGCCGTTGCCGGTTGGCTGGCAGACATGATCGTCGGAGGGTCCAGCGTTGGTCTTCTCGGCGACATTGTACTCGGAATTATCGGTGCGGTGGTGGGAGGCTGGCTTGCAGGAAACTTCCTTGGAGTCCCAAACGCGATCTCCGGATTTAACGTGACGACGTTCCTCGTGGCGTTTTTGGGCGCAGCGGTCGTGTTGGTGATCGTAAATGCTCTGAGCTAACGAAAACGGTACACCCACGAAAAAAAGGATGCCATCCTGCGCCTTCCGGGCGCTTCTCCCCTGCGTGTATTTTCACCTGTTGCGACTGCCCTCCTTCTTGTAGGCCCCGCCAGCGCCCAGACGGCCCAGAGAGACGAGGCAGGACTTAAGCTCGGGCTCCGCGTGACGACGGACCTGGGAGACATTAAAATATGGCCTTCGGAGGCACGCTTCGAATCGGTTCTCCGACCTTCTCGGTGTAGGCAAACGGGACCTTCGATCTGTCTCCCCCCGAAGGATCCTCCGGCCGTTTGTCCTAACCCAGCTTACGTTTGGCGAGAGCCTTGACCGGATCGGGTTTACTCTTGGGGTACTGTTCAACATTTAGCTCGGCCCGTAACGTGCCGGGCATGCCGAAGTGAGGTGCGCCCGAAAAGTTGGACTGGTGGAGCACACCTCGCCGGGGGAGAGAATGAGCCACTCAGAACCCAAGGAAACTCCGATTACTCTCCAAGCACCCGACGGGCAAATTCTTGCCCAATCTTGCTCTCCTCCTGAGCCTCCTCATCGGGGGCCTCCTCGTTTTCGGGGTTCTGCGGACGACCGTTCTCTTCGGAGGGAACCTCCTCCTGATTCTCCTGGTCCACGCCGTCAGTCCTACTCGACCGTTCGTCAGGGATGCCATTTTCGTTCTCGACGACCAAAGCCTCTGCTCCCTGGTCCGTTTCCTCACTTGGCACTGAGGCGTCCCCACCGGGATTGGGGACCAGCATATCCGTGTCGCGATCGATCCCGGCGTTCTGAAGGACCTCCTGAACCACCGGCTGGAGCCGTCCGACGAAGTCTTCGGAGACACCCCCTTCGTGAATCTGCGTCGCGATAAACCGCACAAAGTGCTCGTCGGGCTCTTCTTGCTGCTGCGCGAAATACCCTTCCAGCAATTCGGTGTGCTGGCGCTCGAAAGCGAGTGAGAAAATCTCTTCGGCGTCGAAGTTCGACTTGGTCAACCGCTTCAAATCCGTGACCTCGTCGGGCTCATAGTCGAAGAGATCGAATTTCAGAAAGGGCAGGTCGTTCGTCCCTCCCAACGTGGCGACTTCTGTATAGAACCAGTAACTAAGGCCGTTGGTGAGCCCGACGACGCTCGCCTCCAACTCATCGAGGTGCCGGTAGAGTGAATGGTCCTCGAAGGCTTTTCGGCCAACGGTTACCTCTTTACACTGAAAAAGCATGGCCGGAGACCCATCTATGTTCACCGCGTAGTCGACCTCCTTCCGGCCTGCCTCCTCCAACTCTACTGCATGCCCGGGTTGAACCTCCTGGACATTGAACGGGTCGTATCCGAGCATCTCGAAAAAGGGCAGGAGAAGGGCATTTTTCGTCTTCTCCTCTGTATCAAGGACTTTAAGCTGACGATTAGCGCTTTCCTCGAGGGCGGAGAGTTTCTGGGCGAATTCCATGGCGACGCGTGAAGATAAATGAGAACGGAGGCAAATATGGACTCGTTAATCCGAACAAACTTCACACCGGAGAGCATTCCCAGAACCCTTGGCCCTGCCCCTCACATTTTTCGCCGGTTCCGTCCGTTCTCTAGTGGCCGAACATTAACAAAACTATACACCACGTTTACATTTCGGAATATCCAGATGTAGATCACGGCGCCCAAGAAACACGCAAACGTGCTGAAAGGAGCATTTGAGGGGGAGAATTCTGAAGGATAGGCACCGGTCCACCAAACACGTTGAGAACGATCACTTTGGTACGGCGCCACAAAGGGGAGATTCGCTTCCCCCAAGCGTACAGACATTTCGCGGTTTAGTCTTTGCATGAGGCTGTTATGCACCGTTCTCTTTCGGTCATAGCCCCGCGTTTCAAATTCACAACGTAGCGACAGTGGAAAGTCGGTGATGCCAGTGTTTTGTTTGCCCTCGATGGACAACCATTGAGCCGACCCTACGAGTACCGGGGAGATGTAGCAGGAGTCTTCGGTTTCGGTTTTGAGTTTCTCAACTCAGCACGTCCACAGACATTTCTTGGTCCTCGGAATCAAGACTCGAGTCTCACCATGACTCCCTCCCGTCAGAACCTGTTGGACCTAATAGAAGAAACGTACGGTGTCAGACATCCAAACTTTGACTCTATTCGAAAGCAGTTTGAACACATACGCGAAAAAACTGGTGACGAAGAAATAAAGAAGGATACGAATATTCTTATTGCAGGTATTGACACAATACGGAACACGTATGAGGACTGGAATGAACTATCTGAATACGAAAAGAAAAATGCTATGGGAGCAGTTGGAAGAATGAAAAACCTAACAAAGTCTACCCTAAGAAAATATGACGTAGACGTCGTGGATTAATATATTGAGTCCATGTCTTAGTCAACCCAATAAAATAACGATTGCGAATGAAAAGAAATAAAGATCTGGTAAAAGAAATCTTGTCAGAAGTAAGGAAGTCTGATCCCTTCTCCCTGGAACCCGAAGACTTCCACGCCGGACAGCTCCCCGGTCATTGGGAGATCAAGAAGGTGTCCTATCATCTCGTTCTGTTGTTGGAGGAAGGCTTCCTGGCGCGCAACACGCTCCACAGCGGGGATGTGTTCGCCGGGCGGGACGGTGAAAGCGACGGACTTCGCCTCACGTGGAAGGGACACGACCTCCTGGATGACCTCAAGGAGCAAGAAACGTATCCTGGGACATTACACTGAGGGTCACCCGACAAATGGCCTGAATGGAATCGAGTCGAGGTGTAGAACGGACGCAGCTTGTAGGTAGAATTAACGCCCACACAGTTCGAACAGCCGAGCTGGTGAAACGTGTAGAAATGAGCGCAGCCGGGTGGGGATGATCTCTGACAGTGACTTCCATAAACACGCACGGCGGACGTCCCTGCTCTGTGCCCGGGGACGAGTAGGTGTCACCTTCTATTCGGTGTATGGTTGTCCCCTTTCATGACGCTGAAGGGTCAGGGACGATTTCTGAACACGGCTTGATGGATGCAAAGTAGTTGAGGCTGGACGAATCTCAGCAGAGACGAGTATAGAAGCTCGATGAACCGGGCCCTGAACCTCGTGGGCATGGCCTTAGACCGCTGTCGAGGAGTTCATCGTCCGGTGGAGATTACCAAATACCCCCTACGTCCTCCATCTCCAGGATCGTCTCCTGACTGGTACTTGACACCCAGCACCGATGGAATTTGTGTGTAAAGATACAGTGTGTCGCGCGCATCGTAGGACGAACTCCGATTCTCTTTCTTCTGGATGGGTTTTTGCGGGAGGATATGACCTTTCGCCCCCACCGTCTTCTTGCCGACCTTGATCGGGTTCTAGCCTCCCGGTCGTCAATCTCTGGTGTTTCATATCATGTATTCTTCAGAGTTCTCAGTTCTATCTGGCCCTCCCCCTCTTAGCAAACGTACTGCCTTTTGGGCACTTTCCGGCATTGGAGGAGCACTGGCCGCAGCCCTACTCGTCGACGTCTATGTGGATTGGGCCCATCAAGGGGACCCGTTCTGGTCGACGATTCTGGAAAATGCACTTCCCCTCCTGCTGGCCCTCACACTTCCCTTTGCGGGATGGCGTCTCTATCGGAGCTCCCACGCCTCCACGTACCTGGCGGAAGGGGTTCGGTGGAGCTTCTTCGGGGGCCTCGGGATGATCCTATTCGCCGGCCTGGTAGTTGGTCTGCAGGTGGTCATCCAGCAGCAACTCAAGCCCGGTCTTCTCATCCTGCAATTGGGGACGGTCGGCGCCGCGGGCGGACTACTGATCGGCCAGAGTATCGCTCAGGTGCAGGCGTCCGAACAAAAGGCAAAAGAGGAGCGCGACCGCCTGGTCAACCTCTTCAAGGGGCTTCCCGCCCCCATCGTCCACGGCAACTTTGAGGGCAACCGGCTCACAATTTTGGCAGTTAATGACGCCTTCGAGGATGTGTTTGGACCTAAGGCCGAGACGGTGGAAGGCATGGACCTCTACGACCTCGTGGTGTCGGATGAGAGGCGCTCGGAGGCGATCGAAATCGACCGGCGCGCCCTGGACGAGGGACTCGTGGAACGGGAGGTGCGCCGCCTCACGAGCGAGGGTCCGCGGATCTTTCATCTCCGGGTGGCGACTGCTCTCAACGATGGCTCGTCCGAAACCTACGCCGTCTACACCGACATCACCGATCAGAAACAGCGGGCGTCCGAGCTGCGCCTCTTCCACGAAGTCATCGAACAGACGGACAACGCCGTCCTCGTGACCGAAGGGACCCCGATCGACGAGCCGGGCCCGCGCATCGTGTACGCGAACCCGGCCTTCGTGGAAATGACGGGCTACCACACGGACGAGTTGATTGGGCGTACGCCTCGGATCCTGCAGGGTCCCGAGACGGACCGGGACACCCTCGACGCCCTGCGGGATGCCCTGGAAGCGGGCGAGGCGTGGGCCGGCGAGACCGTCAATTACCGCAAGGACGGGACACCGTTCATTCTCCAGTGGAACGTGTCCCCGGTCCGGAATGGAAAGGGAGAGATCGAATACTGGGCGTCCGTTCAGCGAGACGTGACCGAGACCCGGCAGCGCAAACGCGAACTGCGCCGGCAACGAAACTTGCTGGAGCAGACCCAACGGCTGGCGGGGGCCTGGGAGGTGAACCTCGATTCCGGTGCAATGTCGTGGTCCGAAGAGGTGTACCGCATCCACGAACTGCACCCCGACACCGACGTGGACGTGGAGACCGGAATTGAATATTATGCCCCGGAGGCCCGTCCCAAGATTCGCGAGGCCTACGAGCGGTGCATTGAGGACCGGGAGCCCTATGACCTCGAGGTTCCGCTCATTACGGCCGAGGGCACCCGACGGTGGGTCCGAACCGTGGGGGGACCAGTCGAGGCAAACGACGGCACCCTCGTGAAGGTGGCCGGCGCGCTTCAGGACATTACCCAGCGAAAACAGGCGGAGCAGGCCCTACGCGAGCGGGAGACCCGGCTTTGGGGCCTCGCCAATAGTATTCCGGGGGTTGTCTACCAGTTCTACGCCCGGCCGGACGGCAGCTACGGCATACACTTCGTGAGTGAGCATGCCGACCGTGTACTCGGAATTCCATCAACTCCGGACACCTTTTACGATCAATTTGTCGAGCACGTCCCCCCCTCCCATCGAGAGTCTATGCTCGAGTCGATCGACGAGGCCGTCGAACAGCGAACGCACTGGCGGTTTGAGATGCCCTTCGAAAAGCCGAGCGGCGAGCAGATCTGGCTCCTGGGCACCTCCATGCCCGAGGAGCGCGAGGACGAGGTCGTTTTCAACGGTGTACTCCTCGACATTACGGAGCGGAAACACCAGCGCCAGGAAGCGAAGCGCCGCTCAAAGGCCATGGACACGGCCACCGACGGCATTGCCATCCTCGACTCCGACGGCATGTACCGGTACGTAAACCAGGCGCACGCGGACATCTACGGATACGACTCCCCGGATGCGTTTCTGGGCGAGACCTGGAGAATTTGCTACAATGAGGAGCAGCTCCACCGCTTCGAGGAAGAGGTCATGCCAATCCTGCTCGAGAATGGCCAGTGGCGGGGCACGGCCACAGGGTGCCGAGCGGACGGCAGTACCTTTCCGCAGGACCTGGCGCTCACCGTGCTCGACGACGGGGGCCTCGTGTGCGTCGTGCGGGACATTACCGATCAAATCGAACGGGAGGAGGCCCTACGACGTGCCAAGGAAGAAGCCGAGGCGGCCAGCCAGCTCAAGTCCGCCATGCTGGCGAACATGAGCCACGAGTTGCGTACTCCTTTGACCTCCATCACCGGATTCTCGGAAATCCTGAAAGAAGAACTGGACGACTCCCCCCATGACTTTGCCAACAAGATCCACGAGAGCAGCCTCCGCCTCCAGCGCACGCTAGAGTCGGTGCTTCACCTCTCGAAGCTGGAGGCAGGAATCGAAGACCTCGAGTGCCAGCACCTTGCCCTCGGGGACGTCGTCGACGAGGTGACGGCCCTGCTCGCCGAGCACGCCGCGGAAAAGGACCTCACCGTGGCCACCAGCACCCCCGACACACCCGTGCGAGGCCACTGGAACGAAGATGCCCTTCACCGGATCTGCCGTAACCTCCTGGAGAACGCGATCAAGTTCACGCCCAAAGGTGGCCGCATCGACGTCCGCGTGACACACGAGCAGAACGCGGTGCTGGAGGTCGAGGACACCGGGATCGGCATGGACCCGGAGCAGGTGCCGGCCCTGTTTAAGGCGTTCAAGCAGGAGTCGGCGGGCATGGACCGGGAGTATGAAGGCAGCGGACTGGGCCTGTCAATCGTGAAGCGGCTCACCGAAGAAATGGGAGGCACGATTGAGGTGGAAACGCAGAAGGGCGAAGGGACGTGCTTCACCCTCCGGCTTCCCCCGAATCCCTCCGATCAATCCGCCTGACGAGTTGCCTGATTGCAAACATAAAAGCTCTCCTCTCCCATTTCCCGTTTCGTTCCTGACACTATTTTCCCAAAGCGACATCCGAAAATTATGAGTATATAAGGAGCGGAACGATCTTCCAAGAACACCAATTGCGTAATATGAAATTCACGTTTCACTAGGCAGGAACGTACTCGTCTCATGGGCACTTCCGAGCCGCCCCGGATCCTGTCGGTTGAGGACAACCCGGACACGCGCCTCCTCCTGAAGCACACGCTGCAAGACACCTACGACCTCACTCTCGTCCCCAGTGTAGAGGAGGCGCTGGACCAGGTGGCAACGGACTCGTTCGACCTTCTCCTCCTAGACATCAATCTCAGAGAAAAAGACGGAGGAATAGAACTCCTCCACACGATCCGCGACCGGGAGTACATCCACGACGTTCCGGCCATCGCGGTCACGGCCTTCGCCATGCCAGGCGACCGGGATGAATTTCTCCGAGAAGGATTCGACGCGTACGTCGGAAAACCCTTCACCCACGATAAACTGGTGAGCACCATTGAGGAGACCCTGTCGGCCGCGTAGAACGACCCCGGGTTCCGACCGGCACGCGTCGCCCCCACTCAGTTCATCAGCCCGGGCACGAGCATCACGGCGTTCTGCATCATGCGACTCGGGCTGCGCCAGAACATGCGATACTGCGTGTTGTCCACGAGGAAGACGACCTGCCCCTCCCCCATCTCCACGGTCCCAGCAAAGGACTTGCCGGCCATCTGCTGTAGGTTCTCCTGCGAGGCGTAGCCGCTCACGAGCCGATCCTCGGCGTCCTTCGCGTAGTGGCCCGCCGTCTGGAGCTCTGAGCTTGGCTCCAGGCCCGAGACACCGTACTTCAACGTATAGACTGCATCTCCAATCCCGTAGGTCAGGGGATGGGTGGCGTCGAGGCGGCCGGTGAGAGCCGCACCGGGCACATAGTCGAGGCCGCTCGAATCGTCCCGGGCCACGTACGAGGTGTAGGGGCCGACGGGGCTGTCGGTGGTGTCTTGCATCGCCTCCACGTCGGCGGGGCGGTAGGCGACTTGGAGAGCAGCCTCGGTGGAGGCCAGCTCGTTGCCATGAATGTTGTAGCTGAAAGAGACGAACACCGGTTGGTTCTGGAGCAGCCGCTCCCGGGCAGTTTGCGACAAGCTCGCCGGATCCGAGAGGCGTCTGCTATTTCGCTTGAGCTGGTCGAGGCGCCCCTGGGTTCTGCGCACTCGGGACGACGAGGTAGGGCAGCGTACGGCCCTCATAGGTCTCCCCGTAGGTACCTATCGTCACCCGAGCGGGCGTGTCGGCCAACGTGCGTAGATAGTCCAGTGCGTCGGAGTGAAGAGTAAACTGCGTGCCCATCTCGTAGCCGAGCGCGTCCTCGGGCGACGGGACGTTGCTATCGTCGGTCAGGTTCGGCTCAAACGAGAAGCGCTCCGGGGTCAGGTCGGTGGGCTGAGCCCCGGCGGAGCCAACCGCGAATAGGGCTGCCGAAACGATCGGGAGGACTCAGGCAGGATGGTGAGGGACGCTCATCAAAACGGTAACGACCGCCCCACAAGGTGGAAACGAGCGTTCCCAGTCGCAAGGCCCGCGGCAGGCCCGAACGCCTCTCTCCCAATCAAGAACCGGCTTACCCCTTGCAGAAGGAAATCTGGTCGTGGCGGTTGCTTGGAGTACTGTCGCCATTTGTAAGTAGCACTCCAACGGAGAGGTTTACGATGTAGGAGCAGTCTTTCAGATCCTCCACCTTTTTGCCCCCGGAAATATTCTGGAAGTCGACAGATCCATACAGGTTTTCGTCTGTATTTCCGCTCACGTTTGGGTCGCTGGGAGCCGGTGACGTCTGGTACGGGCCACCCGGTCCATCAATCCTGATTCTGACCGTCCCTAGATTGGGATGCGCCGCAGTAAATTGCACATTCAGGGCATCTTGAATCCCCTCACATCCGCTGCTCCCCAACTCCTTGAGGTTCACCATTGCAACGCCGAGCCCGTCGCTGACCGGTTCGGGCATCCAGTTGGGATGACGGACGTAGTCGTAGAGCCGGTTGTTAATGGCAATATTCTCAAGTAGGCCCGCTCGGGTGGAGGCACTGGGACTGGAGTTACGAGGGTTTTCTCGTACCAGCATCTGAATCTCGAAGTGCTTGTTCTGCACGAGAGAGACGCCCGATGGTGCGTCGGCACTGTCCCCGGCATCGATGCCAGTCAGGTCGATGGCGGGGGTGAACGTCGCCAAGGTTCGAGAGTCCAATTGGATCTGGTTGTGATTCGGCACGAACGAACCGGAACCGCTCAGCACCCCCGATTCTTGAGGCACCTGAATCCAGTTCCCGTTGAAGGAAGCAGCCACTTCGTCGGAATCAGGCGTCGCCCCAATGATGTAGTCCTTGGTCGTGACTCTTGGCGGCGAAACCGAGGTGTCGACCTTCTCAAGAACCCCAATTCTTGTTTTAGAGATTTGAGAGGGGGTGACGTCCCTCCAGGACGACGCTCCTCGTTCTCGGTACTGGAACTTGTACTCCAACGGGTTCCCGTTTAACTCCTTCGATACGATCCCATTCAGTCGGAGGGTACGGAAGAAGGCCCTCCCGCCACTCACAGTCTCTCCCGTACCGGACGGGGTACTGTCGATGTCTGTCTGAAAACGGTATCCGCCCACGTGAGTGAAAGCCGGGTACACCTCGGGATCGGGGTCGTCCGGCTCCTCGTCGATACAAAGATCCACACAGAAGCACGGTGCCACATTTTCTCGACTGCTCGTTCGCCCCTGGGAGGGATCTTCAACGAGAAGGGGCTGTCCGGCTGGCGTTTCTACCCGAAAGTACAGGTCGGGCCCCCCGATGAGCTCAACGTCGATGAAGGTGCCGGGCTCAAAGTCCTGCCGCAGGTAATCGATGCGAAAGTGGCCGTTTCCATCAGTGGTCGTGACCCCGAGCTCGTCGTCTTGAATCCAATCCCGATCAAATGCAATGACCGTCACCCCCTCTACAGGTTCTTCTGTCTCACACAGGGTGACGTTGCCGCAGATCATCCAGGCACCGAACTGCCCGCGTACCTGACACCAGAAGCGTTCGGGAATGCAATACTCCCATCCGAACCGGGCTCCGGCCTCTCCCTTACGCCATTGGGGCTGGAGCGTGGTAATGCTCACCTGCAGAGGCTTCGCTTCACCCCCCTCGGGCATCCCGGGAACGGAGTCCAGGTAGACGTCCACTTCGATGGCCTCCCCCTCGTAATCCACCTCTTCGCCCAACACGACCTTGAAACGGCCCTCCGAATCGAGTTCTGCTTCGGCTAAGAGGCGATCAGCTTTCTTCTCCGCCTCCTCCGCGTCAAGGATCTGATGGGTGCGTTTGGTCTCTGCAGTTGCACGAGCAACGATTTGGTCCTCCGTGCCCTCCGGTCGGTATAGCCGAAGGGTCGTGTTTGCCAAATCCTCCTGGCAGTCAGAACAGAGTTGACCGCACAGATGACCGAAGAACGTGTATCTCATGACCAGTAGACGACGGTTGAAGTGTATTTCTGACGAGAAGCGCGACCCAAACGAACATGAGTCGTTTGTGTGTTAGGCACATGAAGATAACGTTTATAACCCAACACCCCTAAGTTACTCAAATCTTAACATCAGAGGGCTCGCGACGAGACGTTGGACACGTGCGATGACATGAAGCACCCGGTCACCCGGACCCGCGGGACTCAGCGCAGGACAAACGAGGGTCTATCTGGTGGATGGATACGGCGGCGTGACCAGTAGAGAGGTGTAATGTCCGAACAAGCCCTATAGGGGAGCTATCGGGCGAGTGCCCAACCCCGTTCTGCACGAGATCCACGAATTTGCAGACCATAGACAGTCTGCAAAACAGCTCCTCAAAGCTCCACCCTTGCTCCGCCCTTCTCGGAGGACTCCATAATGGCCCGAACAATCCGAATGTCCGCCAACCCCTCCTCGCCGGGGACGAGGGGGTCGTTGTTGTTCTTGATGGCTCGGGCGTCGTTGTCCATCTGCCGGGCCTGCTGGTCGTTCGGGTCGGGCGGCAGACGGGTACCGTCACTGGTCTTGCCCTGCACGCCGGAGTAGGACTGAAACGGGCGGAGCCGATACCACCCGTCCGTGCACTCCACGTCGAGATAGTTCGTCGACTTGCCAAAGCTGGTTTCCCCCTTCGCCGTCACCCCCTCCGGAAACTCCAGCGTGAACTCCGCAAACTCGGGGACCTCGCTGTACATCTCCTCGCGCTCAGACCAGGTACGGCCCGTGACGGCGATCGGCTCCATGCCAGTGGCGTAACGGGCCGCGTTGATGGGATAGACGCCCATGTCATAGAGCGCTCCGCCCCCTAGCTCGGCGTCCCGGCGCCAGTTGTCTGGGTCAGGGTGAGCCCCATCGTAGCCCGCGCCGGTCTCCACGGACGTGACTGCACCGTACGTCTCCTCCTCGCCGTACCGAATAATGGTTTGGGTATTGGGCTCGTGCTGCACCCGGTACCCGATGGTGAGTTGAACGCCATTTTTCTCGGCGGCGTCGATCACGGCTCGGCACTCCGCCGCGTCCATCGCCATTGGCTTCTCACACCAGACGTGCTTGCCCGCGTTGGCGGCCTTGATGGCATCTCGCGCATGCACGCCTGGCGGGGTCACGATGTAGACCACGTCGAGGTCGTCGTTGTTGGCGATGTCGGGCAGCGTCTCATAGCTGTAGACATTCTGGTCCGGAATGTCGTACTGCTGCTGCCACCTCGGAATCTTTTCGGGCGAACCGGTGACAATGCCGCGCAGCTCGCAGTGGTCGGTCTTCTGCAACCCCGGAGCCAGTTGGGTGGTGGCGTAGTTTCCGAGGCCACAGAGCGCCACTCCGAGGGGCTCGTCTCGATCCGGAAGAAGAACGGACGGAAACCCCATCGTAGAGGCGGCTACGGTCGCGCCCGCGTGTTTCAGAAATTCTCGCCGGGAGGTACGCTCAGACATGTCGTGCAGAAATTAACTGGACAGTGCAACCGAGGCAACAGGATTCTGAGCGCTGGGCTCTACATGACTAGGAAAAGCTGTGCCCGAAGTGTGTTTTCCGGTGCGAGCCCATGGTGACGGAGTGCGGGAAGAGGATGGCACTACTGCTCCGCCCGAAGGGCCAGGAGCCGGTGGGGCCTCAGGGTCAGCACCCCACCTGGCTCCACTGTGTCCGGTCCGTCCAGGAACTCGGAAAGTTCCGGCACGACGTGCCAGGCCGTACAGTGCACGTCGTCGAGCTCGTTGGTCTCCGCCGGCGTTTCAAACTCGACGGACGCACCGCCCTGGTTCATGAGCACCAGGAACGAGTCGTCGGTTCTGGGGCGTCCCTTCGAGTCAGGCGCCAGGTTGTGGCCACGCAGCAGGTACCCAAAGGCGTGGAGGCCCTCGTCGTGCCAGTCCGCCTCCGTCATCTCGCGGCCCTCCGGATGCCACCAGAGCACGTCGCCGGAGCCGTCCGACTCGTCGGCCGGGTCCAAAAAGTGTCGCCGCCGGAAGCTCGGATGCTCTTTGCGAAAGGCCGCGAGCCGCTGCACAAACTCAAGGAACTTTTGCTCGCGCTCGTCGAGGTCCCAGTCGTACCAGCTAATGTCGTTGTCCTGGCAGTAGGGGTTGTTGTTGCCCCGGCGGGTATGGGACAGCTCGTCCCCCCCCAGGATCATGGGAACGCCCTGCGACAGCAGGAGCGTGGCCATGATGCTACGCTTGCGCCGCTCTCGACACTCAATCACCTCCGGATCCTCGGTGGGACCTTCCACGCCACAGTTCGTCGAATGATTTTCGTCGTGACCGTCCTCGTTGCCCTCCTTGTTTTCCTCGTTGTGCTTTCGCTCGTAGCTCACGAGGTCCTGCAGCGTAAACCCGTCGTGGGCCGTTACGAAGTTGATAGAGGCGAATGGGCGGCGCCCCGAGCGCTCATACAGGTCGCTGGAGCCGGTCACTCGCGTAGCCACGTCGCCGTTCAGCCCGCGATCGCCCCGCCAGAAGCGGCGGATGGTGTCTCGGTAGCGGCCGTTCCACTCGGCCCACTGCCACGGAAACGACCCAACCTGGTATCCCCCCGGCCCCACGTCCCAGGGCTCCGCGATGAGCTTGACCTGGCTCAGCACCGGGTCCTGCTGCACCACCTTGAAGAAAGAGCCCAGCATGTCCACGTCGTACAGCTCGCGGGCCAGGGCCGAGGCAAGGTCGAATCGGAAGCCGTCCACGTGCATTTCCGTGACCCAGTAGCGCAGGCTGTCCATGATCATCTGTAGGACGTACGTGTCGCCAGGATCGAGCGTGTTGCCCGTCCCCGTGTAGTCCATGTAGTAGCGCTTGTCGTCGGGATTGAGCTTGTAGTAGGTGCGGTTGTCGACGCCGCGCCACGAGAGGGTGGGCCCCAGGTGGTTGCCCTCACAGGTGTGGTTGTAGACGACGTCGATGATCACCTCGAGCCCAGCGTCATGAAGGGCACGAACCATCATTTTGAAGTCCCGCACCGCACTCGTGGGGCCGTTGGCTGCGTACTCGGGCTCCGGGGCGAAGTAGGAAAGCGTGTTGTAGCCCCAGTACTCTCGCAATCCCTTGCGGAGCAACTCGCGGCGATGCAACTTGGCATGCACCGGCAGGAGCTGCACCGTGGTGACGCCGAGGTTCTTGAGGTGCTCGATGACCGGCTCACAGGCCAGCCCCAGATACGTCCCCCGCAGCCGCTCGGGCACGTCCGGATGCTTCTGCGTCACCCCCTTTACGTGCGTCTCGTAGATGAGGGTGTCCTGCCACGGAATTTCGGGCGACTGGTCGTTGCCCCAGGCAAAGGTCTCCTCCACTACGGCCGCGAGGGGCGCGTGGGGAGCACTGTCCTGCGTGTTGAACGAGAGATCCGCCTCCTCGGCGTCCACGTCGTAGCCAAAAAGGCTGTCGTCCCACCGGAGAGGACGTCCGATGGCCTTCGCATAAGGGTCGAGCAAGACCTTGTTGGGATTGAACCGGTGTCCATTTGCCGGGTCGTAGGGTCCGTAAACACGATACCCGTAAAGCTGTCCGGGGCGCACATTCGTCACGTAGCCGTGCCAGATGGGGCCGGTGCATTCCGGCAACTCGAATGTGACGTCGGGCTCGCGGTCCTCGGCGTCCTCGAACAGCAGAAGCTCGACCCGGTCCGCGTGGGCACTGTGCAGGGCAAAGTTGACCCCGATGCCGTCCCAGGTCGCCCCTCGGGGATAGGGCTTGCCAGGTTGAATGTGAGGATCCCCCTGACCCGGGGCGTCCGTATCGAGCGAGGAGGAAGGAGACGCGTCCATACAACAGCAAAACAGCTCAAAAGAACCAAGCGAGCTACGTCGTCCAAGTTATTGCAAAAAGCGGACCGTCAACCTCGCCATGAAATGAGCCCGACAGGGCACAGTTGCATTCGGGGTCGGCATTGGGATTTCTATCCCCCAGTGCGTAGCGTGTAAATGCACTGTCATCCGGGGACAGTCCCCGACGGATTCGCCGCTACATTTCGATCCGCTCCGCTCCAGCATGTCCTCCTCTACCGACGCACCGTCTACGTCTTCCGAGTCGACCATGCCCAAGTCGTGGTCGCGGGTCGTGATCTCGTCGGTAACCCCCACCATCGACGGCGGGCAATGGCCCATCAAACGAGCCGTGGGGGAGCAGGTGGAGGTAACCGCCGGGGTTCTCGTGGATAGTCATGAGGCCCTGGCCGTGGAGCTCGTGGTCCGCCACGCAAGTGAGGAGACGGAGCACGTCACCCGAATGCCTCACGTCGAGAATGATGAGTATACCGGCACCTTCGAGGTGTCGTCGCCCGGGCGCTACCTGTACCGCGTGCGGGCCTGGATCAACCGCTTCGCCACGTGGCAGGACCAGTTTCGTCGCCGGGTGGAGGGCGGGGAACCCCCAGCCGAGATTGAAAGCGAATTGACGGCCGGGGTATCCCTCCTCGAAACCGCCGCCGAGAACGCCCCCCAAGACGACCGGGAGCTGCTGGCGGCCCACGTCGAGGCATTCGAGAACGGCAACGCAGAGGCGGCCCTCGGGGAGGAGATTGCCGAACTCGTGCGGCGCCATGCCCCCCACGAGCAGCAAACGACCAGTGCCACCTACGAGGTGCTGGTGGACCCGGAGCTGGCCCGGAACGGGGCGTGGTACGAGTTCTTTCCGCGCTCGAGCCGAGACGACGACCAGCACGCCACACTCGACGACGCCGCCGAGCGACTACCGCGCATCAAGGAGATGGGCTTCGACGTCGTCTACCTTCCCCCCATCCACCCCATCGGCGAAACGAACCGCAAGGGCAAAGACAACGCCCCGGAGGCCGAGCCCGGCGATCCCGGCAGTCCGTGGGCCATCGGCGGCTTCTTGGAGGACGGCTCGAAGGGGGGGCATAAAAGCGTCCACCCCAAGCTGGGCGGCATCGAGGCGTTCGACCGGTTCGTGGAGCGGGCCCACGAGCTAGACCTTGAGGTGGCCCTCGACATTGCATTTCAGTGCTCCCCCGATCACCCGTACGTTGAGGAGCACCCCGAATGGTTCTATCACCGTCCGGACGGCTCCCTCCGCTACGCCGAAAACCCGCCCAAGAAGTACGAAGACGTCCATCCCATCAACTTCGAAACCGAGGCGTGGCCCGCGCTCTGGACTGAGCTGAAGAGCGTTTTCGAGCACTGGATCGACCACGGCGTCACCACCTTCCGCGTCGACAACCCCCACACGAAACCGTTCGCCTTCTGGCAGTGGTGCCTGCGGGAGCTACGTGAAGAGACGCCCGAGCTCGTCGTTCTCTCGGAGGCCTTCACCCGGCCCAAGATTATGTACCACCTTGCGAAGATCGGGTTTAACAACTCGTACACCTACTTCACCTGGCGCAACACCCCGGAAGAACTCGAAGAGTACGGCGAGGAGCTCTTCCATACCGAAGTGGCCGAGTATTTCCGCCCCAACTTTTGGCCGAACACCCCCGACATCCTACACGACGAGCTGGTCCATGGCGGACGTCCCGCCCACAGGAGCCGGTTCGTGCTTGCGGCGACGATGTCCAGCGCCTACGGCGTCTACGGACCGCCCTTCGAGCACGTCGACAATCAACAACGGGAACACAAGGAAGAATACGCGCAGAACGAGAAGTACGAGATCCGGACCTGGAACTGGAACGATCCCACCTCGCTCCAGCCGTTCATGGCACGGGTGAACCGCATTCGGAACGAGAACCCTGCCCTGCAGCAGATGCGGTCCATTCGGTTCCTGGACACCCAGCACCCGGACCTCATCGCCTACAGCAAATCCGCCGGAGACAATCGGATCGTCGTGGTCGTAAGCCTCGACCCCCACAACGAGTGTGAGGGACAGCTTGTGCTCCCCGTCGACGACCTCGGCCTGCCGCCCGATGAGGCCTTCTCCGCCCACGACCTCCTCCACGATAGCCGCTACACCTGGCGGGGCACCCATCAGTATCTCCGCCTCACCCCCGACCGTCCCGCACACATTTTCCGGCTCGAACCGGCCGGCACCAGCGAGCAGACGCATCCCGCCTACGATCGCCTCGTGCACGCCTAACCGCGATTTAGCGTGTGCACGACGACCGCTGCATTTCGCGCTCCAACGCCTCCAGTTCCGTTCCCTCCTTCAACGTCTCCCTGTTCCAACGCAGCATCGCATGCCCGACGACTTCCTCGACGACCCCCTCTGGTACAAAGACGCCGTCATCTATGAGCTGCACGTCCGCAGCTTCTATGACTCGGACGACGACGGCTTTGGGGACTTTCAAGGGCTTCGCGAGAAGCTGCCCTACCTCGAATCGCTGGGCGTGAATACCCTCTGGCTCCTTCCCTTCCTGAAAAGCCCGCTCAAGGACGACGGGTACGACACCGCCGACTACTTCAAGGTCCTGCCGGTCCACGGCGACCTCGACGATTTCAAGGCATTCCTCGACGACGCCCACGCCCGCGGCATGCGGGTCATCACGGAGCTGGTGCTGAACCACACCTCCGACCAGCACCCCTGGTTTCAGGAGGCCCGCGACCCGGACTCCGACAAGCACGACTGGTACGTCTGGAGCGAGACGACCGACAAGTACGAGAACGTGCGCATCATCTTCACCGACACGGAGGACTCGAACTGGGAGTGGGACCCGAAGGCCCAAAAATACTACTGGCACCGCTTCTTCTCCCACCAGCCCGACCTCAACTTTGACAACCCCGAGGTGCGGGAGAAGATGAAGGAGGTCATGTTTTTTTGGCTCGACATGGGCGTGGACGGGCTCCGCCTCGATGCAGTGCCCTACCTCTTCGAGCGGGAAGGCACCAGCAGTGAAAACCTGCCGGAGACAATCGCTTACGTGAAGGAGCTGCGCGCCGCCGTGGAGGAGCGGTACGGCCCCGGCAAGGTCCTCCTCGCCGAGGCGAACCAGTGGCCGGAGGACACGCTTCCCTACTTCGGAGAAGACGCGGAGGGAAAGAGCACGGGCGTGCAGATGGCGTTCAACTTTCCCGTCATGCCCCGGCTCTACATGGCCCTCCGTCGCGAGAATCGGCGGCCGGTCGTAGAAATGCTCGACCTCACCAGCGGCATCCCGGACGACGCGCAGTGGGCCCTCTTCCTCCGCAACCACGACGAGCTGACCCTCGAAATGGTGACCGATGAAGAGCGGGACTACATGTACCACGAGTACGCGGCCGACGACCGCTTCCGCATCAATGTGGGCATCCGGCGTCGCCTTACGCCGCTGCTGGGGGGAGAGCGCCGTCGCATCGAGCTCATGAACGCACTCCTGTTTAGCCTCAAGGGCAGCCCCATCATCTACTATGGGGACGAGATTGGAATGGGGGACGATCCGTTTCTCGGCGACCGTAATGGGGTGCGCACCCCCATGCAGTGGAGCCCGGACAAGAACGGCGGCTTCTCGCGAGCCCCGCACCACAAGCTGTTTATGCCGCCCATCAACCGGGGCAAGTACAGCTACGAATTCGTGAACGTGGAGGACGCGGAGGAGGACCCGCACTCGCTACTCCACTTCATGCGCCGCCTCATCGCCCTCCGCCAGCAGCACAAAGACATCTTTGGCCGGGGCAGCTTCGAGCTTCTGCCGGTGGAGAATCAGTCCATTCTCGCGTTTCTCCGCGAGTACGAGGGTGAGCGCATCCTAGTAGTGAACAACCTGTCCCGGTTCACACAGTCGGTCCACATCCCCGCTCGGGAGGACCTGCAAGGCCTAGCGCCGGTCGAGCTTTCCGGCCAGTCCGCATTCCCTCCCATGGACAGCGACGACTACCACCTGACCGTTGGCCCCCATCACTTTTACTGGTTCAAGCTTGTGCCCAAAGAAGACGTACACCGCGACGATACGCGCCACAGCGGCCTTCAGCCCCTCGAAGACGAAAATGGGCGCTCGCGCCCCGTCCTGCCGGTGGCCGAGGGCCTTCAAAACGTGCTCGTGCCGACCATGGCGCAGCACCGCGGCCCCGAACAAATCGAATCGCTCCTGCCCGAGTTCATCAACAAGCAGCGGTGGTTCGGTGCCAAAGGAGAGGTCATTGAGGGTGTGAAGGTCGAAGACGCAGTCCGTCTCCAGAGCACTCCCGTGGTGTACCTGTCGATGCTCCGGGTCGACCTCGAAGATGAGACGTCGTTCTACACGTTGCCTCTCATGGCCGCGTCGGAGCCGGAGGCCTCCACCCTTCTCGACGAGCACCCGAGCGCCACCCTGGCGTGGCTGGAGGTTGACGACACCGATGAACGGCGGCTCGTCTACGATGCGACGGTGAATCCCGAGTTCTGGGAGACCCTCTTCCGGTGGTGGCAACGGGGGGGCACCGGGCGCTCGTTGAAGGGCCTCTACACCGCCGAGCCGTCTGAGGCGATGGGCACCGAGCCTCCGGACGACGTGCGCCTCTTTACCGGCGAGCAGAGCAACACCTCGGCCATCGTCAACGACGACTACTTCCTGAAGCTTTACCGCCGCCTGGAGGAGGGCCCCAACCCCGAAAAGGAACTGCTGGAGCACCTCACGAGCGTCGATTTCAAATTTGCTCCCCGGCTCCACGGCACGCTCAATTTCCGTCGGCGCCGCCGGCAGTACACCCTTGGCGTGCTGCAGGAGGCCCTCGCGGTCGACACCGACGCGTGGAGTTACGCCCTTTCCTGCACGACCACGTTCCTCGACCGTGTCGAAAATTCGCCGTTCCCCCACGAACAGGCGCGGAGCACAGCCCCGTCACAAAACGGGTCGAACTGGACGGCGAGCCGGTTCTCGGACGCGACGGTGCCGGTCTGGCTCGAAGAACTGGCTCCGGAACTGATTTCCTTCGCGCGAACGCTCGGGGTGCGCACCGCCGAGATGCACCACGCGCTGGCCCAGGCTGAGGGGGACGACATGCGTCCCGTCGAAGCGCCGGCGGACGCAGGAATGGAACTCGCAGAACGCATTCGGGGCGAGATGAAGGAAACACGGGCCCTGCTTGACCGTCAGTCGGATCTGAATCCCGACCTTCCCCCTTCTACGGCTTGGACCGCAGCCCGGGAGCACCTCGCGTCCCTTGCCGACGTGACCGGCACGCACGACCGGATCCGAATCCACGGCGACTACCACCTCGGGCAGCTCCTCCGGGCCGAGGGAGACGTCTACGTCCTCGACTTCGAAGGCGAACCCACCCGTCCCCTCAGGGAGCGCCGCAAGCGCGAAAATGCGCTGCGTGACGTGGCGGGCATGCTCCGCTCTCTAGAGTACGCCGTCCTCGCCTCCTGGGAGGACCACGCAGGTGCGGCCCCGGACTACGAACCGTGGATCGACGCTCTGCTCTACTGGACGGAGACGACCTTCCTTGACGCCTACGCCGATACGTGCGGGGACGCCTCCTTCCTCCCGGCGGCCCCGGCCCGCTACTCGTTCCTCTGGGCCTTCCTCCTCGACAAAGCCCTTTACGAGGTCCGCTACGAACTCAACCACCGCCCCGACTGGGCCTGGCTTCCGCTGCACGGCCTCCGCCGCCTCCTCGCTCCTCAGGGTGCGACCGTGTCCGAGTCCACCGCTTCCTGACCGCCGATTCCTCACGAGCCACCACCTCCCACCCACTCCTTCCTCCCCATGCCCCATCTCACCGACGACGACATCTACTACTGGAGGCAAGGCACCCACGCCCACAGCTACGAGCGGATGGGGGCGCATCCCAACCAACGGGGTACCTGGTTTAGTGTCTGGGCACCCAACGCCGATCGGGTGGAAGTGACCGGCGACTTTAACGACTGGCAGTTCGGTGCCGACGTGCTGGACCGCCGCGAAGGAGGGCTCTGGGAAGGATACGTCCGCGGGGCCCAGCCGGGCGACAAATACAAGTACCACCTTCGGGCCAACGGCGAGTGGTTCGACCGGACCGATCCCTATGCCTTCCGCATGGAACCGCCCGCCCAAAACACGTACGAGGGCCTCTCGGCCATCATTACCGACCTCGATACCTATGCGTGGAGCGACGACTCCTGGATGGACGAGCGCGAAGGCCCGAGTGGATTGGACGGCCCACTCTCCATCTACGAGGTCCACCTTGGCTCCTGGCGCCACAAGGAGCATGGCGAGTCGCTCAGCTACCGCGAGGTAGCCGAGCCGTTGGCCGATCACGTCGAGAACCTGGGCTTCACGCACGTCGAGTTTCTGCCGCTCGCCGAACACCCATACTACGGCTCGTGGGGCTACCAAATCCTCGGGTACTACGCCCCGACCTTCCGGTATGGCGACCCCGAAGGACTCATGTACCTCATCGACACCCTGCACCAGCGTGGAATCGGGGTCATCATGGACTGGGTGCCCGGCCACTTTGCAACCGACCCGCAGGGGCTCACCTACTTCGACGGCTCCCACCTCTTCGAATACGACGACCCGCGGATGCGGGAGCATCCCGACTGGGGTACGCGCGTCTTTGACTTTGGCAAGAACGGCGTGCGCAACTTCCTCATCTCCAATGCCCTCTTCTGGATGGACAAGTACCACGTGGACGGCCTCCGCGTCGACGCGGTCGCCTCCATGCTCTACCGCGACTACTCGCGGGAGGGTGACTGGTCGCCCAACGTGCACGGCGGCCGCGAAAACTTAGGCGCCATCAGCCTCCTCCAGGACACGAATGAGCACGTCTACGAAGAGTACCCCGAGGCGATCATGCTGGCTGAAGAGTCGACGGCCTGGCCCGGCGTCACGACCCCCACCGAGCACGGCGGCCTTGGCTTCCTCTACAAGTGGAACATGGGCTGGATGCACGACACACTCGAATACGTCAGTAAGGAACCGGTCCACCGCAAGCACCACCACGGCGACCTCACCTGGACGCTTAGCTGGGCGTTCTCCGAGAACTATACGCTCCCCCTCTCCCACGACGAAGTCGTGCACGGCAAGAGCTCACTATGGAGCAAGATGCCGGGCGGCGACTGGCAAAAGGCGGCCAACCTGCGGCTCCTCTACGCCCACATGTTCGGACACCCCGGCAAGAAACTGCTCTTCATGGGCGGCGAGTTCGGGCAGTACCACGAGTGGAACCACGACCAGGAGCTAGAATGGGATCTCACCGACGAGCCCCTGCACGAGGGCCTCATGGAGTGGCTCGGCGACCTGAACCATCTCTACCGGAACGCGCCAGCCCTCTGGAACGACCAGGAGGACGGCTTCGAGTGGATCTCGTACGACGACCGCGAGAATAGTGTCCTCACCTACCGGCGCCTGAACGACGACCACTCCCTAATTTTTGTGCTCAACTTTACGCCGGTCGTCCGCGAGAACTACCGTATCGGCACCGCGGGGGATGGGGTCTGGCAGGAGCGTCTCAACAGCGACAGCGACGTCTACGGCGGCAGCAACGTGGGCAATCAAGGGACCGTCCACAGCGATCCCATTGGCACACATGGTCATTCCCACTCCCTGGAGCTGACCCTCCCTCCACTGGGCGCACTCGTCCTCGAGCAAACGGAGTAGTCCCCGGGCCCGGGCACTCCGGGGGCGTCGGCTCAGCTTCTCCCTCCAAAAACGAGCCGAGGCCGTCTCGCTCGTACCCCCCAACGTACATTTGAACAAATTATCCCGGGGGAACAGCCTCCCCACTTTCCTGGGCCGAATTCGTCCCCGACCACGGCAACCGCACGGTAAAGCAACTTCCCTCTCCTTTCTCACTCTCAACCTCCACGGTCCCACCCAGCGCTTCGGTGAGGCGCTTCACGATCGACAGCCCGAGCCCGCTACCCTCGTACTCCCGCCCCTTCCCTTCGGACTCCTGCTTGAACGCTTCGAACATCATGGGGAGCGAGTCCTCGCTGATGCCCACGCCGGTGTCCCGCACCTCAAGAATGGCCGTGGAGCCTTCTCCCCATACCCGCACGTCGACGGTTCCCCCTTCCGGCGTAAACTTAATCGCGTTCTCTACTAGGTTCTCGAGGATCCGGTTTAACGCCCCCTCGTTCCATCGTCCTTCCACCGGGCCGTCAGGCAAATGGGCCTCCAGCGCAACGGGCTCCTGCTCGGCCACGGGACGGATCAGTCGCACCGTTTCGTCCACCACCTCGGTCAGGGACACGTCCTCGCGTTTCATCTCGTAGTTGCCGGCCTCCAGCCGCGACAGCGCCAGCACCGAATCGAGCGTCCGCACGAGCCGCTCCCCACTCACGCGGATCTTTTCCGCGAAGGTTTTTGACTCTCCTTCCAGGCGCTCCTCCAGAAGCTCTGCAAACCCGGTGACCGACGTCAGGGGCGTGCGAATTTCGTGGTTCATGTTCGCCAGAACTGCGGATTTGAGTCGACTGGCCTCTTCGGCCTGCTCCTTCGCCGCCACCAGCTCCCGCTCCCGCAGCTTCCGCTCAGTAATGTCCCGCCCAATGCCCACCAGCCGAAGGTGACCGTCCGGGTGCTCCACACAATTGGCGGCAAACTCGTACGGGATAATCCGTCCATCCTTCGTACGTACAGGAATTTCCTGTTGCGAGCGGCCCGTTTCAAAGACTTCGTCGAAGGCCACCTTCGCCTCGTCGCGATGGGCCTCAGGGATGAACTCGAAGACATCCATCCCCTCCAACATCTCTTCGGAGTACCCGGAGACCACGACCAACTGGTCGTTCCACCGACGCAGGATTCCCTCCGCGTCGCACACGAAAAAGAGATCGTCGCTCGCATTGAGCAGGCGATCCGTGTACTCGCGGTAGCGCTCCAGGCGACGCCGGCGCCGCTTCCGCTCGGTGATGTCGAGCCCGAAGGCCGCGACGTGGGTCACCTCGCCCTCAAGATTGGTCACCGGCCCGTGGACCCGAAGATAATGAACGGGACCGTCCTCGGTCTCCAGCGTCTCCTCCAGCTCGGTTCGCGTCTCCATCTGGGCCGCCTTTCGAATGACCGCGTCCCGTCGCTCGCCAATCGCCGGGTCCATCCCCCGCTCTCGAATATACTCTTCGTTGGTGCGCCCAATGATCCACTCCCGGCGCTCTGGGTCGCTCATGCTCTGGGGGTTGAGGTACACGAACTCCGCGTCCGGGGTGAACACCGCCAGGTCGATCGGGACTTGCTCTAGAACCTGCTTGTAGAACCGTTTTGTCTGCTCCAACTCCTTCTCCGCCCGTTTCCGTTCGGTGATGTCCTGGAGGGCCCCGGCCACCTTGAGCACCTCGCCGTCCTCTACACGAACCGGCGCCCCGACGGTCCGAATCCAGCGCCGGTTTCCCTCCGCGGTGATGAGAGGAATTTCCATGTCAAACGGCTCTCCTTCCTCCATGCATTGTTCGAACGCCGCTCGAATCCGGGACTGAACCTCCGGGGCATAAAACGCGATGCCCTCCTCGACGGTCACCTCGGTCGACGGAGACAACTCGTGGATCTCATACACCTTGTCGGACCACGTCATCTCCTCGGTCCGAAGGTCCACTTCCCAGGCGCCCGCCAATCGCTGGGCCTGTTCCAGGAGATTCCGCTGCCGACGGAGAGCCTCCTCGCGTTGGCGCTTCTCGGTCACGTCCTGCTGCACGGACGCCCAACGCTCAACCTGCCCGTCCTCCCCACGTACCGGCGTGAGGCTCCACCGCACCTGATACGACGTGCCATCTTTGCGGTAGTTGAAGGTCTCCCCTTCCCAGGCCGTTTCGTCCTCCAGGGCCGTCCGAATCGAATCCAGCACCGCCCGGTCCGTCTTGGGACCTTGTAGAATTCGGGGCGTCTCGTCGAGAATCTCGTCCCGTTGATACCCCGTCATCTCCACAAAAGCCTGGTTGGCATACTCGATGCGGGGCCCGGGTGGCTCCAGGGGCTCCGCCTCGGTCACCACGATCGCATCGTTGGCCTGCTCGACCACCTCCTTGAAGAGGCGGAGTTCTTGTTCCCGTTCTTTGCGGTCCGTCACGTCCCGAGCCGACACGATCAGCGCAGTGACCGAACCCTCCTCACCAGTCACCGGGCGAACCGTACCCTCTACACTGAAGGGCTCCCCATTCGGCTCGGTAAGGTCCGCTTCGAATTCTACGTATTCCCCCTCGGCAGCTCGCCGGACCCACTGCCGAACCGCGTCTCGCAAGCGGGGTGGCCACCAGGGCGTCTCCCAAAACGGCTGCCCGAGCACCTCTTCGCGGCCCTCATCGATGTACTGAAGAGACGTCTCATTCGTCTCCAACATCGCGCCGTCGGGCGACAAGACCCCAGTCAACAGATTCGGATCCTGGAGTACTGCCTCAAACCGGCGGGCCATCTGCTCGTGCTTACGGGACTCGCGTCGCCGCTCCAGGGCCTCGGTCCCCATCCGGGCCAGCTGGCGAAGACGGCGAACCTCCGCGGCCGACAGCGATCGCGGCTCCCGGTCCATGATGGAGAAGGTCCCAATCGCGTGGCCCTCCGGGGTGGTCACGGGCACCCCCGCGTAGAAGTACAGCCCTGCCTCCGTCACAAACGGACTGGTGGACACACGGTCGTCCTCGGTTGCGTCCTCAATTACGAGGAGATCTCCATGGTCGATCGTGTAGGTACAAAAGGACCCGACGAGATCCGTCTCCTTCTGATCTAGGCCCACACTTGACTTGAACCACTGCCGGTCCGCGTCGAGGAAGGCCACGAACGCAACGTCCACCTCGAACACGTCCGCGGCGAGGTCTGTCAGTCGGTCGAACGCTTCTTCGGGCGGGGTGTCGAGAATGTCGTACCGATGCAGCGCTGCCAACCGCTCGTCCGCCACCACCTCCGGTCGAAACACCCGGTCACCTGGATCCTGGTCTGCGAGCTGAGTCATTCTTGGAGGCAAGACGTACAAAGAAAAAAGCCAGGTGAGGATGCTTCCCCCCTCGAAACGAAACGGGTCGAAGGCAGCCGACCGGACTCCGGCACGACCTGCTCGGAACTGCCTGCGGAATAATGTTGGGGCGGTGTTCCCCGTCGGGTGATCCGGCGAACACAGATGCTGTTCATCAAAAAGACGACTTTCCTTTCACTTAAACTTACAGAATTGTACGCCTCCTTGGCAACACCGGATTCGTCCTCCGCCCCCAAGAATAGATTGACCCGTCGAGCGACTCTGCCGAAGACCCCGAAAACTGGTGGAGGAGGCAGGAACCGATCGGCGAAAGAAGTCCCCCGTTCCCCCGTTAGCAGTTTCACAACCGCATATGCAGCGCCACCGAACGGGTGAGGCTCCCCGCCACAGAATTGCAATCTTCGTTCCACCTCACATGGATCCCTTGATCAGAGCCGCGTTTACTCACCGGCCCTCTTCGGCCAACAAATTGGGCTCGTCGGGGTCGTGGGCCTCCTCGTCCACCTGTGCTTCCAGGCGACCGTCCCGTTTCACGTCCGCCGTACGCGCCTGGTCGCGAACGGAGGACGGCGCCACATCTTTGTGCTCTTCAGGTCTGTGCTCTTCGGGCGCGGGCGACTCAAACGCCGGCATCTGCACGATTCGGTACGTCGGCTCCGGCATCTCCACCCCGGCCTCATCGAGCGCCGCCTTCACGAGTCGGACCGCTTCGCTCCGCGCTTTGCTAAAGTCCACCTCGCCCTGATCGACCCAGCCGTGGTAGCGCACCGTCACGCTGGAGTCCCCAAGCGTGACGATGCGGGCGAACGGCGGAGGATCGTCCAAAATGCCGCTCATCGCCGCAAGCGTGTCGGTCCCGAGACTCTGGACCCGGGCGAGGTCCTCCTCCACCCCCACGCCGACCTCAAAGGCCACTAGGCGGCGCGCGTTCAGGGTATAGTTGACGAGCACGTTCTTGAACACGGTGGCGTTCGGCATCCGCACGTGATTCCCCTCAAAGGTAAAGAGCACCAGCTCTCGGGCCGTCATTCGCACGACCCGCCCTTCGTGGCCCTCGATCGCGACGACGTCGTTGACGCGGAACGGCTGGCGGACACTCAGCAGCACGCCCGCCAGATAGTTTTCGATGATGTCCTGAAACGCAAACCCGATCGCCAGGCCCGCCACGCCGGCCGTTCCCAACACCGCGCCCACCAGTGACGTGACGCCGAGCAGGTCGAACGTCACGACCAGCCCGATGAGCACGAGCAAAACCTGCAGACAACGATACACGAGACTCCAGGCCAACGGGCTCAGACCAAACCGTCGCCCCGGCTCCCACTTCCCAACCCACCGGGCCACCCCGACCGTAATCAGAAGAAACAGGAGTCCAATCAGGCCGACGGGCAGGTACTCAAGAAATCGGGCCCCGTACTCCTCGAAACGGGACACGACCGGGGTCACTCGATCCGACAGGTCGGTCTCGGGACTCACGTCGTTCTCGACGTAGAGAATTCCGTCAAACTCCTGGGCCAGCCGCTCAGCCTCCGCGGCGGCCTGTGGATCCACGACGGTGCCCTCCAGCTGCGCCACTCCGTGCCGAACGGTCACCGAAATCTCTTCAAAGGCCTCAATCTCACTGAATGTGGCCTGAAGCTGTCGTTCCAGTTGTGCATCAGCCGCACGTTGCCTCGCCTGCGTGGTATCCACATCGGCGAGACCGGAATCCGACGAGGGCACCTGGGCTGTGGCAGGTGAAGCCGGTCCTCCCCACAACACCACGACGAGGACGAGACTGAGTCGAAGAGACCAAGTCATGACAGTGGTGGGCCGAAGAGCCCATGGGTCAGAAATTGAGGATCCCCGGTTACGCCGTCTCTCCGTAGACCGTCACTACCACCGAGCGGGCGCCACCATTGTTGCGGTGCTCATTAAGGTAGATTCCCTGCCACGTGCCGAAAGCGGGCTGCCCGTCCTGGATGGGAATGGAGAGGCTCGTGTCCAACAGCGATGCCTTGATGTGGGCGGGCATATCGTCGGAGCCCTCCACCGTGTGCTGGTAGTAGGGCTGATTCTCGGGCACCATCTCGTTGAAGTGACGCTCCATGTCCCCGCGCACCGCCGGAGCGGCGTTCTCGTTGATCGTGAGGGAGGCGGAGGTGTGCTGAATGAAGACGTGCAGGAGGCCCGTCTGGAGGTCGTCCAGACGGGGTCCTCGGTTTAGGATCTGGTCCGTGACGAGGTGGAACCCGCGGGGCTTTGGATCGAGGCGAACAGTGTCCTGTCTCCACTCCATAATGGAAAAAGGGTTGACGAGACGTGGGAACGAGAGGGATTCCTTTTATGGGCCGACGCGTACATCCATCCACACGGGGAAGTGATCGCTGACGGGTACCTCGGGGACGCGGGCAGGATTGGGGCGCCACACCCCTGACTCGTCGACGGCAACGGTGGCAGCGGGCAGTACGTAGTCGATGCGGGCCTCCCAGCGCGACGTATCATCGGGATCGAGGTCCGGATAGTCCGCCTGCCGGGCCGGCGAAGCGGTGGGGACCGCGTCTCCGTTGACACGCTCGTGGCCAATGAGGCGCCGGACGGCGTCCCGAAAGATGGACTCATCGTCCGGGTCGGCATTCAGATCCCCCATGACGAGGAACGGGGCATTATCGTGGAGCCCACCAGTCCGGCTCGAGTCGTCTTCGACGTAGGAGGCCCGGTTTAGGTAATCCACCCAGAACTGTACCTCGTCGTGGTTGCGGTGGTTGTTGCGACGGGCCACGCCGTCGAATCCCGGTGGGGTAGGGTGGCTGGCCAGCACATGCAGCACTTCTCCGTTGGGCAGTCGCACGGGCACGTCCCAGTGGCTTTTAGACGAGAGACGCATCTCGGCCCACTCGTCGGCCGAGTACCAGGGCTCGAACGAGGTGGTATCGACGGGCACCGACGCATTCGGCTTCTCGTGCCACGGCAGGAGCCGAAACGTGCGAATCGAGTCCCGGAGCACCGTCAGGTCGTCGCGGATGAAGAGGGCCATGCCGTACTGCCCGGGAAAGGTGCCAAACCCCCACGCGTCGTTGCCATAGGCGCGCCCGGCGTCGGTCTGTTGGGGGACGCTGCCATCCTTAGGGGCCCCGGGAATCTTCGGGACAGTCGAGACGATCTGTCCGTCGTTGTTGAGGTCAAATCCGCTGGGCAGACCGGTATTCACCGGGAGCATGACGGTCTGGTACGAAAGGCCGTCGAGCGTATCGGCCTGGGGCGTCGACAGATACCGGTCGGCGAATCTCTGCGCGTTCTGGCCCTCCGGCTCACCGGCCCGGTAGCCGGGATCGCCCGGCTGGTCGTACGTCATCTCGTTGACAAGAAGGATATCGGGTGCGAGGTGCTGAATGCGCGCCGCGGCCCGCTGGAGCCGGG
Organism: uncultured Salinivenus sp.; assembly: GCA_964384855.1. Taxonomy (GTDB): domain Bacteria; phylum Bacteroidota; class Rhodothermia; order Rhodothermales; family Salinibacteraceae; genus Salinibacter. The sequence continues at coordinate 31,857 of CAYLMT010000004.1, forward strand.
GATGGTCGGACCGGCGCAGGTCCGCGGTCCGCACGTCCTCGATGTTGTAGGTCAGGGCCCGCACGGACGTCCCCTGCCCGGTCATGGCCTGCTCACGGGGCCGACACCCCAACATCAGACCCACACTTAGGAAAAGAAGCACCCAGAATTTCTTCGACATCGAAACCACGAACAGTTGTCGGAAATGAGCAAACGGACGACCAGATCACAGATCGTCGCTAGGCCGCCTCCGTGCGGCGAGTCAAGAATTCGACCAGATCGTCGAATGATACTTCCTGCTGTTCCCCGCTTTCCATTGCCTTGACGGTCGCGGCCTCGGCCTCCAGCTCGTTGCCCCCAATGATCAGGGTGTACGGGGCGTTCTGGCGGTTTGCCTCCTTCATCTGCGCCTTCAGCGAGCGACCCATGAGGTCGTGGGCCACGTGCAGTCCGGCCTCGCGCAATTCCTGTGCTGTGCGGAAGACCCACTGCTCCGCGTCGTCCCCAAGAGCCGCGATGAATACGTCCGGCTCCGGTGTGCCCGGACGATCAATCCCCGCGGCGTCGAGCGCGAGGAAGAGGCGCTCCATGCCCGCGGCAAACCCAACGGCCGGAACAGGCTCGTCGCTCCCTAGCACCTCCGCCAGCCGGTCGTATCGCCCCCCCCCCGCAAGCGCGCTCTGTGCCCCGAGCCCCGGACTTTCCAGCTCGAAGGTCGTCTCCGTGTAGTAGTCGAGTCCCCGCACGAGGTGAGGATCCTCCTCGTACTCGACGTCCAGATCGCCGAGCAGCTCTTTGACGGTCTCGTAGTGGGCAAGGCTCTCCTCCCCCACGAAGTCGATGAGTTTCGGCGCGTCGTGCAGAATCTCCTGTTCGTGCTCCACCTTTGTGTCGAGAATGCGCAGCGGGTTGCGTTTCAGCCGGCGCCGGCTCGTCTCCGACAACTCATCGGCGTAGGGCTCCATGTACTCCTGCAGAGCCGCGACGTACTCCTCCCGGCGGTCGGGTGTCCCCAGCGTATTCAGCCGGAGCCGAAGGTCGGAGAGGCCGAGCGCCTCGCACACGGCCATCAGCACAGCAATAGTTTCGGCATCGGCCCGGGAGTCGTCGGCCCCCAGAATCTCGATGCCAAACTGGTGAAATTGCCGGTAGCGGCCCTTCTGTGGCTGCTCGGCACGGAAGCAAGGACCGATGTAAAACAGCTTCTGCACCCCGCCGCGCTGATCGAGGTGGTGCTGGAGAAAGGAGCGCACGACCGGCGCCGTGATCTCGGGCCGGAGGACGTACTGCGTGTCGCCCCGCTCGAAGGCAAACATCTCCTTCTGCACGATGTCGGTCGACTCGCCCACTCCTCGCGCGACGAGCTCAGTCGGCTCCAGGATTGGCGTCCGGATCTCCTCGAAGTTGTGGCGGCGCATCACGTCACGGACCGTGGCCTCCACATGGCGCCACTCGGCACTGGCAGCCACGCGCGTCCCCCCGTCGTCGGTATACGCGTCCGGCAGGATGTCGAAGGTGCCCTTAATGTTTTGGAACGTGGTGCTCACAAGTAGAACGGGTCACTCAAGAAGATCAAAGAAACGGTTCCTTCCCCAGCTTCAGCTGCGGAGCGCGGCCTCCCCCTCCCGGATTGTTTTGATGACCGTCTCGGGCGTCTCCGCCGCCAGAAGGCGCTCCCGGAGCGACTCCCGACTCACGAGCCGCGAGATGCGACCCAGGATTTTGACGTGCTGCGACTTGTGCTCCTCCGGTCCCACGAGTAGCAGAAGAATCTGCACGGGCACATCGTCAACTGCTCCGAAGTCCACCGGCTCATCCGTGGTCGCAAAGGCCGCGACCGTGTCGGAGGCTGCCGGTGTCTTGGCGTGAGGGAGGCCGAGTCCCTTCCCCACCCCGGTCGACATCTTCTCCTCACGCTCAAAAATGGCCTCCCGCACCGCCTCCAGGCTACTGATGGCCGCGTGGCCGGAGAGTACGTCCACGAGCGCATCGATCACGTCCGTCTTCGACGTCCCGCCCAGCCCAATGCAAACGTGGTCCGGATCCAGCAACTGGTTGATCTTGGTGGTTTGAGTCGTCGGCATGCGCATAACCAGATCGGTGAGGCAGACAAAACGCAGGCCGACCGCGCAGCCGGCACGTCACAGAATAGGGTAAGGCGCCGTCGATTTCACGTATTCGCTGTAACATGTCCCGGGGTTCCCCACCGCGATCCCGGGCCTTGCCCTCTCAACAAAGAAGAATTCACGATCTCGATGGACTGGATCGGGCCGGCGGTGCGCCTCGTGGCCGTTCGCACATCGTCACCCGTAGTCCTTACCTTTCGCCTTCCCCTCTCTCAGTCCAACCGTACCGCCATGCTCGACACGCTGCTTCCTGGAGACTCGTCGTCTGACTCGTCCGGATCGACGGCCCGTCCGGAGGCCAAGGTCGATGAGAGCATGCACCCGGAGGATGCTCCCATTTCGGGACGCAAGAAGTTTGGCACGTTCGGTGGGGTTTTCACCCCCACGGTGCTCACGATTCTCGGGGTGATCATGTATCTCCGAGAGGGATGGATTATTGGAAATGCAGGTCTGCTGGGGGGACTGCTCATCATTGGGGTCGGCTTCGCAATCACACTCTGCACGGCCCTCGCGATGTCGTCGATCACCACCAACATTCGCATCGGGGCAGGCGGAGCGTACGCAGTGATTGCTCAGTCACTGGGGTTGGAGGTGGGCGGCAGTGTCGGCATCCCGCGCTACCTCTCGCAGGCGCTGGCCGTCACCATGTACATCTTCGGCTTCCGGGAGGGGTGGCTATACTTGTTTCCCGGCCACCACGCCCTGCTGGTAGACGTGACCACCTTTGCGGTGCTCTACGGCATCGCGTACGTGAGCGCGGACTTCGCCATCCGCGTGCAGTACCTCATCATGGCCGTCATTGGCGCGTCACTCGTCTCCATTGCCGCAGCGGCTGCCACCGGCTCAATGCAGTATGGCCTCGGAGAAATTCAGCTATGGGGGGACTTCATGGGGACCCCTGAAAACCCCACGGAGGGCACGTCCTTCTGGGTGGTGTTCGCGGTCTTCTTTCCCGCCACGACCGGCATCATGGCCGGGGCCAACATGAGTGGCGATCTCGAAGACCCGAAGCAGAGCATTCCCCTCGGTACCCTGGCGGCCATCGGTGCCTCGTTCATCATCTATGTCCTTCTGGCCATCTGGCTGGCCCGCTCGGCCACGCCGGCGGAGTTAACGAACAACTACTACGTCATGATGGACAAGGCGTACTGGCCCGGGGCGGTGCTCGCCGGGCTGTTGGGCGCCACGTTCTCCTCCGCCCTCGCCTCGTTAGTGGGAGCCGGGCGCATTCTGCAAGCCATGGGGGCTCACCAGGTGGTTCCCGGAGCGGACTGGCTCTCGTACCTCGCGCCGGACGGGGAGCCGCGTCACGCCATGATGGTGACGGGCGGCCTCGTCTTTGCCTCCCTCCTGGTGCGCGACCTGAACGCGATCGCACCACTCATTACGATGTTCTTCCTGGTGACCTACGCAATGATTTGCGCCGCGGTGCTCATCGAGCAGAGTCTGGACCTCGTGAGCTTTCGGCCCCGTCTCCGCATCCCCCTCTGGGTCTCGTTTCTCGGTCTGTCCGGGTCCCTCCTGGCCATGTTCATCATCAACCCCACAGTCAGCTTCGTGGCCCTGGCCGTCACGCTCGGATTCTATGTCGTACTGGCCCGCCGCCAGCTCGACGCGCCGTTCGAGGACGTGCGCAGCGGCCTGTTCGTGGCGCTCGCGGAGTGGGCGGCAAAGAAGGTGACGGAGCTGCCCACGATGCAGGAACGGGCCTGGAAGCCGAACCTGCTGGTGCCGGTGGAACGGAGCAGCGACCTCCGGGGCTCTTTCCTCACACTGCAAGACCTGACCACCCCCCAGGGCTCCGTCAAGATCGTGGGCCTCAGCCCGAACGGCGCACCGGAAGTGCTCAACCGGCAACTCGACACACTGACCGCGGCCTTTCGAGAGCGCAACATTTTCGCCTCGGCCACAATCATCGACGCGGGCGGCTTTACCGAAGGGCTTCGGGCCGGGATGCAAGCCCTCCGCGGCGCATTCTTTCACCCCAACATCGTGTTCCTGCGGATGCCTGACACCCGGGAGCGCGAGGCCGATTACCGCCACGTTATCGCGGAGGCGGACCGTGAGCAGGTGGGCACGCTACTCTACGCGCCGCACCCCCGGGCCGCCCTGGGGCAGCGCCAAACGATCAATGTCTGGATCCGCGACCGAAGCCCCGACTGGCGCATCTCTATGGAGATCGGCAACCTCGACCTCGCCCTGCTCACCGGCTACAAGCTGTCGAAAAACTGGGAGGCACAGATGCGGCTCGTGACGACCGTGCCGGATCCCGAACAACAGGGCAAGGCCCAGGACTTCCTGGAGAAGTTGATTGACCTCGGCCGGTTTCCAAACAGCACGGCCGTCACGGGCACGGAGCCGTTCGACACATACATCCAAAGCGCGCCCCAGGCCGACCTCAACATCTTCGGACTCCAACCCGAACCGGACTTCGATACGATTCGTCGGCTCGTCGACCAGACGGACTCGACCTGCATGTTCGTCCGTGACTCGGGCCGGGAGTCGGCGCTGGCATAGACCCGAGGAGCCAGTACGCCCCTTCGGTGAAAATTCTTCCCGCCGAAAATATTTTTGCCCTCCTCCGTAAAAGCTGCGTTCTACTTCTATCATCATCTCATTACTGCCATGTCCGACGCTCCTCCCTCCGACGCGCTCCACAAGGCCGCCTTTCTGGGCCCCAAGGGTGAGAACGCCGACGAGCTGGAGCGCCTGCTCCTCGAAGTGCTTCGCGACCACGTCTTCTGGCGCCGAAACTTCCACCCGCGCGATCCCCGCTTGATCGACGAGCGGGACAAGCGCACCGAGGCATTCGACGACATGTCGGCCCGGCTACGGGACGAACTCTCGCAGATCCTCGCGGAGCTGAAGCGCGCGGCCCCGCTATATTCACCCCGACAGGTCGCCCACATCGTGAGCGACCCCTCGCTCCCCGCCTTCGTGGGCTATTTTGCCGGGCTCCTCTACAACCAGAACAACGTGGTGGCGGAGGTGTCGCCCGAGACGGTGCGAGAGGAGCGGGCCTACTTTAAAGCGGTAGCCGAGATGGTGGGCTATCCCACGTTTCTCCCTGAGACGCTGCCCCGGGATGCCCGCACGCGCCGTTCAGCCTACAGCTGGGGGCACCTCTGTAGCGGCGGCACGGTGGCAAACCTGGAGGCGCTCTGGATCGCCCGCAATATCCGGCTCTACCCGCTGGCCGTCCGCCTCGTGGCCCACCAGACCGAGGCGTTCTCGTCGTTTTCCGACCTAGAGGTGACGTCTGCCACGGGTGAGCGCGCGGCCCTCGACACCCTCTCCACCTGGCGACTCTCGAACCTCCCCATCGACGAAATTACAGAGCTACACTTGCGCATCAAGGCCAGCCTGGCCGAGGGCCCCCCGGAGCGGGCAGAAGCCTTTCAGGAAGCACTGCCCAGCGTGCGAAAGGCCGGGCTCGCCTCCTTTCTGCTCCAGTATAACCGTACGTTTCCCGACGACCCAGCGCGCCTGCCGAAGGTGTTCATCTCGCAGGCGACGCACTACTGTTGGCAGAAGAACATGGACCTGGTGGGCCTGGGGGCCGACGCGCTAGAGACGGTGCCCGTGGACGACCGCATCCGGCTCGACACCGACGCTCTTCGCGAGCGACTCCACACGTGCATCGAGAACCGGCAACCGGTGCTCGGGGTCATCTCCATCGTGGGCACCACGGAAGAGGGGGCCATCGATCCGCTGCACGAGATTGAGGCCGTGCGCGATGAGGTGGGCGACGCTGGCCTCACATTCTGGCACCACTGCGACGCCGCCTTCGGGGGCTTCTTCGCTTCCCTGCTCCCGAAGACGGACGACGGCGATTTCGTCCCACCTGCCCAACTCGACGACGATCTCGTGTCCCGACAGCAGTCGGGACTCCTGCCCCCCGACGCCGCGGAGGCCCTCACCACACTCGCCGACACTGATTCCCTGACGATCGACCCCCACAAGTTCGGCTACGTCCCGTATCCCGCCGGGGCCGTCCTCTTCCGTGACTATCACGTCCGCGACGCGATCGCGTACAAGGCGCCCTACCTTGCCGACGAAGACCAGGCCGGGTTCGGCGGCTTCCTGGGACAGTGGACGCTGGAGGGCTCCCGCCCGGGCGCCGTGGCCGTGAGCTGCTACCTGTCACAGGCCATGGTGCCCCTCACACCCGACGGACACGGGCGCTTTATGGAAAACTGCATCCGGGCAAACCAGCAGCTCTTCGAGGCGCTGACGGAACGGTTCTCCACCTCCGACGGCGAACTAGAGCTGCGCCCCTTCCACCATCCAGAAACGGTGGCATTCTGCTTCGCGATTGCGCCCGGACAGGGCGTGGAAAGCGTCGCCTCCCTCAACGACTACACGAACCGCATCTGGCAGCAGATGACCGTCGACGGGCGGGAGGACATCAACCAGTACGCCTTCCTTCTCTCCCGCACCGAAATCGATGTGGCGGACTACGCCCACGTCCTGGAGGACGTACTGCCCGCGGACGTACTGCGGGAGGCCGGCGAGAATGACGAAGGGCTCACCCTCCTCCGCACCTGTCTCATGAACCCGTTCCAGTCCGACTGGAACACCGACGAGGGGTCCTTCGCCGAGCGGGTCGCCGACTTCCTCTACGACGTGGCCCTGGAGGAGTACGTGGCCCACACGTTTCCCCCCGTGCCGCGCCCCGACGCCGACCGCCACCCCATCCTGGTCGTGGAGCAGACGCCCCGAGCGCAGGAAGGCCTCGCCCGCTATCTGGAACACGACGAAAAGGTGATTGCTCACTTCGACGTCCGCTCCTGCAGCGCCGCCACCTTAAAAGACCTTCAGGACCGCCTCGGTCAGGTGCGCGACATTGTGCTCCACATCGATCCCTCGGCTCCGTCGCAGGCCCTCCGCATCGCGCGCTGGCTGGTGGACGAGGCTGAAATCGACCCCAAGCACCTGGTCGCGGTCACTACGGACAGCCGCGAGGACACCGACGCGACAGCGCGTCTCGTGGAGCTGGGAATCCCCGCCCGCAACGTCATTCTCGAATCCGACCTCCTCACCAGCGCGCGGCGCCTGGTGCTGCAGCTCAGTGCCCGACGGCCCGCTTCAGCCGGCCCGTCGACCTAACCGATCGCTTGGTCCAACCAACCCTTTTTCTTGGGCAAAGTCCGCAACCGGTTTCAGGGCCTCTCTCCTAATGAGCGGTGGTAAACGTCTCAGTTTTTACCCCTCCTACGGCATGGGGAAATTTGGGAGAGTCTAGTCAGGGAAGCAAGGCCACAGTCTCTCCCCCATCATGAATCACCCTTGTCGTCCCAGCGTCTCCGCGATGTGCCGGGCCGTTTCTTCGAAAGCACGAAATGAACACCCGAGTTCGGTACGGGCACGGGTGTTGTCGTAGCGATAGGTGCGGGCGGCAGTGCGGGCCGTGGTGCGCGTGAGAACCGGTTGCGTGCGGGTAATCGTGGCCACGCCCTCGGCCAGGGCACCCCCGATTTTGAGAAGCGACGGGGGCACCGTATAGTGCGGCGGCACCACCCCAAACGCATCCGCGAGGGTCTCCGCGAGGGTCGTCCACGACAGATTCTCGCTCCCCAGAAAATAACGACGGCCTGTCTCACCCTTGTGCATCGCTGCCCGCAGGCCGTCCGCCACGTCGCGCACATCGACCACGTTCGTCCCCCCCGGCGGCACGGCGAACAGCCATCCGCTACGCACCGCGTCGATGATGCGGCGTGTGTTGGTGCCGGGCTCGCCCACACCGAACACGAGCGAGGGGTTCACGATGGTGGCGTCGAGCCCCTCGGCGATACCGCGGTGTACCTCCAGTTCGGCCCGACGCTTGGAGCGGGCATAGGCGGAGCGGTGGGGCAAGCCCTGCCACTCGGCCGTCTCGTCAATTACGCCGTCCGGCTCCACGGGGCGCCCGAACGCGGCCATACTGGAGGTGTGGACGAGCCGGTCAACGCCCGCCTCCAGCGCGGCGTTGACGACGTTGGCCGCGCCGCCGGCGTTGACGCGGCGGAGGGCCTCCCGGTCGCCCGGGGCGAAACTCACCTTGGCCGCCACGTGATAGACTCGGTCGACGCCTTGCATCGCCTCGTACAGGCTCCGGGCCCGGGTGAGGTCGCCCACCGCGTGGTTGACGCGCTCGGCGTACTTGCCCAGAAGGTCGAGCGACGAGGTGTCGCGCCGGAAAATGCGTACGTCGACGCCAGCGTCGACGAGTTGCTTGGTAAGAACGGAACCAATAAAACCGGTGGCGCCGGTGACGAGAACGGGATCGGACGAAGCCATGAATCGACGAAGATCTTCGGTGGGGGTCACGCCGCCTCGATTTCAATCAGCAGCGCTTCTTTGTCTACGGCGTCACCGCTCGTGGCGTGAATCGTGCGGACGACGCCGCCGGACGGGGCCTTGAGTTCGTTTTCCATCTTCATCGCCTCTAGCACCAGAAGGCCCTGGTCGGCTGCCACCTCCTCGCCCTCCTCCACGAGCAGGTCGAGGACGAGACCCGGCATCGGCGCCCGCACCTCGCCTCCGGCTGCGGCGTCCTCCCCGAGCCCAAACTCCTCGACGAGCAGGTCCCGCTCGTCCTTCACCTGCACCTCCGTACGCCGCCCGTCGATCGTCACACGCAGCGTGTCCTCCCCGATCGGCTCCACCGACACGGGCACGCTCGCGCCGTCTATAATCATCGATACGTACCCCTCCCGCAAGACTTCAAAGGTGTAGTCCTTCGGGTTCCCGTCCACGACGAGCCGATCGTCCTGAATCGCGATGTCGAACGCCCGGTCGTCGACGAGCGCACGGTAGACCTGACCGTCCGAAGCGTCCATGGGGGAGGCAACTGTTCGAGGCAGAACGGCGTGGATGCACGACACAAACTCGTACCTTTGGGCATAGTTTTATTCTGGGCGGACGACCCCGAGAGCGCCCGAATTCCCTTTTCCCGTCGTCCCGACGCCTTCCACCCTACAGTCCTGCGCGCCCATGCCCGACGATCTTACGCCCGACCTTTTGATCCGCGCCTACGCCAATGGCGTCTTTCCCATGGGCGACGACGACACCGGTGTTGTGCGCTGGCATGCCCCGGATCCCCGGGCACATCTCCCGCTCGACGACTTCCACATTCCACACAATCTGCAGCGACGGGTGCAGCGACGCGAGTTTGAGGTGACCGCAGATCGGGCCTTCACCTCCGTCATTGAGGCCTGCGCGGACCGACCCCGCACCTGGATCACGCCGCGCATCATCCGGGTCTACACCGAACTGCACGAGCGCGGGTACGCCCACAGCGTGGAGTGCTGGCAGGACGGCGAGCTGGCCGGGGGACTCTATGGAGTGGCCCTCAAAGGCGCATTTTTTGGCGAATCGATGTTCTACCGAGTGAGCAATGCCTCGAAAGTGGCGCTCGTCCACCTCGTGCGGCAACTGCGGGCGGGCGGCTTTGCGCTGCTGGACACGCAATATTCGACCGAACACCTCGAACGGTTCGGTGTGACGACCATTCCCCACTCCGCGTTCGAACAGAAGCTCATTCGGGCGCTCGACATCCAACCCGACTGGTGGCCGCTCTCCAACGCCGAGGCGGCGGATCTCGACATCCCCGTGACCACATTGGCCGCCGCGTCGCCCACCCCGTTCGGAAACGAGTCGGCCCCGAATGGGTGAAATCGGACTCGCTCCCCCTCTGCTCGCCCTCTCGCCATGCGCCTGCGTCTCCGAATTCTGTCTCTCGCGCTTCCGGGGCTCCTCGTCGGCCTCCCGCTGCTGGGAGGCTGCCAGCCTTCCTCGGACACCGCGTCCACGGTCTCTCCGGCTCAACAATCCAATGCACCCCTGGCCCTGCCGGACAGTGTGCTTTCGCCCCCGGACACGACCGCTGCCCGTTTCGAGGCGGCCCTGCAGACTGCCCTGTCCCATCGGAAGAGCACCGGATCTATCGGGGCATTAATGCAGGAAATTGGGCGTCACTTCCGCGGGCGGCCCTACCTCACCGGCACGCTCGACGCCCCCGCAACTGAAACGCTCGTCGTCCGCTTCGATGGATTCGACTGCGTGACGTTCGTCGAGACTGCTCTTGCCCTGGCCCGCAGCGTGCAGGTGTCCGACACGACGTACGCCGGCTTTGCGCGTCGCCTCGCGGAGCAGCGGTACCGCGACGGCGGACCGGTCGGCTACTGCGGGCGGCTGCACTATTTCACGGAATGGCTCACCGACAATGCGCAGCGGGGCCACGTGCGCCGGCTAGGGACCGAACTGGAGGGACGCCCCCTGCGCGATACGCTCGACTTCATGAGCACCCACCGGTCGGCGTACGACCGCTTCGCCACCAACGACAGCCTCTTCGCCTGCATCCGCGAGATGGAGACGCGCCTGCAGACGCAATTGTGGCAGGATCCGGTCCGCTACGTGCCGCAGGACTCGATCCGGGCCGTCTACGATCAGCTCCAAGCCGGGGACATCGTGGCGCTCGTCTCGTCGATCGACGGGCTCGATGTGGCCCACACCGGACTCGTCTATGCTCACCCTGAGGGCGGACCGAACGGGGTCG
>CAYLMT010000005.1:0-2540 GCA_964384855.1 uncultured Salinivenus sp.
ATGAACTGCTCCAGGAACTCAGTGTCCTTGTAATCCACGTATTCGAGGTGCTCGTAATCGACGTCGTTTTGGTCAGCCATGGGTCATCGGAAGCTCAAGTTCGAGAGACTCGGTAAGGCGGGATTTGAAAACGTTACTCCTCGTCCTCCTCGTCGGACTCGTCCGCCGCTTCTTCCTCGGCGGCCTCCTGCGCCCGGCGTTTCTTGCGCTTTTCGTAGTGACGCTTCATCTTCGCGTCCATGCGCAGGGTGAGGTAGCGGAGCACGTCGTCGTTGATATCAAGCTCCCGTTCAAGCCGCTGAATAAGCTCGCCCGGGGCCTGGAAATACATGTTCACGTAGTACCCGCTGCGCTTGCGGTCGATCTCGTAGGCGAGGCGTTGATTGCCCCATTCGTCGACCTCAAGCACGTCGCCGTCGTTGCTCTCAATGAGATGGTTCACCTTGCGGACGATGTCGTCCACTTGGTTTTGCTTGACGACCCCACTGATGACGTACGTGAGCTCGTACTGATACTTTTGTGCCATGTCGTGTGAGTAGGTCCCTTCGGGATGACATTGAATCATGCCCCTCGTAGAATCCCGACAATCGTCAGGGTGCGGAGGAGCAGGGAAAAATCGCAATGTGTATGTACGACCATGCCCCGAGGAGGTCGCACAAACGCCTTGAAAACAGGGTGAGGATTTAGGCGCGGAAGAGAAGCGACTCCGTCGACACGACCGTTTTTCCTGATACGCCCTACCCCCAGCGATAGAGTGCGTAGTTCGTATTGCGTATTCCGTCCGTCGCAGAGTTACGCAATAGGAACTACAAGTTTGCCAGCTTCTCCGCGTGCTCCTCGGCGCGGAGGGCATCAATGATCGGATCGATTTCTCCCTCCATCACGGGCTGGAGCGAGTGGTTCTTCTGATCCCCCTCCAGCCGATGGTCCGTCACGCGGTCCTGGGGGAAGTTGTAGGTGCGAATCTTGGCCGAGCGATCGCCACTCCCCACCATGGATCGACGCGCCTCCTCCCGTTCGGCCCGCTGCTCCTCTCGTTTCTTCTCGTAGACTCGTGAGCGCAGGACGCGCATGGCCTTCGCGCGGTTCTTGTGCTGGCTCTTCTCGTCCTGGCACGACACCTCCACACCCGACGGGGCGTGTTTGATGCGCACAGCCGAGTCGGTGGTATTCACGGATTGCCCGCCAGGCCCCGTGGCCTTGAACGTTTCGATGGTGAGGTCGCTCGGGTTGATGTCCACGTCCACCTCTTCCGCCTCCGGCAACACCGCCACCGTGGCGGCGGAGGTATGGATGCGGCCGCTCGACTCGGTCTCAGGCACGCGCTGCACGCGGTGCACACCCGCCTCGTACTTGAGCGTGCCGTACACGTCCTCTCCCTTCACGGCGAAAATCACCTCTCGGAATCCCCCCTGGGTCCCCGGAGACGCGTCGATGAGCTCGTAGGTCCACCCCTGCTGCTTCACGTACTGCGTGTAGAGGCGAAACAAATCGCCCGCGAAGAGCGACGCCTCGTCCCCCCCGGCGCCGGCCCGGATCTCGACGATGGCGTTCTTCTCGTCTTCCGGGTCCTTCGGGATGAGCTTCTGCCTCAGGTCTTCCTCCACCGCCGGGAGCTTCTTTTCGAGCTGTTCGAGCTCATCCTTCGCGAGATCCTCCATCTCCCCGCTTTCGTCCCGGATCATCTCCTCCAGGTCCTCCCGCTCGTCCAGCAATCGCTCGTACCGGTCGATGGCCTCGACGACCTCTTCGAGCCGACTGTGCTCCTGCCCCAACTCCCGCATCCGATCCGGATTATTTGCCACTTCCGGATCCGCCATGAGGCTCTCGACCTCTTCGAAGCGGTGCTTGACCTTGTCGAGCTTCTCGCGTTCGATCATAGGGGAGGATGGTCTGGCCAAAATACTGCGCGATGCCCTACGGTCACGAGGGCATCGAGTTCGTCCGCCACGATCGATCAGGCAAGCGCACGAGCCCGGCACTGACTGAGGCGGCCTGGGGAACTGAATGACGGAAGCCCCCGGCGAAAACTCCTCCCGAAATCGATTACTGTTTTCTGGTAGTGCTAGCTACAGCTGTGGCCCTCCTCATTCTACCGTCACACTCTTCGCGAGGTTGCGCGGCTGATCGACGTGGCACCCTCTCAGCACCGCGATGTGGTACGACAAGAGCTGAAGTGGAATTACAGTGAGAAGTGGCGAGAGATACTCCTTGGTCCGCGGAATTTCGACGACGGCCTCACAAAGATTTTCGAGCTCCGCGTCCTTGTCGTCGGTAATGGCGATCACCGACCCCTCTCGCGCCGCCACCTCTTCGATATTGGAGAGCACCTTGTCGTAGGTGCTGTCCTTCATTGCAATAACGACGACCGGCATAGAGCGGTCAATGAGCGCGATGGGGCCGTGCTTCATTTCAGCCGCGGGGTAGCCCTCGGCGTGGATGTAGGAGATCTCCTTGAGCTTCAGGGCCCCTTCCAGCGCCACCGGGAAGTTGTAGCCGCGCCCCAGGTAGAGGAAGTTCGAGGCGTACCGGTAGGTGTG
>CAYLMT010000005.1:2640-34852 GCA_964384855.1 uncultured Salinivenus sp.
CGGCCTTCGAGAGCGTACGGCCCTCCGACAGCTTGAGGGCAATCATCGAGAGCACCGTGACCTGCGCGGTAAAAGCCTTCGTGGATGCAACGCCAATCTCGGGGCCGGCGTGCAGGTATACGCCCGCATCCGTCTCCCGCGCAATGGTCGATCCGACGACATTACAGATGCCGAAGCAGGGCACATTCTTACTGTGGGCCTCCCGGACCGCCGCCAGGGTATCGGCGGTCTCGCCGCTCTGTGAGATGACGAGCACCACGTCGCCCTCCCGAAGCACGGGATCGCGGTAGCGGAATTCACTCGCGTACTCAACCTCTACGGGAACGCGAGCCGCCGACTCGATGAGGTATTCGCCCACGAGGCCCGCGTGCCAGGAGGTCCCGCACGCCGCAATGACGATGCGATCGGCCTCCCGCAGCTGATCCCAATGGCCATGGAGCCCCCCCAGGTGAATCTGATTGTCCTCCGGGCGCACCCGGCCCCGCATGGCATCCTCCAGGGCGTCCGGCTGCTCCATGATCTCCTTCAGCATGAAGTGGTCGTACCCCCCCTTCTCGATCTCGCCAAGCGACCACTCCAGCTCGTGCACCTCCTTTTCCAGGGGTTCGTTCTCGATGGTCGTCACTTCGTATCCGGAGCGACGCAGGGTGGCCATTTCTCCATCCTCCAAGTACACGACCTGCCGGGTGTGCTCCACGAGCGGGGCAGCGTCGGAACCCACGAAATACTCGCCGTCGCCCACGCCCAGGATGAGGGGACTCCCATTGCGGGCCACGATGAGAAGGTCCGGATCCTCCCGCGACACGATGGCGATGCCGTACGCCCCCACCACCTGGGTAAGCGCCTGCCGCACCGCTTCCGGGAGGGACAGACTGGTTTTCCGCTTCACCTCCTCGATAAGCTTCACGAGGACCTCCGTGTCGGTCTCGCTCTGAAAACTGTAGCCCTTGTCTTCGAGCTGCTCCTTAATGACTCCGTGGTTTTCGATGATGCCGTTGTGCACCAGAGCAAAGGCGCCATCGGAGCTGACGTGGGGGTGCGCATTGACGTCATTCGGCGCGCCGTGGGTCGCCCAGCGCGTGTGTCCAATGCCGATGGTCCCGGCCATGGGGGCCCCATCCAGACTGTTTCGGAGATCGTCAACCTTTCCCTCCTGTTTTTGAACGTGAAGATCGGTTTCGTCGACCGTTGCGAGACCGGCCGAGTCGTACCCACGGTATTCGAGGCGCTTGAGCCCTGTGAGCAACAGATCCTCGGCCTCTTGATTTCCAATGTATCCGACAATTCCGCACATAGACGTCCGAATCGAGTGATTTGCTGAAAGAAAAGAGAGGAAAGGCGGAGGGTCCTGAATCTCGGAGACGCTGTCTCCCTCGGAACCGGTTGGGACGTGATGCGGACCCACTGTCGCTTGGGGCAAAAATCCTACCAGTCCCCCAAACGGTCAGTATCGGTCCAACGAAAACTTTTCTCCAAGATACCGCTTGCGCACTTCAGGATCGGCCGCGAGCTCTTCCGCGGTCCCGTGTTTTAAGATTTGCCCCTCGTAAAGTAGATACGCACGATCCGTGATTGCAAGGGTCTCATGTACGTTGTGGTCCGTAATCAATACCCCGATGCCCCGTTCCTGCAGTCCGGCGACAATGCCCTGAATGTCTTCGACGGCAATCGGGTCAACACCGGCAAACGGCTCGTCGAGCAGAAAGAACCGCGGACGGGTTGATAGGGCCCGCGCAATTTCGGTCCGGCGGCGTTCTCCCCCGGACAGCTCATAGCCCTTCGAATTTCGCACCCGCTCCAGCCCGAACTCTTCGATGAGCGACTCGACCCGGGCCGTTCGCTCCTCGTCACTCATCGATTGGAATTCGAGGACCGCGTGCAGGTTGTCCTCCACCGTGAGCTCCCGAAAGACCGATGTCTCCTGCGCCAAGTACCCCACCCCTCGCCGCGCCCGCTTGTACATCGGCAGACGCGTGATGTCGTCGTCCTCCAGATAGATCGTGCCCTCATTCGGGCGGATCATGCCCACGATCATGTGAAAGGTCGTCGTTTTGCCGGCCCCGTTCGGTCCGAGAAGACCGACGATCTCCCCCTGCTCCACCTCCAGACTCACGTCGTCGACGACAGCCCGCTTGTTGTACCGCTTCGTGAGATGCCGGGCCGCAAGCGTTGCCGGCTCGCCGGACACGTCCCGATCCGCAAAAGACCCGTTGGAGGACGAAGCGTTCATGAGTCGGGATTGGAAGTCGTGTCGGAAGTATCAGCCGGCTGTGTCCCGCGCGGCGCCCGCTGCAACGAGTCGGGCGGTACCACCGGGCCCCGCCCTGTGGAATCCGCGGACGGCCGTCCCGGCGATACGCTCCCCCAGAACCGTGTTGGCGAACTCTCAACGAAGGATGGTTGACCCGAAACGGACCCGTCGGTCGAATCGGCCCAGAACCACCAGCCGCTCCCCTCCCGTCTAGGAACGGGCTCCGCCACCGGACGGTCGGGCCGAGGCCGGTCTCGACCAAGTCGTCGACGAACCCGCTCGTCGCGGAGCAACTCATTCTTGGTCGGGCGCCGATCGGGCGTCCATTGAAAGCCCTCCAGCTCAAAAGGGTCCGGAATGTTTTCGTTGTTTCGGTAGTAGGTGGTCTGCGTCCCTCCAATGACACTCACACGTTCGACGCTGCCGTCCACAAAACGAAGCTCGATGCGGTCCCCGGACGTCCGGGCTGCCCCGTTCAGCGAATCATTTTCGGCCGCAAGGAACCGAATGGCCCGGGCATTGGGACGGGCTCGGATGCGACGCAGGGCGTCCCCGTCGAAGAATGCGGTGATGTTCTCCGCCTTGAGTTGCTGGATGCGATCCAGAACTGAATCGCGCTGGGCCGCAAACCCAGAGCCACGAACAAAGACCGTATCCGGACTTCGGTTCCGCGCCCGAACCCGAATCGAGTCGCCCCATACCTGACTGTCCTCAAACCACGTGACGGGAGACCGATACAGACGGGTTTCTTCGATGGGCAGTGAACTGTCGGCCCGGGCCGTTGGGGTCGTCCATGCCTGCGGCGCCGCTCCAGAAGAACCGCCGACCGCTTGCCGGACCGCAGAATCTGAGCGTGCAGCCGTGTCTGCCACGATCGGACGCTCGGACGTGTCGGGTGAAGGCCGAGGCTGATCGTTGATCGAGTCGGGCGGGGACTCGGCCGCCTCCCGAAGTGTGTCCGGTCGAGAGGCCGGTTGTGCGTTCGTCTCCAGTGAATCCGATTGGACCTGAGCCGTCAGGGAGTCCGGCGGCGGGCGGGTCGTATCGATGGGCATCCTCCTATCGGCTAGGCTGTCAGGAGTGGGGGCGACGACGCGGTCGTACACCGCCGAATCCGCGACGGCGGAAAGGTCAGGCTGCCAGATGCGCACCGAATCCACCGCCACGAGCCGACGATGCGTGTCCGTACGAAAGGCCTCGAGGCGGCGAGCTCGAACCACAAGAGTGTCGCTCGGGGCCCCCGTCGAATCCACCCGAACGCGCACCAGAAGTGCGTTGCCCTCCACCTGGCTGTAGCGGCGGGCCTCGCGGTTGTCCGCCCGGTTGCCAAACAGATAGGTACGGGCCGTCGTGTCGGCGTCCGCCTCGTCGTCCCCCCGCCGATCAATGAAGACATCTCCGTGGGCGATGGATCGCTCGCGCTCGCGGTAGTAGGTAAGCGAATCGGCGAGAAGTGTCGTCCCCGGCTCGGTGAGCCGTACGCGCCCCCCAAACTCTGCGCGCTCCTCGTCGGACCAGTACGTCCCATGCTGAGCCCGTAGCACGCGATCGCCGTCAACGAGTACGACGCTGTCGGGAAAGACGGACCGTTTCTCCGTGGCGTAATACCTCGCGCTATCGGCCCGGACATTCACGTCTCCGTTCGTCAGGCGCACGTTCCCGCGAGCGTAGCCCACCTCAGTGGCACGATCGTACCGCACCGTGTCGGCCCGAAGGGTATCCCCGCGCTCATAAATAACCACGTCCTCGATAAAGAGGAGGTCGCTGCGACTGAGATAGCGCCGGGCATAGTCCGACCGCAGACGCGTGGTATCCTGCCGAACAAAGACCTCCCCGAAGAGCTCCTGCACGCGCTCTCCATCCAACGAGTGAGTGCTGAGCGAGTCGGCATTGACGAAGGCCCGAGGGCTGTCTCCCGTGTCGGACGGCGGCGGAGTCGGCCCGGGAGGCGGGGCAGCCCCCCCGGTCGGCAACGAGTCCACGCCGGCCGGCTCGACACCCGTCGGGACCGCATGGGACGTATCGTCCTCGGCTTGGGCCTGGGCCTCAGTCCCTCCCCCCATCAGAACGCCTCCGAGAACGGCCACAAATAGAGCGCGCCACAGGAGGCCTCCCATCCAATGGTTGAATGACCCAGTCATGCGAACAACGCCGGGGTGCACCCCGGAGACAGACAGTTCCGGCGAGGGCGAGCCTCCTCTACACCGAAGTCCCCAAACTGGGGTTCCTCTGGGTCGAATGAGACCATGCAACATCTGTGTATTGCTCTCCCGCGTCGGGCCCGAGCTCTACTGTTGATCGTCTGCATTCTCCCCACTGTCATCAACGTCCACTTCCGCCGAGAAGCGTCCGAGTTGGTACGTTTCCAGGTTCTCATCCGCCACAAGCCCATTCCCCTGAACCACCTCTGAGGGTGTTCGGATGCGCACGAATCGTCGAGTCCGGATCGTCCGATCGGCCTGATACCAGGTGAGATGTTCACTTTCGAGACGCTTGTTGTCCTCCGTGGTGACGACCACGTCCCGATACGCGTCCAACACCCCCTTCTGATCCTGAAACACCAAGCTGTCGGCCGTGACGGTGGCCGAAGAGTCGCCCTTCTCGTCGAACAGGTACACGTGCACCCGTGCCGAGTCGGCCATGGAGCGCCAAATCGAATACGTGCTGTCCTCGGTCTGATACTGCTCCATTCGAGGGGCCTGGAGGACGGCTCGTGGACGCCCCGCTTCCGACATCGCAAACTGGGCATCCCAGCTTACGTGCTTGGGCGTCGGCCCCTGCGCCGAGGGTTCGGGGTCCGAACTGCCCGACCGAGAGCGGTGCTCACAACCTCCACTGAGCAGACCTCCTCCCCCTACGGCCACGAAGAGAAACAGCCCTAAGATATAACGCCGACCCCGAATTGGGTGTGCCACGATTCCCTACTTTTTTCAATCCGATCTTTGCATCGCACGGAACGCGTGACGAATTTCACTGATACCGTCCCCGTGGGGATCCGGCCATTCGGGCCCACACATCAGAGGGCCCTATCGGGAGGACGACAGTTGTCACCCAAGCGTCCCTTCACAGTCCGGCCCCTGTCCCTTACATTGGCACTGATTTTGCTTCCATAAGACGCAGAGCCGTCACGGCGCGTTCTCGGACCCCTATAACGTCCGGGGGATTCGAGAGGCCTCACACCGCGGTCCTGCGGCACACATTCTCTTCACCACTCTCCGTCCAGACGACCTGCTTCACCATCATGAGCTTCGACGCTGAGACCGCTTCTTCCGAGACCGTCATCATTCACGTTGGGGAGGCCCTCGACTTTCGGAACGCAGACGACTTCAAAGCGACGTTTCAGGAGCACGTCGATAACGGGGTTCGGCAGTTCATCCTCGACTTCTCCGACACGGAAGTGCTCGACTCCACGGGTCTCGGCTCCATCTTCTCGTTGTATCGGGCCGTTTCGCCGGAGGACGGAAAGGTCGCCTTCGCGGACGTGTCGGAGCCCGTTCAGGTGGTCGTCCAACTCACCCGTACGTATAAAGTCTTCCGGCAATTTCCATCTGTAGAGGCGGCGCGCGAGGCCTTTGCGGGGTAGTCGATCGCCCGAATTCGGGCTTCAGCATCGACGGTGGCCTGCATTGTTGGATACAGCTTCGGCTCCATGGAAACCTTTACGAAGAAGTACACGAACCTCGACCGCGCGATTGACGAGGTGCGATCCCTCTCCGACGAATGGCCGGCCTCTTGGAAGGACGGCACGATCGACGAAGAGACGCTTCACTGCACGTGTCTCGTGCTTCACGAGTGGATTGCCAACCTCCACCAACACGCCCGCTTTCAGAAGAACACCCCCATGGTCGAAATCCGGCTGACCTGTAAAGCCCATCAGGTCGCCTGCACGGTACTTGACAATTCTGACGGCTTCGACCTCGAATCCTATCTCCCAGGCGAGGACGAGGACCCGGAGGCGTTCCCTGAACGCGGCATGGGGCTCCGAATCATTAAAACGTGTACCGACGAGCTCTCGTACTCACTAACGGACGACGGCCTCCACCGCTTCGATTTTATCATTCCCTCCGACCACGATCCATGGCTGAACACACTATTTTAGTCGTCGAGGATGACAATACGGTTCGGGAGCTCCTGAAGTACCGCCTCGGCAAGCACTACGAGGTCTACACGGCCACGAACGGTGAGGAGGCCCTGGATCAAATTGAGGAGACCATCCCCGACCTCATCATTTCGGACATCATGATGCCGAAGATGGACGGCTTTGCGCTGCAGTCGGCCCTGCAGACGGATAAGAACACGCGCATCATTCCGTTCATCTTCCTCACGGCCCGAGCCGACGAAGAGGCCCGCCAGCAGGGCGAGCGAAAGGGCGTCGACGACTACATCACGAAGCCCTTCGACATGGAAACCCTGCTCTCCCGCGTGGAGCGCCTCCTGGAACGCATCGACATGTTCCAGACCCAGCTCGACGCGGAAATCGGGCGCGACTTTTCCAACCGGCTGCTCCCGAACGAAACGCCCGAAATTGACGGCTACGAGTTGGACTTCTACAGCGAGTCCCGCAAGCAGGGCGGCGGCGATCTCTTCGACTGGACGGAGACGGACGAGGGCACGTATTTCCTCACGATTGGGGACGTGATGGGCAAAGGCCTTCGGGCCAAGTTCTATGCCTTTAGCTTTCTGAGCTACGTGCGCGGCACCCTCCACACCCTGCTGGAAGAGTCAACCTCTCCGGCTGCGTTGATGGGGGAGCTGAACGACATGCTCCTGAACGACGACGTGCTGGAGGACACGTTCGCAACCTTCCTCCTCCTCCACTGGGATCCTGGGGCCCATACCGTCACGTTCGCGAATGCCGGCCACTGTCGGCCCGTCCTCGTGACACCGGAAGGCGCCGAGATCCCCGAACATGGCGATCTCATTCTGGGCTTAGAGGAGGACGTGACATTCTCGGAAGTCACGCTGGACCTCGACCCCGGCACCGCCTTGGTGTCCTACACGGACGGCCTCATGGAGCAGCACACCGAGGAGGGCGAGATGCTGGGCGAAGAGGGCGTACGGGACCTTATCTTGGAGGCATACGACGACGAAGCCCCCATTCAGGCCCTTCTCGACGGTGCCCTCTCCCGAAGTGCCGCCGACAATTTTGAGGACGACCTCCTCATCGTCTGGCTGGAGCACCTGGCAGAATAACCCTCCCTCGACTGCTGACGTCCAGAGTCCCGCGTGCGCACTTCGTCTCTGAAGCCCCATCAAGCGGCCTCTAGGGACGCCATCTCTCCCGTCTCAGCCCGGCGTGCCCGATACTTCGTTTCAAGGAGGGCATACAGATCTTTATTCCAGTAGCGCCCATCACGACGAAGGTAGTCTCGGGCTGTCCCCTCTTTCTCAAACCCCATTCCCTCTACCAGGTCTTGCCACGCCGTGTGGTACTCAAACGTCTCTGCACTGACGCGGTGGAGGTCTAGCTGATCGAAGCAGTATGAAAGCAGTACTTCAAATGACGCACGACCGTAACCCCGGCCCCAATAGTCCCGGTCCCCAATCGTAATGCCGACCGTCGCGTGACGGCTGTGCAGGCTGATATGGGTTGCATAGGCGACCCCAATGAGCGTCTCCTCGTCGAGAGCGTGAATTTCAAACGTGCGGTGCGACGGAGTTGGCTCCTCGCACATGCGCTCGAACCGACTCTTAAACGCCCCAAAGGACTCCTCCTCGTACGGAACCTCACTGTCGAGCCGATTCAATTCCGGGTCGTTGTTCCAGCGGAAGTGCGTGTGAATGTTTTCCATCTGAAGAGGGGTAAACTCGACGCGCTCCCCGCGCAGCGGCGTCACTTCGGGGACGGGAGGGGGTGTGCTCATGACGGAAGCGCTTCCAGGTTCGTACAGTACATCGGAGACGTGATGCCCAGCAATCGCCGCTATTCCCAAGGAAATGGGTGCAGCCGCCGAATGCAACAGTCAACGACGGACGCCTGGGCCGTTTTTGAGAAAGCAATCCCAATCCTCCAGGTGTCGGACACCGTTTCTCCTACCCCTCCCGGGCTCGTTGACGCAGGGCCTCATGGTCCACTTTTAATTGCCCGTCCACTGCCGCCGCCGGAAGCGCATGAATCGCGTCCGGAAGCTTAAATCTAGGCAGGGAGGCCGACAGCACCTGCCGCCAGGTCTCCGGCTGCAGAGGGCCCTGTGACCGAACGAAGGCCACCGGACGCTGCCCATACTCTCTGTGGGGGACCGCCACGACGACCGCCCGCTCGATCTCTTCGATTCGTTGGAGGGCTGTCTCAATCTCTTCCGGCTGAATGTTCTCTCCCCCAGAGACGAACTGCCGGTCGACCCGTCCCTGCACGTGAAGACGCCCTTGAGCGTCGAACTCCCCCACATCTCCCGTGGGCCACCAGCTCTCTACTCGCGGATCCTGAACCTTGTCTTCCTCGACAAGGCCAATACACAGGGTGGGCCCGGCCACGAGGATTTGCCCGTCGGCCGCAATCCGCACGCGACGATGCGGGAGGCGGCGCCCGGCGGTCTGCAAGTCCGCAAGCGTGGCTCCGGGGGGGGTCGTGGTAACCTGCGAGGCCATCTCGGTGGCGCCGTAGCTCGTGTGGAGGGGCCACGCTCGGGCTGATCCCCGACGCAGAAGCCCCTTCGGAATCGGACCACCCCCGACGAGCACAGCCTGCACCCGATCCGGAGCTGTCCCTTCATGGGCATCCAGAAGGCGACGGAGTTGGGTCGCCACGAGTGACAGGTGCGTGGCTCCGGTCGACGTCACCGCCTCCGATACGGACGCCGCCCGATCGGGCACTGCGACGGCCGCCCCTGCCAGCGCACACCGGACGAGGATGGCCAGTCCTCCGACGTGGTACAACGGAAGGGACAGAAGCCACCGATCCCCGGCTTCGAGGGGCACGTTCGCGTTCGCCCCCTTAGCATTATAGAGGTGGTTGGCCCACGAGTGCAAGACGGCAGTCGGACGGCCCGTACTGCCGGACGTGAAGAGAATGGTCGCCCGACGCTGAATCGGCTGTGCCGTCGCCGCTGACGTGCCCGTAGCATCCCGCACCACGAGCGAATCGGGAGGTGTCACCTTTATGGCTTCTTCCCCCTGTAACACCTCTTGGTCTCGAGTAAGGAGACACCGTGCCTGGAGCCGTCTCGCAGCGCGGCGGGCTTCCGCCGCCGGGAGACGTGTACTGATTGGGGCCGCCACGGCGCCCTCCCGCCACAACGCCCACAATAGCAGCACCAAGGTCGGCCCTTGCGGCAGACGGAGCGCGACCCGAGCACCGTCGGCATATCCTTGCTCCCGCAGTCGCTGCCCGGTTGCCGCAATCGCCGTGTCAAGCTCAGCGTACGTCCACCGACGGGAGGATGTCCAGAGCGCGAGCGCGTCGGGACGCGCCTGGGCGTGTCGGTGAATCGGACACGGTGCGCGAGGGCCAGCCTCCATGGTCGGTGGGTCAAGCAGAAAAGCGTTCGACGAGATCGATCCGATCTCGAGCAATGCGGGAGGGCGATGGATCCATGACCGAGGCCACGTCTACGCTCGGACCACGAAGCGGAAGGGGCGGTGCGTACACGTCGGTCGCGAGGCGATCGTACGTGGACAGGCCCACGGGAACCTCCGGACCGATCGCCGCCAGGGCCACAAGCATCCGAAGCCCGACGCCAGACTCGTAGGCCGCACTCATGACCGGAGTCGTATCCATTTCCCGCGCGACGGAACCCCAGTGCCACGTACGCTGCAGGCCGCCGAGAAGTGTCGGCTTGAGAACAACGGCCGACACATCCGTCAGGCCCCGCAGAATCGACGGCGTTGTTTCTCGGGTCGTTTCGTCCAGAGCCACGGGAAGTCGTGTGTCCGAAACCAAAGTGCTCAGCAGAGTGGGGTCTGCGAGGGGCTCTTCCACGTAGGCAATGTCTAGATCTTCGACGTTCTCTGCAAACGTCACGGCCTCATCAAGCGACCAGGCCCGATTTGCGTCCACCCGAAGGGCGACGGAAGCGTCGAGGGCTTCTCGAACCGACCGAACACGTGCAATGTCATCCTCGACGCCCCCCTCCCCCACTTTCACCTTGATGGCCCGGTAGCCCTCCCTTTGCCAGCGAAGGGCCTGTGCTCGGGCATTCGCGGCGGAGCGCGGAAGAAGGGCGTTCAGCGTCACGGCCTGCCGCGGCGCACCCAGAATGCCCGGCACAGCGATCTCATGCGCTTCGGCAAGCACCTCGACCGCGGCACTCTCCATTGCAAACCGAAAGGAGGAAGGGGAGTCCGCGTCCAAGGGAAGTCCCTCCATTCCATCGACGAGACCCTCCTCGAATTCCGAGAGATGCATCCCCGGCCACTGAGACAGAGCGGAACGCGCGTGCGCCTCAACCTCCGACAGGGACTCGGCACTAAATCCCGGCAACGGGGCAGCATCTCCCCATCCCGCGTGTCCCTGCTCCGTTGAGACGCACACCAGAAGGCCCCAACGATGAGAACTCTCCTCCCCATTCAGGTGCAATGGTGCGGTGAGAGGAAGCTCATACCTGTACAGGTCACATTCTGAGATGACGACGGACGAGGTAGACATCACAGGTTCCAACCGACAGCGAACAGGAGAGCCCAGAGTACGAGAAGTCGCCCCGTTGCCCCGAGCAGTGAATTCAATTGCTTGGGATCGGTCGTTTCGGCCATCGTACGAATTGGACGAACCGTAAAGGGAAACAGCCCGAGGGGCAGGGCCGCCCACGGGTGGGGCTCTGCTCCGAATATGCCTATTGCAAGAAGTCCCGACAGCAGCAGGGCGGCGACCAAGCAGATTGCGTATGCGACGACTCCGAAGCGGCGACCGAGACGTACTACCAGCGTTCGCTTTCCCGCCCGCCGGTCTTCGGCCTCGTCGCGGACGTTGTTCACCAGTAGGATGCCGATGGAGAGCAACCCCGGCCCGGCTCCGGCCACCATTACCTCCAGGGGTAGCGACAGGGCTTGAACGTAATAGGTGCCCCCCACCGCCACGGGCCCGAAGAAGATAAATACGAATAGATCGGCCAGTCCCAGAGCTGCGAGGGAATACCGACCTGCGGTGTACCAGAGGGCCGCCCCAATCGACGCCATGCCGACAATGAGAATGGGCCATCCCCCCCGGACGATGAGGTAGAGGCCCGCCAGTACAGCGAGGCCGAAGACCAGGATCGCAGCCCGCCGCATCGTCTCCGGGGACACCAGCCCGGCCTGCGTCACACGCAGGGGACCCACTCGGTCCTGGGTGTCCGCCCCCTGGACGTAATCAGCGTAGTCGTTGTGGAAGTTGACCCCAATCTGGATGAGCACCGCACCGGTGAGGGCCAAGGCCGCCGAAAGTGGATGCCAAACCCCAGCCTCAACGGCCATGCCCGTGCCTACGACCACAGGGGCAACGGCCGCCCCAAGGGTCTTGGGACGAGCCGCCCAGAGCCAAACCCGAGCCCAACTCATGTCTTGGGCATCTATCGAATCGTCCATGCGCAATCGAATCCCAAAAAAGAAATACCACTCCCTCCTCCCTACCGCCACATTTCTCTACGCCCGGTGCATGAAGTCGATCCAGCCCTCATCATCGCGTGTCGTCTCCTGGTAGGCTGAAAACTGTCGGTCTATTTCCGGACCGGAATGCTGGCATTCGGCCCCGGCAGGAGCTACGTTGAAGAACAAATCCTCAGTTCATCATTCTTTCCGATCCCATGCCCTCTCGCCGAGCGTTTCTTCGCCAGTGTGGCCTCGCCCTCGCCGCCTCCCCAATTCTCTCCACCCTTCCTGCACGGCTCTCTTCCGCGGATGGCTTTGAGTCTCTCCGTGGGGGTGTCGGGACCTTCACTCAGCGCGGGGGGACCATCGGGTGGCTTGCCACCGACGATGGACTTGTGGTGGTGGACACTCAGTTCCCGGACTCGGCACCCGACTGCTGGCGAGGACTCCGTGATCGATCCCAGGGCCCCCTCTCCGTGGTGATCAACACCCACCATCACGGCGACCATGTGGGGGGCAACGGCATATTCGCGCAGTACACCGACCGCCTCGTCGCTCACGCCAACGTGCCTGACTTGATGCGGGACAGCGCTGAGGGCGGGTCGGCCGACGACCCGACGTATCCTACAGAAACGTTTGAGGACACCTGGACTGAGAGCCTTGGAGACGAAACGATTACCCTTCGCTACCGCGGCCCGGCCCACACAGGTGGGGACGCAATCGTCGTCTTCGAGAATGCGAACATCGTTCACGTGGGCGACCTCGTCTTCAACCGCGCCTATCCATTTATCGACGTGGACGGCGGGGCCGATTCTAAAGACTGGATCAACAGCCTCAAAACGATTCACGACGGGCTCGATGACGAGACGATCGTCATCCACGGCCACGGCAATCCGAAGTTTGGGATCACCGGTGGGCGTAAGGATCTCCTGGTCATGCGCGACTTTCTCGCGGCACTCAATGAATACGTCACCCAGCAGCGCCAGGCCGGGGCATCCCTGGAAGAAATGAAGCAGGTAGAGGTACTGGACGGCTTCGAGGCCTTCAACTTCGATTGGTCTCTTTCGCTTGCCGACTGCATTGAGGCCGTCTATCGGGAACGAACGGCAGAATGAGGACAGGACCCGGACGAAAAGGCAAAGACACTGCTATACGACCTTTCGGAATCAATCGCCCTCCACAGCTTCCGCAACGGCCGTTTCCAATTGTTCGTGCACCCGCCGATTGGCTGACCGGTCAGTTTGCACCTCGATGAGGGCCGACTCTCCCGACTGACAGGCCTGCACGTAGGCGCTCCGGAAGGCGGACGGAGAGTCTGGACGACGGTACGGCAGGTCGAACAAGGCCGCTGCGTCCTCAAAATTCCGACCGTGGGGGGTCGTAAAGTATGGGTCGAACTCGTCGTGCTCGCGAATCGGCAGGAAATGAAAGATGCCGCCCCCATTATTGTTGACGACGATCACCACGACAGGGCGATCCTGAAGAAGGGC
Organism: uncultured Salinivenus sp.; assembly: GCA_964384855.1. Classification (GTDB taxonomy): domain Bacteria; phylum Bacteroidota; class Rhodothermia; order Rhodothermales; family Salinibacteraceae; genus Salinibacter. Next base: position 15,883 of record CAYLMT010000005.1, read on the forward strand.
CAGCCCATTCAGGTCGTGCCAGAGCGCGAGGTCACCGATCAGAAGCGTCACCGGGCCGCCGCGCCCGTGGGCAACTCCCGCGGCCGTCGCCACCGTCCCATCGATGCCGCTCGCCCCCCGGTTGGCATAGACCGGTCCGGCAGGTCCAGTTGGGGCGGCGTGCCGGTTCAGATCTCGCACCGGCATGCTGCTCGCCGCCAAGAGGGCGTGGTCCGTGGGCCTCTCTTCGGTAAGGATCGTGGCCACGAGCGGCTCAGTGAGTGCGTTTTGGCCACGCGCATGGGTGTTCACGACAGCGCCCGCTCGTTCGCTCGCGTCGGTCCATTCGTCGCGCCATGTCGTCGTTCCTCCTCCATCGGGAAGCCGAGTAATCAGCCCATCAGCGAACGAGGGAACGTCTGCCTCCACGTGGTGGGTTACGCGGTGGTCCGGGTCGATGCGGAAAGGGGACCTTCGTATGACGGCCCATACCTCCGGCGCATTGTCTCGGAGAAAAACACGCAGCCGCTTCGACGCAAATCGGCCGCCCACCTGCAGAACGGCCTCCGGCGGATGAGCCTCCCGAAAGGCATCGGAGGTCAGTACGAGGTCGCCGTACGGCACGTGTCCCACGCCTTCTTCCCCGCCCAGCCGGAGGCGGGACGTCAGATCGGGGATGAGCGGCCAGCCAAGGTGCATCGCGAGTCGTTGGACAGCGTCCGCCGCCGCGTCGGTGTCGAGCCGCCCCGCTACCACGAGTCCCCGCTGGATATCACCCAGGGCCTCGCCCAAGGCCTCTGTCTCGGGCCCAGATGGAGACGGGACAGGGGTCGGGTAGCGCGTGTACGGCTCCGTCCCCATAGCCCACTTCTCGACGGCGGGCGGAATCACGACTGACGCTTCCTCCTCAACCGGCTCCAGCGGCTTTCGAAACATACAATTCACGTGCACCGGTCCCGCGGGCGCCCGCACGGCCCGGTGCAGGGCCTGGTCAGCCGTCGTCAACACGTACGCGGGATCGATGTCGTCGGACGGCGGGGAGACGTCGACCTGCCACCGCACGTAGTCCCCGAATATCTTGACCTGATCGATGGTTTGATTGGCCCCCGTCTCCCGCAACTCCGGGGGCCGATCGGCCGTGAGAAGAACGAGCGGCACACCGTCGACGGAGGCCTCCACCACGGCGGGCAGTCCATTCGCGACGGCGGTGCCGGAGGTCGTGATCCAGGCGGCGGGGCGTTGCGTGGCGCGGCCCACCCCCAGCGCCGCGAATGCGCCCCCCCGCTCGTCGACGTGCAGCACCGACTCGGCCTCCGGGTGCCGGGCGACGGCGACCGTGAGCGGGGTGGACCGGGATCCCGGCGCGACGAAAAAGGTCTTCACGCCGTTCCGCACGAGCTCCTCAACGAGCAGCTGCGTCCAAAGGTACGTGGGATTTGGCGCGTCGAGGACAGACCAAGATTGATTCACCACGGGGCTGCAACACTGATCGAGAGGACTACCGGGAGACCGTCTGGGAATCGGTCACGCCCATGATGGCCGCGAAATCGCCGATCTTCTGCTCGATCTCCTCCCATTCCCGATCCGGAACCGATCCATCGACGATCCCCGCCCCGGAAAATAGGGCAATTTGATTCTCTTCCACGAGCCCGGCCCGGAGGCCCACCGTGAACTCCGCCGCGTCGCGTCCCACCCAGCCGACCGGTCCTGCGTACCATCCCCGATCGAACGGCTCCCGAGCACGAATCGCCGCCACGGCGTCCTCGGTCGGCACGCCGCCCACCGCTGGGGTCGGATGCAGCTCCTTTAACACGTCCGTCGTCGCCGTTTGGGGGCGGAGCGTCCCGGTGATTCGTGCATGGAGATGACGTCCCCGAGCCAACGCTAATTCTCCCGTCTCCTCCGGGACGCGAACCGTGGTACAGACACGCGCCAAGTCGTCCCGAATGGCGCTCCGTACGAACGCGTGCTCCCGGCGCTCCTTTGGGCTCTGCAGAAGCTCCTTCCGAAGAGCCGCGTCTTCTGCCTCCGTCTCCCCGCGCGGCCGCGTGCCAGCCACCGCTTCACTAACGACGGTTCGTTCCTCCCGTCGAAACAGGCGCTCCGGCGAGGCCCCAATGAACGCCGATCCACCCGCCGGGCGCACCGCAAAGTGGTAGCATCCAGGCGTCGCCGGCTCTAGGTGACTCATCACGAGCAGCGGGTCCATCGACGCCCCGAGCGAGAGGGCCACACGCCGGGCCAATACAACTTTGTCGAGCGAGTTTCCGCCAATCGCGTCGAGCGCCCAGTCCACCATCTCGGTCCACCCCTCGTGGTCCGGAACATCTTCCCGGCGACGCGGCCGAGGCAGAGCCGTGTGCTCGTCGTTCACCGGAAGAGCCACCGTGTTCAACGTGTCCAAGATCCCCTCCACTCGGTCGGCATCTCGGGGAAGCACCAGGGAGCACGCGAGACGCAACGTATCATCTGCCTCTACCAGCTCAAAGCGAGGCAAGACAAAACGGTACGTGCCAAACGGGGCCCAGCGCCGATCGGGACGGTCCTGGGCCGCCGGTTGACCGGCGTCGAACCGAAGTCCTCCATAATACCGAACCTGGGAGCCCACCCCGTCGAGGCGCTCGTCCAGTGCACGACCAAGAGCCTCGTATTCGACGGGTGCCGCACTGCTCGACACGACGTCTGCAGCCCCACACGCGGCAATTGTCCGATCCTCGTCCCGTCCCGACCAATACACCGCCTCGGAGGAGGGCCGAGCCCGAACCCAGTCGATAGGACGCACCGGTTCCGGAACCGGTACACTCACCCGAACAGTGCGACGGGAGGCCACCGTCCGGATTGCCTCCCGAATCCGGGCCGCCAGGGCCGCCCGGACGTCCTCGGCCCTGTCGATGTCACGAATGACGGCGGGATCGAGATCGAGCATGGAGACGAATGTGAGAAAACCAGGTCGCGGGTGAGCGGAGACGAGCAGCGTGGATTCTTATGCCTTGTCCCCCAGAGACTTATCGAGTCGGCATGGTAGGATCCGACACACCGTCCGCCGGCAGATGAGCCGTGCAATTGAGACGTTTGGCCCGGGCTCGCCCCCCCTCAAAGACCACGTGATTGACACAGGTGTTGGAGTGATCGAGCTCAGGCATATGCTCCAGCCCGTAGTCGTCGAGAAGCGTCGCCAGCAGCACGCGCAGGTACCGGCCGTGCGTTACCACGAGGGCCGTCCGCCCCGCCTCCCGTGCAAGGATGTGGCGAAGGGCTCGCTTAGCCCGAGCCTGCACGTCGCGAATGGACTCGCCCCCCTCTGGACCACGGTCATACATTTCTTCTTGCCAAGCAGACTTGAGGGCGTCAACCGACGCGTCCCGCTCCGGAGACGGCGCATCCCCCTCAAAAATCCCCCAATCCATCTCGCTCAAATCTCGAAGATAGGTCCGGGAGAGCGGCTCGTGGCCTGCCGCAAGAATGTCGGCGGTCTGCGTGGCTCGCCGAAGCGTGCTGGCATACAGCGCGTCAATATCCACCGAGGCAAGTCGACGAGCGAGTGCATGGGCTTGCTCCCGACCGGTCGGGTTCAGGGTGCTGTCAATGCCGCCCCCCTGCATGATGCCTCGTCGGTTGTATTCGGTTTCGCCATGCCGGACCAAATACAAGGTCGTTGACGAATCCGCGGGAACTAGCCGTGAACCTTCACTCATACGGTGAACTGAAGTCGAAACGTACGAAAACGGGCGTCTCCAAAAATGATCCTTTACGCCTCGTCCGAGCCGGGATCCTGATGGCTATGTAGATTCTCGAGAATGTCCTTGGTGATGTCGTCCACCTGCGGAAGAGAGAGGCGATGCTTGAGCGCCACCCGGACGATGAGCCCCCGCAGCACCTGGTCGGCCACCGGCAGCGGATAGATCGAGCGCCGCAATGGACGCACGAGGTATCCGATCGCCCACTCCAGCACCCCCCATCGAAGAAGCACAAATCCAAGCAGTCCCGCGCCGAGGGCCGCATACATCTCCGCGGCCGCGAAGGCACTCATTGTAGCCACGTAGTAGAGCGCCTGTGCGAGCACGTGGTCGAGCACCGAGACGACCCGAACCGCCAGGAGGCTCGGAAGGGCCGGACTCAATAGGGCCCACACGATGAACAGCGCGAATGCGCTGCCCACCCCCCAACTTACAGGAAGCCCCCAGAGCAGTAGGGGCAGCGCCCATACGACAAGGGTCCGGGCGGAATCGATCCAGGTGTCAGCCCAGCGGAGCAACTGCCCCAATGGCACGTGGTCCAGCACCGCCCCGGCATACTCCTTCACGTCTTCCTCAGTGACATGGTACCACCGCCCCCCCTCCGTGAGGAGACCGTACGGTGTGTCGATGTACGGGGGAGAAGAGCCCTCCATCTACAAACCATGGGGATTCAGGAATAACGTGCCACGAGGCCAGCCTCATCTCACAGACCGAGCAACCGATGAGAACGTACAGGGACCCGGGGGTGCGGTTTCAATTCAGACTGAAAGTTGAAGAGGCTGTCGCCCGGATGACAGACCCTTCTTCCGTCTCCTCGGACGGCCACATACAATACAAAAGGCTCAGGATACAGAAATGTACCTCGGTCAGCCGTCCGGTTGCAGAATCAATTCGTCACCAACCCGAATTCGAAACCGGGGTGCCTCCACCCCTGCCGCATGCAGTGCCGGCCGGAGCATGGCTTCGAGGGCCCGCGCGGTATTCACGCGCGGCTGGGTGGCGGAATCAAGACGACGTTCCGCCTGCTCCCGAAAGGCGGCCTTGACGGCCCCAAGCGCCTGCGTGCGGACCGCCTCCGGCATGTCCGACGGCAGCACCCGCATCCATCCACTCGCCCGAGAACGAACCTCCAACTGGGCCAGGTCCGGCTCCACACTATGGACCGAAAGCGACGGAAGGGTGACGCCCACTCGCCCATTCTCCTCCACTGCGATCATGGAGGAATCGAGCGTCCGCACGTCGAAGCCGTACGAGACTGTTCCGGGCACCCGTACCCGGGTTTCGGCCCCGCCCTGCAGGAGGGAAAGCGCACTGGGTTGGGTCTGTTGCAACAGATAGGTCAACCACGACGGTGTGAGGTACTGCGCCGAGTCGACCCGCACCGTGACCGTCATGTCCAACGTGCCGGTGACGAGAAAGGAGGCAGGGGCCTCGTCCTGAATCGTCGTAAGGACGGTCCGCCGCACCGTTGCGTCCGACGGCCCTCGTCCCCAGAGCAATAATGCTCCCACCAGGAGGAGGCCGACAATCACTCCCCCACCAATGGCACCACGCACACTTGAGGTCATGGGTCGACGACGAAACGATGCCGGCAAGAATTCGAGCGCGCAGCGATTTACAATCCGAGCAACACGAGAGCAACGCAGGCCAGTGCCAGACCCATGCGATTGGGCCGTGAGAGCCGCTCGCCCCAGATGGTCACCCCAAGCAGGGCCGCGACGACCATGATCGCAATGTTGTTGGCGGGAAAGACAAATGGCCCCGGAAGCGCCTCGATGGCCCGAAGCAGAAATTCGAGAGACCCGTAGTTTACGATGCCGAGCAGGATGCCCCATCCCAGAGTCCGGGCGGTCGGCCAATCGCCCTCTCGGAGGCCGCGCCGCACGACGATGATTGCCCCCACGAGGAAGGCCACCCCAAACGCCAGAAGCAGAAACAAGACCCGGCTATTCTCCGCCCCAAAGCCTTCTTCAAAGGCCTTCATGGACACGTCCACCGCTCCGCCCGAGCAGAATGTGAGGGCCAGCACTCCCGCAGCGTGCCAGTCAATCGTAGAGGGAACGGTCGGGGGCGCAATGGTGACCTCGGGGGTGGACGACGCTCCTGCCGGAATGGGCTCAGGGACCGACCGTTGGTGGGCCAGCAGAAAAAACGCCCCCATCGCCAGGATCATCCCAACGCCCTGGGCTAGGGTGGGCACCTCTCCCCACACGCCCCACGAGGCCAGAAAGGGTACAACGACAGACACCCGCATCACTCCGATCGCGAGCGACATCCCCGCCACCTCCGTGGCCCATGCCAGCACGAAAAACCCCGCAATCAGCACGACGCCCGTCCCCACCCCAAGTGCAAGCAGCTCCAATGACAGAACGAGGCCCTGCTCGACTTCCCGTCCCCCCAAGCTCAAGAGCCCCGCCGCAACGGCCACTGCAGCGGCGTAATTCACCGTCAAGAGGGCCGTACGGTCCAGCTGCAGCTGACCGGCATGCTTGAATACCATGCCAATGGCGACGCTGCACGCGACGGCGAAGGCCAGAAAAATCATTTATCAACCTCGAGTGTGCGTTCATCATCGACAGTCGTCTCCCGTGGAGCCTCCCTGACCGGCCTTGGCCCCCGCCGTGCACTAGCTCTCAGAAACGAAGGTGTAGTAGCGGAGTCGGGACGGGATGGGTTCCGAATCACGAATGTGGAGGTCCGAGGGGACGTGCACCCGCGGCGTGACGTACCCGGTCGTGTCGGTGCGGATTTGATCGTACGAGACAGTGGCAAAGAACTCTGAGGCGCGGCGCGCCTTGAACAGATCGCGAAACAGCACCCGATACCGGATTCGGATGGTGGACGGTTGAAGAGACACGAGATCCTGGCCGGACGGCACACCGGTCACCTCTACCTCCACCTCCCGGGTTTCTTCCACAAATCGACCCGCTCGCGCGATCACCCGCACGTCCTGCGGGCGCACGTTGACGAGCCGACGGAGCGTATCAGCCAGCGGAACCTGTACCTCGACAGTGTCCTGGAGATTTTCAATGGTGCTCGCAGTCGTTGGCCAGGCCTCCACACCGCGAACCACCGACTCCGCCCCTTCTACCTCCACCGAGTCCGGCTCGATCAGCGGATCCTCAAGCAGCTCATAGTCGGACGCGACGTCGACCTCCACGCGGCTCTGAACCGGCACCCTCCGGGTCTGACGTGGCTCCAGGGCCATCTCAAACGAGGCGGGCGTGACGGCCTCAAGTTGAAGCGACGTGCCCTGCGGAAGGTCAATCTCATCGGCCACATCGACCTGGCTCGTCGTGGCCCTGACCTCCACCACCGGCGGATTATAAAGAAGCCGGATGAGGTCGAGCCCCCGCCCCTGGAGCTGCACCTGCACATGGGTCGGGGGCACCTCGGCGAGGGCCTGCCCCTCCGGGGTCTCCACCACCTCGACCGGCAACCGGATCGTCTGCGTGCGCTGCTCGCCGAGGGTCAGGGACAGCCAGAGGATACAGGAAAGCAACACGCACACGGTGATGGCCATGCCACGACGTGGATCCTCATCTCGCCGGGGCTCATCCTCTTCTGGAGCAAAGAGAGGACGCAGCCAGTCCCAGAACACAGCGCCTTGGGAATCGGAGTTGGTGGCCACAAGGCTTGAGCAGAATTCGTCCGGAGCGAGAGACGACGGCTGCTTTCACGGCGGGGGCCCGACTTCGTTTCGGAGGCTCCCTCCTGTAGAGGACTGGCGAAAGCACGGCGGTACTCATCTCACCAACGAATGGGGCTCCGCCGATCCACCTCCTGGATGGTGAGAGGTACTTTTGTTTAGACGACGCCATCCAGCACTCCGGATTTTTCGTTCCGGCCCGGAGTTCCTCGCCCCCGACTCCGGACCCCGAATACGATCTCCAGGAAAATCCGAACGGGTACCGACGTGTCTTCGAACCGGCACTACTGGCACCGCATAAAGATGAGGTGAGCTATTCGTCAGCTTGATCATGAGTTCATACATACCCTTATTATCCTCTTTCTCCGAAGCTGTTACATGCTTCAGATAGGGATATACTTTAAGTAGTTTTTGGTTTGAAGCAGAGGAAGAACGTCCTCTCCAATCAGTTTGTGATGGAGTCTCAGAACGTCGTCGACGAGGTCTACTCCTGTCTCGAGCTGTCAACGATCGTAGACCTCAAGTCGTCGGTGCCCGCTGGCAGGACCTTCAGCGTCTATCTACCACCCTGTCCACCGGGGTCGAAGGCCGTGAAGAGATTCAGCCTCGGTCCCCAAAAGCCCCCAATCCCTGTCTGCTGTTCAGAGCTAGGTATAGCATCTGCAATCACTGAACCTGCCCCTCCGCCCTGCTACGCCGCTCCGGAGTCTCGTTGCTTCGACCCACGCTGCCCCCCGAATTCGACACATCACCCCTCCACCCATACGGTTTTGGCATTCACGAACTCGTGGATACCATGATGTGACAACTCGCGCCCGTAGCCGCTGTCCTTGATGCCTCCAAATGGAACGCGAGGATCGCTCTTCGTCATCTCATTCACGAAGGCACAGCCAACCTCCAGGTCGCGGGCCATTCGCTCTCCTTTCTCCAGATCCTCGGTAAAGATGCTTCCCCCGAGCCCGAACCGGGTGTCGTTGGCGAGGGCCACGGCGTGCTCGGGGTCGTCCGCCGCAACGAGGGATGCCACCGGGCCGAAAATCTCCTCGTCGAAGGCCACCGTGCCGGGATCCACGTCTGCGAGAATGGTTGGGGCGTAATAGAATCCCTCGCGTTCGAGGGTATGTCCTCCGGTGACGGCAATCGCTCCTTGTCCGATGGCTCGCTCCACCTGATCGTGCACCTCGTCACGGAGGTCGGCCCGGACCATTGGACCCACGTCCGTCTGCTCGTCCGTCGGGTCGCCAACGGTGAGGGCCTCCACGGTCTCCACCAGCCGCTCCTGAAAGTCGTCGAGCACGGCCCGTTCCACGATGAACCGCTTGGCGGCAATACAGCTCTGGCCGTTGTTCTGCATGCGCGCGGTGCACCCCACGGAGGCAGCCGTTTCGAGGTCCGCGTCCGCACAGACGATGAACGGATCGGAGCCGCCCAACTCCAGCACCGTCGGCTTGATCTGGGCTGCCGCCTGCTGGGCAACTGCCGCTCCGGCCGGGACGCTTCCCGTGAGCGTGGCGGCCCGCACTCGCTGATCCTCCAAAATCCTCCCGACGGCCTCCTCTTCAACCCGCAGTACCTGCAGCTCGTGGTCGGTAAACCCAGCCTTCCGCAGAACGTCTGCGATTGCCTCGGCGCACCCGGTGACGTTCGGAGCGTGCTTCAGCAGAACCACGTTGCCGGCCATCAGGGTCGGCGCGCCGAACCGGAAAACTTGCCAGAACGGAAAATTCCACGGCATGATGGCTAGAATCGGCCCGAGCGGTTCGTACGCGACGTAGCTCTTCTGTGCGGACGTCTCCACCGGCTCGTCGGCGAGGAAGTCGGCCCCGTGCTCCGCGTAGTATCGACACACCCACGCGCATTTTTCGGCTTCGCCCTGCGCCTGCGAGATGGGCTTGCCCATTTCCTCCGTCATGAGCGCCCCGAGCGAACGGGCGTTTTCTTCGAGAAGATCGGCGGCCCGCTCCAGCCGCGCCGCGCGCTCGTCGAATGAGCGTTGCCGGTTCACGTCGAACGCCGTGGAGGCTCGTTCGAGCCGGCGCTCGACCTCACGGTCGGTGTGTACGGAGTACTGTTCGATCTCCTTCTCGGTCGCGGGATTCGTGGAGACAAGCGCCATAACCGGACGGAACTGATGAGAGAAAACACCCATCGAATTTCACGACTGCCCGACGAGGGGTGATCCGGATCGCTTATCGATTCTTCCCGGGCAATTCGGTGTCGTCTTCGTCGATTCACTAGATCCCAACGAGGCTGCCCGCGTTGATGAACCCCGGCCGCGCGTTCCGATATCGCCGTCAGTGTTAAGCATGAGCGAGTCCCTCCCTCCCGACGTTCAGGTTTCTCGAGCTACGGTTGAGCAACTCGTAGGTCGTCCCGTCGACGATCTTATCCACTACCGACGGGCCCTCACACACCGGTCGTTGCTCCGCGTCTATCCGAACCACGAGTTTCAGTCAAACGAGCGACTTGAGTTTCTGGGTGATGCGCTTCTCGACGTATTCGTGGGGGAGGTGCTCTACGAACGGTTTCCGGAGAAGGATGAGGGAGCCCTGACCCGGCTCCGAGCCCGGCTCGTCAGCGAGCGCCCCCTGGCATTCTACGCCCGTCGTCTCGCCCTCGGGAAGCACCTTTTGATGAGCGAGAACGCGGCCGAGGGACACGGTCGGGAGAATCCCAGCATCCTCGCGGATGCGTTCGAAGCGCTCGTGGGAGCGGTGTACCTGGATCTGGGCTACGAGACGACCCGAACGTTCGTCCAAGAACGGGTACTTGCTTCATTAGACCTACAGGAAGTGGCGACCCGGGACGAAAATTACAAGAGCCAGCTGCTCGAACGTCTCCAGGCCCAGGGGCGCCCCCAGCCCACCTACCACGTCGTACAAGAAAAAGGCCCGAGCCACGATAAAACGTTCACTGTGGAGGTGCAGGTCGGCGACACGGCGTACGAACGAGGAACCGCCGGCAGCAAGCAGGAGGCCGAGCAGCAGGCGGCCCGCCGAACGTTGGACGAGATCACCGCGGACACACCAGCGTCGTAATGTCCACGGTTTCGACATAAGCACGCCTCCACCTCTCATCTACAACTCTCCTGAGCACGATTTGGCCCTGATGTCCCGCCTTTCTTCCGAACTCGACCTCGCCCTCGACCTCGCCCGCATTGCTGAAGATGAAATCCTTCCCCGTTTCCGAACCGTCAGTGTCACCCGCAAGCCGGACGGCACGGAGGTGACGGAGGCGGACCGTAAAGCCGAGCGGGTCATGCGTGCGCACCTGGCCGATGAGCGTCCCGACCACGCCGTACTCGGGGAAGAATTCGGCGAGAGCGGACCCGACGACGCCCGCTACCAGTGGGTGCTCGACCCTGTCGACGGCACGGCCGGTTTCACGATTGGCGTGCCCCTCTTCGGCACGCTCGTGGGGCTCCTGGAAGAGGGCACGCCCGTTGCGGGGGTGATCCACTTCCCGGCCCTCGACGAAACGGTCTACGCTGCCCGAGGGGAGGGCTGCTGGTTTCGGACGGCCGACGACGAGCACGCGGTGAGCGTAGACTCCGTCGAGTCGCTCGAGACAGCAACCGTGACGACTACGGCACTCCACAGCTCCGACGTCATGACGGAGGCCGACCAGACGCCCTACCGCCTCACCGACCTGGTGCGCCGGGCCGGCAAGTTTCGATTCGTCACGGACTGTCTTCAGCACGCGCTCGTGGCCCGAGGACGCACTCACGCGGCCGTGGACACCCTCATGCACCCGTGGGACGTGGCCGCGCTGGTGCCTTGCGTACGGGAGGCCGGTGGCGTTGCCCAGCCACTCGATCCGGAGGCCGACGACGTGGTCTTCGGTGGTAGCCTTGTGACGACGGGCAGTGAATCGCTGCTCCGCGAGGTGCGGAGTCTGCTCCAACCAGACGACGGGAGGACAACTCATTCCCCGTAATTGGGGAGCACCTGGATTCCGCGTCGTCCGTGGATACACAGAGCACTTCTGTTGTGCGGCGAGTTATTTCCAGCCTCGACTCACTTTCCCACGCCTACTCATGTTAGAGCACCTGGAACCGCTCGACCTTCACTTTCAAGATCGCCGACAAATCATTGCGGCGTACCTGCTCCCCCACGACGACGGGGCGGCCCTTATCGAAACGGGCCCGGGCTCTACGTTTCCGATGTTGCAGGCCCAGCTGGCCAATCACGGCTTCACACCGGCGGACATCTCGGAGGTGCTACTGACCCACATCCATCTCGACCACGCCGGCGCCGCCGGCCACTTCGCCCGGCACGGCGCCACCATCTATGCACATCACGTTGGAATTCCGCACCTGTCCAGCCCCGAGCGGCTTCTGGACAGCGCCGAACGGATCTACGGTGAGGACATGGACCGGCTCTGGGGCGACATGCATTCGGTTCCAGAGAATCAACTCGTGGCGCTGGAAGATGGAGACACTGTGCCTCTGGGCGGCCAAGAGGTCTTCGTACTCGACACACCGGGACACGCCTCCCACCACATGAGCTACGTCGTCGGAGACGTCTGCTTTACCGGCGACGTGGGCGGCGTGCGCTTCCCCGGTGAAACCCACGTGGAGCTTCCGCTCGCGCCCCCCGAGATCGACCTCGACGCCTGGCGCGAGAGCCTGGCGCGCCTCCGGGCTGCGACTGACCGGCACAATCTTACCCATCTCGCGCCCACCCACTTCGGGCTCTTCGACGACGTCACAGCCCACCTTAACCGCTTGGAAACGGCCATTGAGAACACGGACGAGTGGGCCGCCCGCAGGCTGCCCGAATGGGATGACGGCGATGAGGCCTTGCAAGAATCGGTGACAGAGTGGATGCGCGGACAGGCGTCTGAGAATGGGGTCGACGACGACGCCTGGGAGCGCTACGAGCTGGCCAATCCGAGCTGGATGGCAGCGCTGGGACTGCAACGGTACTGGGAGACAAAGACGTCGTAGTTCCTTCTCTACGACTCTTGGCCTCCCGGCGTCGGCAACTCGATCTCCGGGTCGTCGGGGTGGGGGCGGTACAGCAGTGCCGTTCCTCCAATCGTACGGACCACCTGCACGTCCTCCAACGCCGCCGCCACCGTCTCGGCCACGTCCCGTACGGGCCGCGGGGCATTGTCGAGCACACGAATGGTGACCAGCTCGCGGGTGTTGAATGCTTCCTCAATCGCCTCCGAGACGGCGTCGGTCACCCCCTCTTTGCCGATGTGCACGAGGGGATCCTGGCCGTGGGCCTCACTCCGAAGATAGGCACGCTGGCGAGAAGTCAGACGGTCGGACATGAGAGCTGCAGTCCAGATGAAATGGGGGATCAACACGCGGCCTCCTCCACGATCTCGACGCCGGGGCGTTCCCCCTCGGGCCTCTTACGTTGCGGAGGCCGGACGCTTGGCCTCCGGGGAGGGATCGGCCGGAGCAAACTGAATGACGCCCCACTCCCCATTCACCGACCAGTCCGGGTCTTCATTCCGCAGCCGATCGACCTGCGCCTGTGACAGCCCGGCGGCTACTTCCGACTTGTGCGTACGGAGCGCCAGTACGGGCACCGGCAACGGAGCAACCGCTTCCTCGAACGGAGTCGTGAAGTCCCAGTGCCGATCACCCAGAAGGCGCCGGTAGTTGGCGTCCCCCTTGCTGATCAAAAGGTCGGCCCGAGCAAGGTCGGCCCGCGCGTGAGGGGGCAGCTCTCGGGCCCGGAGGGGCGAGGTCCATACCCACGCGTCCCGCAGTCGGAGTCGTCCCGACACGAGGGCCGTGTGGAGCCGCCGAGCAAGGGCCCGGACGGGAGCCTCTTCGGACGTCTCGAGCGCGTCAAGCGTGTCGTGCACGTCGTCGATGGTGGCATCGGACACGAACGTCGGGTGCACCTTCAGGTGGACGATCACCTGCCCGACCCCCTCGGTGTTGAGAAGTCCGTCGATCAAGGCAAGGTCGGACACCAGCTCAAAACCAGCATTGTCGGCCCAGATGTCGACCCGGGCCGGGCGATCGAGTCCCTCCAGATGCGTCAGCGCCGCGGTCGTGTCGTCGACGAGGAGGTGATCCTCGGCTTGCTCGGTGTCCTGATGGTCCGGACCTTCCTCCTCAGCGGTCCACATGCTCAGATCCGCCTGGTTGCCCCAGAGGGCCGCCCGAAACAACTCCGTTAGCACCGTGCGTGCACTCCCCGACTCGTCCCGGGCCCGGGTACGCCCCCGGGCTAGTGCCACAATCCGGTCCGCGGTGTGTGCGAGGCCCTGTTCTTTCTGGTAGGTGAACGGATCGGACTGCGCCCCAGGCCCAGCCCGGAAGTATCCCGTCGCCTCCAGGAGGCGACGGTAAAAATACGTCTCCCCGAAAAACCAAGGCGCCTCCAGCCAGGTCTTTCCCCGGTGAGGGGCTATGTACTCCGCCCAGAGGGCCGCGTCAGGGGCATTCTCGTCGCGAAGTCGACGGATGGTCCCGTCCGGAAGGTCGTCCCGGAGGGACTGAATGCGAGCGTTGATCTCGTCCGGAAAATCGTTTTCCGCAATGACACGGCCCGCAATCCGCGGCCACCGAGTGGCAATGGTGTGACGGGTAAAGGAACCCGAATCGGTGCCCCGAAGAGGCGGAGGAAGCGGAGAGGTAGTATCCGAGGATTCCACAATCGAAACAGGTCTGAGACGAAGACGAGTGATCGTTTCTCAACGGTCCGGGGCATCCGACCGTTCAGGAGTGTTTGGATCCCCATTCCCTTTCTCCGACCGAATAGATTTAGCCCCCCGCCCCCTGCAAAAGACTGACCTGAGGGGAATCGACCGTGCGGGTACGAACGATTTATCCGAACCCATCAGGACGCCAGTAGTTTGGGGCAAGCGGTGTGTCAAAGTCCGCTCTTGCGTCTTATGGCCTCCAATTCCTCCTCGTCCGAGTCCCCGGAGTCCTCTGAGTCGGTCGTGCCCCTCGGCTCTTCGGAGTCGTCCTCCTCCGAGTCGTCAGCGTCCCCCCCATCTCGGCTGCAGAAACTCCGGGGGTTGGCATTCGAGGCGGTCCTCGTCGCGGGGGGCGTCGTGCTCTTTCTCGTGATGCTGTACGAGATGCACACGCCCCCTCCAGAGAACGGATTTTTGTCTCCACCCCTCGTCGGACTAGCGGGGATCGTTCTCCTCTGGCCACTCCGCGAGCACAAGGCCGTCCGGGCCCTTCTGCTTTCCGGGGGGCTGCTCCTGCTGCTGTGGACGCTGGACAAGGTGAGCCGCGTCCTCGTTCCGTTCGCGGCCGTGTACCTCCTCGCCTACCTCTTGAATCCTCTCGTCGAGCGACTCAGACGGCGTTATCAGGTGCCACGCTGGCTGCCCTCCCTTGTAGTGACGAGCCTCGTGGTGGGCGTCTTCGTCCTGTTCATCCTCATTCTCGCCCCCAACATCGCCAATCAGGCGCAGGCCCTCTCCGACCGGGTGCTCGGGACCGTCCAAAATCTACGCGCCTGGCTGGAGGCCTCTACCGTCCTGGACACCCTCGAAGGAGCCGGGCTTCTCAAGAAGCAGGAAGTGATTGCCCAGATTCAGGCGCTGGTTAAAGAACAGGCCGGCCGCCTTCCCAGTGCTGTGGAGAACCTGGCCTCCTCGCTAGGGTCGTTTCTGGGAATTGTCACCCTCCTCGCCCTGGTGCCCGTGATTCTCTTCTACACCCTCAAGGACTACCCGACCGTCCAGGCGGCCCTGGTTGACCTGTTTCCCACGGCGGACGGCCGGCGCGATTACTTGGTAGAGGCCGGAAGCATCGTGGGCCGGTACTTCCGGGGCCAGCTCCTCATTAGCACCATCGCGGCCGTCAACGTGTCCGTACTCCTGTTCTTGTTCAACATTCCGTTTTGGCTCCTGATTGGACTCCTCGCGGGCCTCTTGAACCTAATCCCCCAGATTGGCGCCCTCATCACGATGGTCGTCGGGGCCCTCGTGGCGCTCATCCTCGGAAGCTGGATCAAGGCCGTGATCGTGATCGCCGTGCTCCTCGGCGAAAGCTTCCTCGAACAGAGCGTGCTGACCCCAAACATCCTCAGCCATCAGGTTGGCCTACACCCGCTTCTGGTACTGTTCTCACTGCTCGTGTTCGGGACACTGCTCGGCGTGTTCGGGCTCCTGATTGCCGTACCCGTAACTGCAATTCTCCTGACGGGCTACCGGGCCTATCGTGAAGAGTTGACGCTCGACCTTAGCGAATATAGCACTCCGTGAATCACTTTTTTCTTCATGGACGAGCCAAGCAATCCACGTTCGTGTTGTTAAGAAACGGCCATCAACCCCGAGCGACGCCCCGACCACGCTCGTTGAGTGCTCGCCCGAGTGCCTAGTCCCAACCGACACTCATCCAGCATCGTGACACGGACGTTCGAGGCTCCCCGGACCTACCGCCCCAGCGCCTCCATTCTCGGCCGGGCAATTCGAGCCTGGACGAACGACCGGCTGCAAGGGGAGGCGCTCTACCTCGTGATGATTACGAGCCTCACCCTGGTCCTGCTCCTGGTGCACTATCTGAGCTGGGCGCTTTTGAATCCAGTCCTCACCGCCCATCCGGCGTGGAAGACGATCTTCTGGGGTGCGCAAGCGGTGTCGGTCCTCGCCCTCGTCGGACTCGGGCTCGTGGGTTTTCGCCCGGCGGTCCGCGTCACGTGCTCCCCGGACGCAGTGAGAAT
Source organism: uncultured Salinivenus sp. (assembly GCA_964384855.1). Lineage (GTDB taxonomy): Bacteria > Bacteroidota > Rhodothermia > Rhodothermales > Salinibacteraceae > Salinibacter. The sequence goes on from CAYLMT010000005.1 coordinate 31,902, forward strand.
CCAGCAAGGGAACCGGACCTGTACCCTCACACCCTCAGACATCGAGGACGTGGCGCTCATTTCGGCCCGGCGTTACCACCGTCACTATCGTCGCTACGCCGCCACACACGTGTTCATTAGCACGATCCCGGAACAGATGCTCTGCGTGCGCACCCATGACGGACCCGTCGTCGTGGCGATTCCAGATCCCGACGCGCAAGCGGCCCTGTTGGACCACCTAGAGACGCTCACTTTTTCTCCGGCACCGGAGACAGGATCCCCTCCGTGACCGGTCGGTCACGCCAGACGTGAACGCTTGTTGAGATAGGCCATGAGGGCCGTGCCGTAGGCCTCGTTCGTGTCAAGCTCCGCGAAGTCGATGTCGTGCTCCAGGCAGCTGCGGCGAAACGTCTCGGTAAAATGCTCTACGGCCTCGGTATAGTGATCGCGGAGCTGGGCGGGCTGGAGAGACACTTCCTCACCGGTCTCCACGTCTCGGAACAGCATGGGCCGATCCGGAAACTGAAACTGACGCTCCGTTTGTCCCTCCAGGACGTGGAAGACGATGAGTTCATGTCCCCGATGCCGGAGGTGGCGCAGGGCCCGTAGAAGGTCGTCATGGGCCGCAATGTTTTCGAACAGATCCGTGATCACGACGATGAGGGACCGTCGCTTGACTCGCTCGGCTACCTCTTCGAGTGCAGCAGCGGCGTTCGTGCGTTGCTCCGTGGCGTCCTGCCGGTGAAACTGCTCAAGGGTGACGAGTAATTGCCGCAGGTAGCCCTGGGTCGCTTTCGGGGGGCGAAAGGTGTGCACGGACTCGTCAAACCCAATGAGCCCCGTGGCGTCCCGCTGCTTGAGCATGAGATTGTGCAGGCCCGCGGCGAGATAGGAGCCATAGTCGAGCTTCGAGAGCTCGTTGTCACCCGCGTAGCGCATCGACGCGGAGGTGTCGAGGACGATGTAGTTTCGGAGGTTGGTCTCCTCCTCGTACTGCTTGATGTAGTAGCGGTCGGTCTTCGCGTAGACCTTCCAGTCCACGTGCCGGAGCTCGTCGCCCGGGTTGTAGGGCCGATGCTCGGCAAATTCGACCGAAAAGCCGTGGTACGGGCTCCGGTGCAGCCCCGTGATGAACCCTTCCACGATGAGCCGCGCCCGCAGCTCCATGGTCTCCAGCTGCGACACGACGACGGGATCGAGGTAGCGACGGGCGGTGTTCGATTCGGCCATGAAGAGACCCGACAAATTCAGAGAGGCACCGGACCCGTTAGAAAGTTTCCCTCCTGTTCGGTTCCTTGGGGGTGGCGAGCCTCCCCTGCCTTCACGGCTCCGAGCCTTCCACAGCACAGTCCACATTTTCCATCGTTCCCGACGCCTCCATGTCGTCCGACGATCACATCAAAGCGCAGCTCATGACGGCCCGTGATCTGGGGCGAACGCTGGACCGAATGGCCCAGCAGATTATCGAGCGCTTCGATCCCGAGGCGGCAGCGTCTCCCGCCGACACGTTTGCCTTGGTGGGCATGCAGACGCGGGGGGTGCACCTCGCGCGACGGCTCCAGCGCCGAATCCAAGACCAAACCGGCCTGGAGCTGCCCCTCGGCCTCCTCGACGTCACCATGTACCGGGACGACGTGCGCCTGCGGCTGGAGCAGCCCGAAATTCAAACCACGCGCATTCCCTTTGACGTGACGGACCGGGAGCTCGTGCTCGTTGACGACGTCGTGTTCACCGGTCGAACCGCGCGTGCCGCCCTCGACGCCCTCATGGACCGGGGCCGTCCCGCCGCCATTCAGTTCCTCACCATCATCGACCGTCAGCACCGCGAGCTCCCCATCGCGGTCGACATCGTGGGGCGCGAGGTGCCCACCCTGCCCGACGAGGAAGTGCGGGTGTGCGTTGAGGAGGTTGACGACAAAGATGGGGTGTGGCTGGTGAAAGCCCCGGCGTCGCACCGCCCCTCCGCCGACGATACTCGCTGAGCAGGTGCACTTTCGTCATTTCATCTATTTCTCCCCCTGTGTCCCCAATGGCCGCCTCCGAATCGCCTGCCGCGCTGGACCGTCCGGCCGAGCTACGCCACCGGCATCTCTTGGACCTCTCGACCTACGAGGCCGACGAGATCCTGTACCTGCTCGACACAGCCCAGGAGTTTCGGGAGGTGCTGGACCGACCCATCCGACAGGTGCCCACGCTCCAGGGCACCTCGGTCGCTAGCCTCTTCTTTGAACCGTCGACCCGAACGAAGCTGTCGTTCAACCTGGCCGCCGGACGGCTCTCCGCCGAGACGGTGAGCCTCTCGAAGTCCAGCTCCTCGGTCACGAAGGGCGAGACGCTCAAGGACACGGCCCGCAACGTGGAGGCCATGAAGGTGGACGTGGTGGTGCTTCGTCACTCCTCGCCCGGCGCCCCTCACTTTCTCGCCCGCTGCACGGACAGCGTCATCCTGAACGCAGGAGACGGGGCCCATGCCCATCCCACTCAGGCGCTGCTCGACGTGCTCACGATGCGGGAGCACGTCGACTCATTCGACGGGCTGAACGTTTCCATCATTGGCGACATCACGCACAGCCGCGTCGCCCGCTCCAACGTCCAGGCGCTCACCACGCTCGGGGCCAATGTCACGCTCTGCGGCCCCGCCACGATGCTGCCGGTGGAAATGGAGGCAGCGATGGACGTGCGCGCCACGACCCGTCTCGACGCGGCCCTGGACGGTTGCGACATTGCGATGGCTCTCCGGATTCAAATGGAGCGGCAGGACGAGGGGCTCTTCCCCAGCACCCGGGAGTATCACCGCCAGTTCGGCATCACGACCGATCACCTGCGCCGTCACCCGGACCTCCTCATCATGCATCCGGGCCCGGTCAACCGCGGCATTGAACTGACCGACGCCGTGGTGGACCACGAGCGGTCCATTATCCTGAGCCAGGTCACAAACGGAGTGGCATTACGGATGGCCGTGCTCTACGTGT
>CAYLMT010000006.1:0-22477 GCA_964384855.1 uncultured Salinivenus sp.
TGAACGTCATCAACGCCGCCTCCCCCGCCGCCACCTCCGCGCTCAACATCGGCTCGCAAATCGTCGAAAATCACTTGGCCACTCGGCTGGCGACCCTTCAGGTCTCAGCCACCCCCTAGGACGATCGCTCTGCCCCTCGCCCCTCCAACTGATCTACTCCAGCCCCTCGGCTTTCCACACTTGGATCGCCTTTTCGACCGGTTCGACCTCGACTAGACCCTCTTTGAGGGAACCGGCGTCTTTTCGTGATGACCGCTTGGTCCTCTTCACACGACAACTGCCGAGGCACGCCGGGAAAGAGTCATCCGGCTAGCAGGCCCGCCACAACGAACGCGACCGCGGCCAGACCGGCCTGCACGAGCGCGTAGGGCATCTGCGTGTTGACGTGGTCCACGTGGTCAGACGCCGCCGCCATCGACGAGATGATGGAGGTGTCGGAGAGGGGGGAGGTATGGTCGCCAAAGATCCCGCCGGACAGCACGGCCCCGAGCATGAGCGACGACGGGAGCGCAATCTCGACAGCCAGCGGCATTACGACGGGAATGAGGATCGCGAAGGCGGTCCACGACGACCCGAGCGTGAACGCCACGAAACTCGTCACCACGAACACGAGCACGGGCATCCACCAGGCCGGGCCCTGGTCGCCCACAAGCCGCACCACGTAGTCCCCCATCTCGAGTGCCTGGGACACCTGCCCGAGCGCGAACGCGAGCACCAGCAGCAGCGTGACAGGCACGAGGCCAGACGCCCCCTTCACCACCCAGTCCATCGACGTGCCCAGCGTAAGGGTGGAGCGTCCGTCCCGGAGCGGACGTGGGATCGCGTACAGCAGCAGTGCTGCGCCAACCGCCGTGCCCACCGCCCACAGCACGGCCGTAGATCCACTTCCCTGCATCAGATTGCCGCCGCCGGTAACGTAAAGCCCCACGAAGATCATGGCGACCATGACGGCCACCGGCAGTAACAAGTGGAGGGCCCGGGGCGTAACGTGGTCGGGCGGCTCAATGCGGGCCACGTCCTCCTCGATCATCGGCTGGGCATCGGGACGGAGGACCTGTCCCGTCGCTTCTGCCCGCTCCTCCGCCCGTCGCATGGCCCCGAACCGCCAGCCCGTTAGGGCCAGGACGAGCGAGAAGCCGATCGCAAACAGGGCGAAGAAATTGAAGAGCACCGCCTCGGCCAGCACGGCCACGGCATTCTGTGAAAGCTCCTGGGCCCCGAGGAGGCCCAGCACAAACGCGCCCCAACCGTTAAGCGGGATGGACATGCAGACGGGCGCACAGGTGGCGTCGCAGTAGTAGGCGAGCTTCTCGCGGGGAAGGTTGAGGCGGTCGAACAGCGGGCGGCTCACTGCCCCAACGGTAAGCGACGAAATGTTCGACTCGACGAAAATCACGACGCCGATCCCCCACGCCAGAAGCTCCGCACCGCGTCGACTCTCGCCCCATCCGCGGGCCCGTGCCCACTTAATAAATCCCTGCACGCCGCCGGAGGCTTGCACCAGTGCCACGAGGCCGCCCACCAGCAGGCAAAAGACGAGAATTCGGGCGTTGCTCTCGGTCGTGAAGACCGTCACGACCTGGTCGGCCAGCTCGCGAAGGCCCAGGACCGGATTGCCGCCGGCGAGGATGGTGGTCCCCAACCAAAGCCCAGCGAAGAGCGACAGGTAGATCTGCCGGGTCCACATCGCGAGTCCAATCGCCACGACGGGCGGCAGCAGAACGATCCAGTCCATTCAGACACTATTTCCCTGGGTATGCCCCGCCGACGGTTCTACCGGCGCCGGGTTCGTTGAGAATGAGAGTGGCCACTACGGGACGAATTACGACGTCACGTGAACCTTCAATTCTGGCATGTGGCCCCGCGGGCTGCGGGTGGCAGCGTGGAGCATCGCGTCAGCCAGTTCGCGCGGATCGATCCAGCCGGATGGGTCGGCGTCGGGCATGGCCTCGCGGTTGGCGGGGGTGTCTACGACCCCCATTGGGCAGAGGACCGTCGTGCGCAAGCCCGCGCTCTGCTCCTCCAAGCCGAGGGATTTGACGTAGGACGCCACGGCGGCCTTCGAGGCCCCGTAAAGCCCGGCCTCGGCCTGCCCCTCCAGCGCTGCCGGGGCGGACACCCCGAGCAGGAAGCTCTGCTCCGCCCGGGTGAGGAGTGGAACGGCGGCACGAGCTGTATTGAAGAGCGTCCGGAAGTTAAGGTCCATCATATGCGCGTAGTCGTCCGTTGTCGACTCGACGGCCTGCTGCATTGCAAAGCCGCCCGCGATCGCGAGCACGGCGTCGAGCGCCTCCTGCTCCTCCCAGAGACTCGCAAACGCTTCCATCGTAGCGTCCTCGTCGGTCAGGTCGACACCGAACACCTGCGCGTCGGGAAAGGAGACCTCCAAGGTCGCGCGGTTTTCCTCCCCGACGTCGAGGAGGGCGAGGTCCCAACCAGCATCCTCAAAGACCTCAGCAGTGACGGAGCCGATGGCACCGGCAGCTCCGGTAATGGCTACGGTGGGCATGAGAGTCGAAGTGTCGATGCAAAAAGCGGGGGGCGTGCTCCACAACGTATCGACTGAAACCGTCCAGGTCAATGAGACGCACGCCCCATCATTCTAGGAGAGAGACGACCGGAGATTTCAGATCTGCTCCGATCAAGAGCCCCCAGTTCTGTTTTCCTCACCAACCCAGCATCGTGACTTCGTCGGCACCTTTGTTCAATCTCTGTTCAATCTCGGTAAAGCACATAGAGAACCCCCAGCGGAACGGCGTAGATGAAGTGCCCAATCAGCCCCATGAGCGTAGCAGGAAACGCGATGCTTGGGAAGGGCGGGGCCGCTGCAAAACCGGCCGTTTGCAAGCCACAGCGGCATCACGATTATGGGAAACAGGATCGGCGTCAAGCCCCCCCAGATCAGTCTGTGGACGATGCTTCCACTCAGCGCGCATGGCTCCAACCACTCGGCGACCGATGCATATTCGACATCCGAATAGCGCGGCGCTCCACCTCCGCTGTCGGCACCACGTTCGAAGCGTCAGAGGCCGAATCGTCGGCCCCCTCGCCACACCCAGCGAGGAGACCTCCGAAAAGAAACGAGATTATCAGAAGCGAGCGGGAATGGGGCGTGGGCTATGGGAAACGTGTGGCAGAAGGAGATGACTTACCCGCCGATGTCGGCGAACAAGTTGTTGAGCGACTCGGCCAGGGTCGGATGAGCGTACGGCGCCTCCTGCAGGTGCGTGACGGGGAGCTCCCCCATCATGGCTGTCTGCAGCACCGACATGATCTCGCCCCCTTCGATCCCGAGGATGGCGGCGCCGAGAAGGGTCTTTGTATCGGCGTCAACGACTGCTTTCATAAGGCCCCGAGTTTCGTCGACCTCCAGGGCCCGGGCGACGTGGCTCATGGGCATGGACGCCACCTCAATATTGAGCCCCTGCTCGCGGGCCTGCTCTTCGGTCAGCCCTACACGCCCGAGCTGCGGATCCGTGAAGAGCGTATAGGACACGAGCCGGTCGTCTGCTGAGCGTTCCGCCCCATGGAGCCAAATGTCGCGCAGCACGCGGTAGTCGTCGTACGAGACGTGGGTAAAGGCCGGGCCGCCCGTTACATCCCCAATCGCATACACACCATCGACCTCAGTTTCTAAACGATCATTGACGGGAACGAAGCCGCGGTCGGTGGTCTCGATGCCCGCTGCCTCTGGATTCAGGGCATCGGTGTTGGGACGACGGCCGACGGCCACCAGCAACTCATCCCCTTCGATTTCGGACGGCACCCCATCTCCATTGAGGGAAGCTGCGACCAAGTCGCCCCGCTGCTCGACGGCCGTGATGCTCGTGTCATTGAGGATGCGGATGCCGTCCTCTTGTAGGATGTCCTCCAGGGCTTCCGCTACGTCCTCGTCTTCCTGCCCAAGTACGTGCGCGCCCCGGTCAACAATCGTCACCTCCGCCCCGAACCGCCGAAACATCTGCCCGAACTCCAGGCCGATATAGCCGCCCCCGAGGATGAGGAGATGATCCGGTACCGAGCCGAGCTCCATGATGGAGGTGGAGGTGAGATACTCGACCTCGTCCAACCCGTCGATAGGTGGAATGGCCGGACGGGCCCCGGTGTCAATGACGACACGGTCGGCAGTGAGCGTCCGCGTCCCGTCGCCCTGCAGGTCAACCTCAACCATATTCGCGTCAACGAAGCGGCCGTTGCCTTCAATCAGGTCTAGGCCCTCGGTCTCCTCGATGCTACTGCGGCTGCCGGCCCGGAACGACTCGACGATGTCGCGCTTCCGCTCGCGCACTGTCTCCATGTCCACGGAGACGTCGCCGACCTTCACGCCATAATCCTCCGCCCGACGCGCCAGATGAGCGACGCGAGCACTCGCGATCATGGTTTTGGTGGGCGTGCAGCCCTCGTTCACGCACGTGCCGCCCACGTGCTTGGCCTCCACGAGAGCCGTGCGGTGGCCGTGCTCGGCGGCCGTCCCCGCGAGGGGGCCGCCGCCCTGCCCAGCCCCGAGCACGATGAGATCATAGGAGTCGGGATTCGACATGGTAATTGGACGGTGCTTAATGACAGAACATCGTAGCTGAGTCTATCTCTCCCCGATCGCAGTGTGCCAGGGAGAACCGTTTGGGATCGCCCGCTCCGACCGACGCAGAAAGAATGAGCTCACCGTTCCGCTTCTCACATCTGCACGTCCCGACGCACCTGGTAGGGACGAACCTGCTGCGCAGACCCGGAGGTGGGGCTGCTGTCGTAACCGAGCGAATCCTCAGCGACCGAGTCGGGCACCGGCGTTCTCTTGTGGCGAATCTCTATCATTTTGACAAGCGAGTCGATCGTCGCCGGCGAGCCGGTCATAAACGGCCAGCCATTCCACACCTCAAATCTCGACCGATAGCATGCCAACGTCGCCGTCGTGTCGCGCCTCGGATCGAAGGTGATCGACACAACCTGGACGTACAACGAGGTGTCGAGCGTCTTCGACACCGACCAGCCCGGGTTCATCGTATTACGGAAACCAAGCTCCGTATCAAAGTGGGGATGGCTTCCTTCAACTGAAATCACGCAGACAGATGCCGCAGCTTCTCAGGATTCCGCACGCAGTACACCGCTTGAATGTGCTTGTCCACGACGCGGAGGCCCCACACGCTGTGCACACGCTCGCCCTCTAGTGCGAGCAGTCCCGGGCGACCATTGACGCGGACCGGACGGACCCGCAGGTCCTCGGGGGCCTTCGCGGCGATGCTGAGGAGAAACCGAAGCACCCGCTCGACCCCCTGGATGGGCCGCTTGGCAGCCTCTTTCACCTCGCCCCCGTCGGTCACGTGCGTGACGTCCTCCGCGAGCACCTCGGTCAGGGTTTCGACATCGCGGCTCTCCAGCGCCTCCACGAAGCGATCCAGTAACTCGGCGTGGGCCGAGGGTGCCGCGTCGATAGAGCCTCCATTCGTGTCGATGCGCTCGCGGGCCCGCTGGGCGATCTTGCGGCAATGCGCCTCCGTGCGGTCCACGAGCCGGGCGATCTCGGCGTAGGGGCGGTCGAACGCCTCGCGGAGGACGAAGACGGCCCGCTCGATCGGCCGCAGGTCGTCGAGGAGCACCAGGAGTGCCAACGACAACTCGCTGGTTTCTTCGATCGCCACGTCGGGCCGCCCTTCTTCGGCCACTACGGGTTCGGGCAGCCAGGGACCGATGTACTCCTCCCGTTCGGCGCGGGCGGAGGTGAGGGCATCGAGGCACAGGCGCGTGACGATCGTGGACAAATAGGCCTCAGCATCGTCCACGTCGTCCGAATCCACCGTACGCCACCGGAGATAGGCGTCCTGCACGATGTCCTCTGCCCGGGAGATTTGTCCGAGCATGCCGTAGGCCAGTCGCAAGAGTCGCTCGCGGTGGGCTTCAAATGTAGGCGCACGGTCCGTCACGGAATAGGAACGTAGTTCAACGTCGTCACATGCGGATTCCCAGGCGGGAGAGCCGCCTCCTCCTGTGAACCCAACGGGACTTACACCGAGCAGAGGCCGTCCGAGCCGATGTTGAGGGGCCCGTTGATGCGGTTCCAGTAGTTCTCTGCGGCACACAGCCACGTGATCTCTACAATTTCCCGTTCCGAGAAGTGGTCCCGCAAAGCCTCGAACGTGGCGTCGTCGACGTGCACGTCCTCGGTGATCGCCTCCACGTAGGCGAGCGCCGCCCGCTCGGCCGCCGAAAATTGATCGCTCGTCTCGTACTCGCGCACCGCACGCAGGGTCTGGATGTCCAGGTCGTGATCCTCTGCGTCCGCTTCGGCCAGATCGATGCAGAAGGCACATCCGTTCAGAACCGCCACGTAGCGCTTGAGCAAAAACCGAAGGCGAGACGGCAGCGAGAGGGCGTCCTCCAGTTTCTGCGTCTCGTAGGCGTGTCGCAAGCTCTCGGGGAGGCGCGCTTGCACCACCTTCATCGGAGTGATGACTGTGCCTTCGGTCCATTCCGCGATCTTGTAGGCGAGCCACATCCACCAGGAGTCCGGCTCCTCGATGGGGGTGAGGCGTGGCCGCGTGGTCTTAGGGACAGCCTCTCCATTGTCGGTCGAGACGGTGTCGGTTTGTCGTGCGTCCATAAATAACTACGGTTCTGGTCCGAATAAGTGTGCGACCATGCGACGAGAGACGTTGGAAATGCGTGACAGCCCCGTGATTCCTTTACCTATACCTCACATTTTTATGAAGCTCTGCGATAATCCGACATATAGAGAATAAGCTCGTCGAAGCGGTGGCTACTCATCCAAAGAACCTATACGTTTGGTCGCGGTCCTGCGGACGTGGGGGCCTCACTGCCGTCACCGAATCGCGCATTCCGGACCTTGAGCGTTCATCGTACAGCACGGGCTCTTCCCAAACACACAAACACTCCAACGGATGAGTGAACTGGCAATCTACTGGATCTTTGCGGGCGCATTCTTGGCGGGCATGGTTGCCATCGGGGTCTATCAATTCATTGGATTGCGAACGGTGGACGACCGGGGCGAGCGGGCGTTCGACTTCTGGATCGGGGAGGGGAACGTGCCGGGCTGGTGGACCGCCGCGTCCCTGGCGGCCGGCTGGCTCCTGCTCGGCTGGATGACCTGGCAGATGTATCTGTGGTACGCCTATGGGCTTGGCGCCATCTGGATCTTTACGATCCCCTGGATCCTGTGCACCATCGCGCTCCTGTTCGTCCCCAAGCTGTTTCGGCGGTTCCCGGGCGTCTCGATCCCCGAGATCCTGCGCTTCCGCTTTAACCGGATGACGCAGACCCTCCTGGGTCCCGTCCAGAGCTTCGCGTACCTCACCTGGCTGGCGGCGGAGATCTACGTGCTGAGCGCCGTGCTGTCGAAGCCGCTGGAGGTGGGCATCGTCACCATGGCCGTCATTGTGAGCATCACGTTCGGCATCTATGTGACGTTGGGCGGCTTCCGGTCGGTGCTGCGCACGGATCTGATCCAGTTTATCTGTGCCGTCATCATGCTGTCGGCCCTCTCCATTTTTGGCATTATCGAGGCGGCGTCCATCGCGGGCGGATTCGACGAGATTGTGGCGACGATCAAGGAGACGCCGCCCGTCTATGCCGACGGGCTGTGGGATTGGAACTCGCCGGGCTACTCCTACATGATCGTGGCGATGATCGTCTACACCCCAGGCTTCATTACGCTCCAGGGAGCGTGGCAGCGCATCATGGCCACCACGAACGAGAAGGAAGCCTACAAGGGAATGTGGTGGAACCTGACGTTCAATATCTTCATCGTGCTGGGCATGCCGACCCTCATCGCCGTTTCGGCACTGGTCATCTTTCCGCCGACCGGCGGCGAGATTCCTCCCGAGGTGGGATCGTATGGGTACTTTATCTTCTCCTCGATGATTACGGAGCTGTTCCAGAGCCCAATCATCGCCGGGGCGCTCATCGTCTTCCTGATGGGCATGGCCCTCTCGTCGGTCGACACCTACGTGAACGTCTGTGCGATGAACATCTCGAACGATGTGCTGGAGCCTCTCGTCTTTGAAAAGTACGACGTGAGCGGCCAGACGAAGCTCAACGTGGGCCGCGCGATCACGGCGGGATTCATCATTATCTCTCTGCTGTGGGCCTTTGAGTTCCCTGGGCTCCAGGAGATGTACTTCTTCTCCAGCGCGCTCATCTCGGCGACGGCGGCCGTTGCCCTCGGCTCTGTCTTCTCCAAAAAGACGACGACCCTCTCGGCGTACCTGTCGATTGGATTGGGGACCGTGGGCACGTTTGGTTTCTACATTCTCCAAAAAGCGGGGCTCTTGGACTTTATTCCCGACTGGATAATTGCCTCCGGGCTGGCGTACGGCCTCCTCGGCATCCTCCTGGCCATTGCGGGGATTTTCCTCGGCATCCGATACGGCACACCGCCGAGCGACCGTGTGCTCGCCCGCTACGACGGGGACTACTACTCGGGCCGCCGCGAGATGTACGAGCTCAATCAGCGGCTGAAGAAAGAGGAGAAGGAGGAGCGCGAAAAAACGCCGGTGGCATAGCGGGCCGTCCCCTCCTCCCGGCCGGAAGATGCACATTCACGAGCTGCCGGCTCTACGGGGCCCCAGATTGTTTCGTAATGAAGCAATCTGGGGTCCCCTTCGTTTGTAGGGGGTCCGCGTGCATTTTGCCCTCTTCCGTCACGCTTTCCACTCGACCGCCTTCGTTCCATGAGTGCCATCGATTCTTCCCGGGGCCTCTTTTGCAACCGCACCCTCAACCTGCGGGGCATTCAGGCCATCGGATACGACATGGACTACACGCTCATCCACTACCACATGCGCGAGTGGGAAAAACGAGCGTACACCTTCATCCGGGAGGGCCTACAAGCGAAGGGCTGGCCGGTGGACGACCTGCGGTTTGATCCGGACCTCGTCATCCGCGGACTCGTGATCGACGTGGAGCGCGGCAACGTGGTCAAGGCCAACCGGTTCGGCTATGTCAAACGGGCCTTCCATGGCACCGAGCCCCTCGGCTACGATCAGCAGCGGGACGTGTACCAGCGTACGCTCGTCGACCTGGGAGATGACCGGTGGCACTTCCTCAACACTCTCTTCTCCATCTCGTCGGCTTGCATGTACATGCAGCTGGTAGACCTGCTGGACGCTGATGCGCTCGAGGGGTCGATGGGATACACCGACCTCTGGGAACGCGTGCAGCAAACGCTCGACGAGGCTCACATGGAGGGCCGCCTGAAGGAGGCCATCGTCCACAACCCTGAGCGCTTCGTGAACCTGGATCCGGAAATGCCTCTCACCCTCCTCGACCAAAAGCGAGCCGGCAAAAAGCTCCTGCTTATCACCAACTCCGAGTGGAGCTACGCCCGCCCCATGCTGGAGTACGCCTTCAACGACTTCCTCCCCGAAGACATGACGTGGCGAGACCTCTTCGACCTCTCCATCGTGGGGGCGCGCAAGCCGGATTTCTTCTCGGTCGACATGCCCGCCTTCCGCGTCGAGCGCGACGACGGCCTGCTGCGGGAGCACAAAAACGGCCCGCTTGAGGAGGACAGCGTGTACGTAGGGGGCAATGCCCCACTCGTGGAACGAACCCTTGGACTACGGGGCGAGGAAATCCTCTACGTCGGCGACCATCTGTTTGTGGACGTCAACATATCAAAGAAGGTGCTGCGGTGGCGCACGGCCCTCGTGGTGCGGGAGTTGGAGCAGGAGATTGAGGCCTTCCAGTCGTTTGCGGACAAGCAGGCCCGCCTTTCGGAGTTAATGGAACAGAAGGAGCAGTTGGAAGCGCAGTTCTCGGCGAAACGCCTGCAGCGCCAGCGCCTCAAGGACGACTACGGGAAGACCGATGGAAAGGACGTGGAGACCCTCGAACAGGAAATGTCGGGGCTCCGCACCCGCCTGACGTCGCTGGACGAGGACATCGCTCCCCTGGCCAAGGCCTCCAGTCAGCTGGTGAATGAGAACTGGGGGCCTCTCATGCGCACCGGCAAGGACAAGAGCCTCTTCGCCCGACAGGTGGAGCGCTATGCCGACGTCTACACCGGGCGCGTCTCCAACTTTCTCCACCACACCCCCTTCACGTATCTGCGTTCACATCGCGGCAGCCTGCCCCATGACGAGGCGGCCGAGCAGGATCCACAGTACGACTCGCTCACCTCCGGCTACGAGTGGGACGAGACGACCGCCAAGGAGCGGGGGTAGCGGCGAAGAAGCATTGCGGAGGAAAAGGACGAACGGGAACTGAGGGAAAACGTCTCACTTGTCCCCCCGGCACTCCGCTGCGAGCCTTCGCCCTTCCAATGCCCGTCCTATAGCCCAACCGCCCCGAAGAGCACGACGCCGAGCGCAATCAGAACGGCGTTCGCCAGGGAGATGGGGAGGAGGTACTTCCAGCCAAGCTGCATCAGCTGGTTGTACTTGAAGCGGGGAAACGTCCACCGCACCCAAATGAACAGGAAGGCGAAGAAGCTGACCTTCAGCATTAGACTCACGAACTGAAGCACGGCGAGCAGGGTCGACCCCTCCAGCGCGGGGAACAGGGCGATCAACTGCGGCTCGAACGGCACAAGGTAGCCTCCGAAGAAGAGCGTGACGATAAAGAAGGAGGCGATGAACCAGTTCACGTACTCGGCGAGGAAGAACATGCCGAATTTCATGCCGCTGTACTCGGTGTGGTAGCCGGCCACCAGCTCCTCCTCCGCCTCCGGCAGGTCAAAGGGCAGGCGGTTCGTCTCGGCGAAGGCGGTGACGATAAAGATGATGCAGCCGAGGGGGTTGCGCACCGCGTTCCACCCCAGTAGTGCGCCCCCCGAGCTCTGGTGCTCCACGATTTCCATAAAGTTGAGCGACCCGGCGATGAGCACGACGGAGATGACCGCCAGTCCCATTGACAACTCGTAGGACACCATCTGTGCCGCCGAGCGCAGGCCGCCGAGCAATGCAAATTTGCTATTTGAGCTCCAACCCGCGAGCGTGACGCCGTAGACGCTGATGGAGGTGAGGGCCAGCAGCATGATCACACCCACGTTCAGGTCGGCCACCACCACGCCCTCGGCGAACGGAATGAGCGCCGCGGTACTCATGGCGATGACGACCATGACGACGGGCGCCATCGAGTGAATCACCTTGTTCGACTGTGCCGGCTGTACGTCCTCTTTCAGGACGAACTTGAGCACGTCGGCAAACGGCTGCAGGATGCCCAGGGGCCCCACTCGATTGGGGCCGGGCCGGTTCTGGATGAAGGCCGAGACGCGCCGTTCCGCGTACACCAGCAGCGACGCCGAAAGGAGCATCGCGTTGATGACACCGAAAGCGGCAAGTGCCGTCCAGCCGATCGATAGGTCCATGTTCGCGCGGTCGGGTTCGGAGAAACTGAGGGGCAGAGAAAGTGGATCGCGTGTCAACGTACCTGTTGCCGGCGACGGGCGCAAGCGATCTGGTCGCGCGCCGCACTGAGACGCTGTGGGGACGACGCCATTTTTGGGGAGAGTTCACGGCGCTCCCGGGCGGAGATGCCCTCCCCGTTCGCCCTCCCACGTTTCGTCCCCGGCTCCGCACGGCACGGGTATTGGTGCCGGCGCTTGCCGACCTTCTCGATCGGTTCGGGGTGAGCCTGCAGGACCTCCAGGTGCAGCTCTCGAATGCGGCCCTCGGGGTTAGCCAGTTCCTCGCCACGAACCTCGTCGCGTTCGGCCAAGACGCGCTCCGCGGCACGGCGCTGTTCTTCCTAATGCTGTACCTCCTGTTTTTCTTTCTGCGGGACGGGGCCCAGCTTCTGGAGCAAGTTATTGGCGCACTGCCGATTGGAGACGCCCGGGAGCGACGGCTCTTCCATAAGTTCGCCGAGGTGTCGCGTGCCACGATCAAGGGCACGATCGTGATCGGGCTCGTGCAAGGCCTCCTCGGCGGCCTCATCTTCTGGATTCTGGGCATCGAGGCCGCGGCGCTTTGGGGGGTAGTGATGGCCGTGCTCTCGTTGTTGCCAGCCGTCGGGGCGGCTCTCGTTTGGGTCCCCGCCGCCGCACTCCTCATTGCGACCGGACGAGTGGGGGAAGGGCTCCTTCTCCTCGTCTTCGGCACTGTCATAATCAGCCTCGCCGACAACGTGCTACGCCCCATTCTGGTGGGCCGCGACACGCAGATGCCCGACTACGTGGTCCTGGTGACCACCCTCGGGGGACTCGCCCTCTTTGGCCTGTCCGGCGTCGTCATCGGGCCCATCATCGGCGCGCTCTTCCTGACGGTCTGGGAGATGTTCGGACAGGAGTACGCCCACATTGCGAGCGACGGGGACCGGCCTCCTGCTCGGGAGGCAGAGGACTGAACCCCATTCGGTCACTCATTTCGAAAAACAATCGTCGTTTTGAGCGTGTCCCTTGTGACGGTGCCGTCAATCCGCCAGTTCAGCCGCAGCCGGGTCGTGTAGGAACCGGGTGCGAGCGGGCGCTCCTTTTCTGAGGACCGAACCGCACGCAGGTCGTAGCCCCCCGTGCTTTCTCCCGGTTCGACCGAGATCTCCGTCTGGACGGCCGCGCAGGCCCGCATCGATCCTTTGACGGGCACCCCCTCGTCGCCGTCATACACCCCGAATCGGTACATCGCGGGACATCCAGAAACGACCGGTACGGTCTGGTCGGTTTGGTTGTCAGTGCGGGTCTGAACCCGGAAGGGATCGCCGAGATCGACGGTGTCGGGCGCTCGGAGCGTGACCTGGATGCCAGGCCCAACGGTGGTACTATCGGCCGCCGTGAGGGCATAAGGCTCGGTGGAAACCCGGTCCTGCTCGCCCACTCCGGGGATCGGGTCACACCCGACGAGAAGTCCGAGGAGGAAGATTGTCACACAGATTGGGAGACCACGTGTGACGGTCGAGGAATGAGGGCACTGCATTTGGGGTTGTGCGGAATGTGATATAGAATTTGCGTCCATTCAGAGTACACGTAGCACGGACGCAGAACACAATTTCCGCTCGGCCTTCCGGGGGCGTCTGTACTTCGGCGGTCTATGCCTGGTCGTGTCGGTGATGCTGAAGGGGGTAGGGCTGCTGAGGAGCCTGCATGAGTGACCTCCGGGGGCATTCCCCTCTCCCAATACGTGCACTACGCTCCGACGAACGGTGCCCGCGAGGAGTCTGCTTCTTCCGGTGGAGGATTCGGGGAACTGGATTCTGCCGAGGTAAGGTGTGTGTCGTGAAAGCCCGTCGGACGCTTCAGCCCGTATCCCAGGGCCCGATCCATGCCGATGTGGGCAATCCAAATGAGTGACAGGGCCGTCGCCAGTGGTAGGGCGACCACGTAGCTGAGCGCGCCGAGTCCAAGGGCGACGACGTAGGTGTGGCCGGCGTTGTAGATGAGAGCGCCAACGCGCGGTCCGGCGAGGTACCCAACCATAAACAGGTCTGGAGCCAGTAGGACGCCCGCAAACAGCCACCAGGAGTGGGTGGAACTCGCGTAGAGTGCAACGGCGACGAGGAGCACGCAGAGGCCCTCCAGTCGAAGGAGAAATCGAGGAGACATGAGAAGGAGCTGAAGTCAAAAAGATTCGGACCCGTCCCTCCGACGTCGGTTCCCGAGGAGAGTCCCCGGCCGGTCGACAGCGCAGACAACCCGATTGAGGCGGGAGGCACGGACGCTCACTTGAGAACGGCCTCTTCGGCCAGGGTGGCAATTTGTTCGTCGATGGGATCGTCTTCCAGCTCTGAGAGCAGGTCCCAGTCGGCACTCGTGACGATCGTCTCGAGGTGCTCGATGCGTCGACGGAGCCGTTCGACCCGCTCCTCGGTCGGCTCGGCGCCGGGTCCGTCGCTGGATACAAAGGTGCTTCCCGCGTGCCGTCGAATGTAGTCGTGGCGCACCCGCGCCTTCCAGTCGTCGTATCCCGGGATCCCGAACACCGCCATGGCATGGGCGCCGAGCTTGACGCCCCACCCCAGGATCGGCCAGATCGCCCAAAAGACGCCGGGGGATGTCAGAAGATTGACACCAACCAGTAGTGCATTCACGACGACGTATGCGGCGAGGTGAGCATAGAAGCCTTGTAGGCGTCGAACGTGCCGGTCGGCCCGCTTCTCGACGGAGAGCGAAGGATCATTGGAAAATTGGTGGGGAACGAACATCTTGGGGGTGCACATGGGCATCGAGGAATTGTTGGTGGAAACGGGCAAGGTGCTTTCGCAGTTTTTGAGACCGGACGGCAGACGGCGGGGCGGTTGCGGAGAACATTGAGGGGACGACGGGCCTGAACGACGGAGATGCAGCCGGCATTCGTGCCCTTTGCTGTCGACTCACCCTTGCTTCCGCTTAGTTATTTGCTGACACTTTGTCAATAGACATTCAAAAAGAAGAAGGTTGATCTCTCCAGCGTGCTCATGGAGTCCTCCCTGGTCGGTTGTCATTTATTCACTCGATGGCGCAGTGTCATTGATTGGTTTTTTGACACCTCGTCAACGATCACGTTGTTCTAGTAGATTTACGATTTGTTTCCATCTTGCGTCTCAGCGTCAGAGGGGACGGAAGACGTTCCGGCAAGGGCGACTCCCAGAAAGCCGAGCCCACTGTCAACGAGAGCGTCCGGAGAGAGGTCGTACCGCTGCTCCAGTCCATCTCCCTTATTGGCAGCAAGCTGGATGAGGCCGTGCGTGCTGCCCCAGAGGGTGATCGCCGTCTGCACCGGATCGAGATCGGCACGCACCGAACCGTCGTCAATCCCATTCCGGATCGCCTCGGCCATCGCTCCGAGTCCGCGGTCCGCCTCCGCGAGGCACTTTCGCATGCGTTCGGAAGCGTCTTCAGGGTTAGCCGTTCGGGATTCAAACTGGGCGACCAGCTGGAAATACGTTGGCTCTTCCCGGGCGAAATTGACGTACGCATCCCCGATCCCCCGAATCTGGAGCAGACCCGTATCGTGCTGTGCCACGGCGGCTTCAAAGCGTTTCCGCATCGACCGAAAGCCACGGTGCGTCACCGCCAGCACAATGTCGTCCATGTCCTCGAAGTAGACATAGAGCAGGCTTCGGCTGAGACGAGCCTCGTCCGCAATGTCGGCCATCGTCATGTCGTCGCGGCCTTTCTCCGCAAGAACGGCTTCGGCGGCGTCGACAATGGTACGGCGGCGTTGCTTTTTTTCTTCGCGCTGTCGCTCTTCGATCGACATCGGAATAGGAGGGGAGGATTCAACAATCATTCCACTCCATGACACGGTGTCAACAGTTGAATGTTCTCACGGAACGGCCTGGGAAATCCGAGGGTCGGCCTGGGTGTCCTTGACCAAAGGGGCTTCTACGCATCGGTGCGAGAACTCACTCCGTCCTGATGGTCATCGACAGGGAATCAGCGGCGAGCGTGAAGGCGGCCTCTTCGAAGGCCGGCGGGCCGAACGTTCCCTGGGCATTGTTCGAGAAGCCGAACGCCTCCTGGGGAATGCCGAACATGCTGGTGTCCATTTTCCCATTGCCGTTGGCATCGTGGTGTACGCGCACGGCGTACGTGCCATGAGGTACGTCCTCGACGGTCCAGCGGGCTACGCCGTCCTGGATCGAAAGGGACCCAGCGCGCACATTACCGTCCACGTCGTAGTTCTGCTCGTTGTCCAGCGCGATCCGTACGGTGCCCTTGTCACTGTCGAGCCCCTCGATGTGGACTGTGAGGGTACCGGTCGGCTGAGTGGACGACTGGGCGTGAATGGGCGAGGGGAGAAGCAGGACGAGCAGGAGTATAATGAACACGAGACCCGAGCGGATGCGGAGAGCCGGAGAGATCATCGTTGGATTTGGTATGCAGTTGAGCGATGCGTGCGAACGGAGGGAGGCAAGAGGTCGCAATTCGATTCATTGTGGTTTACATACAATCGTTCACTTGGTGACAATGTGTTAATAAGCACTAATGATCGTGAACGCAAGTAGTTGGCAGACTTTATCCCGGGAGCGCTCCGTGCCGTTGAGAGCTAGCCTCCCAGCGAAGGTGGGTTACAGGTCGGGTATACACCGATCGTGCCTCGGCGTGGCGTCTCAGCCAGGAGGCCTAAGGAACTCCTCCCATTGCGTCTGATCAGGGAGAGTGGTACATAATCATACGCCGCGATCGCTCGAAATATCGCTGGGGTTGGAAATACGGCTCAGGGAGAAAATGACGAGCCGGCGGGGCTAATTCGGCCTGATATCGTTTTTAACACATCGTCAACAGAAATATCTTTTGACAAAGCGTCAAGACACGATTTTTGTCATGATAACTTCACTTCGCCCCTCCACGGGCCACAAATCCATGACGCCCAGCCCCGAAGGTGAACATCGGCCTTGGCTAACAAATCGTCAACTTCGGATCTTTCAAGCTCACCTTTCCAGGCGACATCTTCTGAACTACGTCGTTACATCCTCGTGTTATTCATTGTATTCGACCTGCCACTCGACACACTGTCAATTCCTCATACGCACTGCGCTCGAGACTGGAAGATTGCCCCGCGTATTGTTCCAGGGCGCAAGCCGTCTCTAGAGACAGTTCCCCACCGTTCCCCCAACTCCCTGCTGCCGTTCACTTCCCTCTCCATGTCACTCGCCCACACGTCTGTTTCGGGCTTGATTATCGCGTTCGTCTTCGGACTTGGGAGTATCACGGTCCCCCCTGCCAACGCCCAGGACGTCGCCGCGCTAAGGAGCAATGCCGACCCCGACACGGTGACGGTCAAGCAGGCGGTCGCTCGGGCGCTGCGCGACAATCCTACGATCCGTGCGGCGGAGCAGGACGTGGCGGCCAGTGCTGCGGCCGTCCGCGAAGCCCGCAGCGCGTGGTTTCCGGAGGTAACCGGCCAGGCCGCCTACCGGCGCCTCAGCAACAACGTCGATTACACGGTCGACCTGCCGGGCGAATCTGGGAATCAGCCGGTCACCTTCGCCCCTGCCATCCTGAACCGGTACTCGACGCGGGTGTCGGTCACACAGCCGCTCTTTACCGGTCGTCGGATTCCGAACCGACACGACGCGGCACAGGCACAGACCCGGGCGAGCCGAGCACGGGTGGCGGCAACGAAGCAGACGGTCGCGTTCGAAACGCGGACGGCGTACTGGGAGCTCTACCAGGCGCAGGCCCAGGCCCGAGCGACGGCGAAAAGTGTTGGCCTCATCGAACGCCGCCTGAACGACATCAAGAATCAGCGTGCTGCCGGACGCGCTACGGAGGCGGACGTGCTCCGGATACAGGCACGGCACGACCGGGTACGGGCAGAGCACGTCCGAGCGAAGAACGCGGTGAAAAGCACTCGTCGTACACTCAATGACCATTTGGGACGCCCCCTGGAGGCACCGGTCGTCCTCGCCGATACGGTGACGACGGCGTCCTCTCCCGAGGTTTCCGTTGGGCTTCCGGAGCGAGCCCTGGAGCAACGCCCCGACCTCCGGGGTCTCCGACAAACTGTACAGTCGAGGGCCGCCGAGGTCGACGTGGCGCAGTCGGACTGGTACCCGCAGGTGACCCTCACCGGGTCCTACCTCTATGCCCGGCCCAACGAGCAACTCTTCCCCCCGGAGGACCGATTTCAGGGCACGTGGGAGGCCGGAGTGCAACTCTCATGGGACCTGTCACTCGGATTTCGGACCGACGCGGCGACCGACCGTGCCCGCGCCCAGTGGCAACGGGCCCGCTACGAATTGCAGAACCGCCGGGCGACAGTCCGGGCCGAGGTGCAAAAGCGCCTCGAAGACGTGACGCAGGCTCGAAAGGCACTTCGGGCCGCCGAAACGAGCCTGGAGAGCGCACAGGCGGCCTATCAGTCGGTACAGTCACGATTTGAGGAAGGAATGGTCGTCGTCTCGGACCTGCTCGACGCCGAGCGGACCCTTCGCGAGGCCCGGTCGCAGCTCGCTGCGGCGCAGGCCGACTACGCCCTCACCCGCGCGGCCCTCGATCGGGCGGTCGGGCGCTCAGTGGACTCGGACAACCAATCAGCCCGATGAAAAGGATGATGCGGGACGTATTTGGAACGACAGAGGTCTCGGCGGCGGAGACGCTGGACGTGGACCTCGCGTCCGTGGCTCCCGGCGACGCGGTGTTCGAGACGCGGAGTGTGACGAAGGTCTACGACATGGGTGAGACGCAGGTGCATGCGCTCCGCGGCATCGACCTGGATCTGTATTCGGGCGAGCTTGTCGTCCTCCTCGGACCGTCGGGCAGTGGGAAGTCGACCCTTCTCAATATCATCGGGGGACTCGATACGGCCACCGACGGCACGGTGCACTACCGGGGCTGGGACCTCACGGACGCTGGTGACGAACAGCGCACACTCTACCGACGCTTCCACGTTGGCTTTATCTTCCAGTTTTACAATCTCATCCCCAGCCTCACGGCCGAGGAAAACGTGGCCATCGTTACCGAAATTGCTCGCGACCCGATGACGCCGATGGAGGCGCTTGATCTCGTGGGGCTCGCCGACCGGGCCGACCACTTTCCGGCGGAGCTCTCCGGCGGACAGCAGCAGCGCGTGGCGATTGCCCGGGCGGTTGCCAAGCGACCGGCGGTGCTGCTCTGCGACGAGCCAACCGGGGCACTCGACTCAGAGACGGGCGTGGTGGTGCTCGACGTGCTGCAAACCATCAACGCGGAGCTGGGCACGACCACGGCCCTCATTACGCACAATCAGGTGGTGTCGAAGATGGCACAGCGCGTAATTCACTTGAGCGACGGGCAAGTCCGCGAGGTCGAAGAGATCCGCGAGCAAGTGCCAGCTACCTCGCTATCCTGGTAGCACGTCTCGGGGATAGGGAAGGGGGAAGAGGTGAGAGGAGAAGGGCGAAAACAAAGGATCGAGGGGCGAGAATCTTGGGCGGTAGGGACAATCCGCAATCCAAAATCCGAACTCCAAAATCGGGCTGTGCCTGCGATCGTCAAGAAATTGCTGCGGGACCTATGGGACATGCGGGGGCAGGGACTGGCCATCGCGCTCGTCATCGTGAGCGGCGTGGCCACGTTCGTGGCGGCACTGGGGACGATGGACGCACTCCAGCGGTCGCAGCAGTCATTTTACGAAGAGGCGCGGTTTGGCGAGGCCTTCGCGTCCCTCAAACGCGCCCCGAATGATGTGGAGGCGCGGCTCCGGTCCATCCAGGGGGTTGCGGCGGTGCAAACCCGCGTGATCGCGGATGCGCGGCTCGACGTCGGTGGGTTCGACGAACCGATCACAGGTCAAATGCTCTCCCTCCCCGAGCACGGCCAATCGTCCCTGAATCAGCTCGTGGTGCGACAGGGACGACGTCCCCGGGCGGGAAGTGAAACGGAGGCGGCGGTAAGCGAAACCTTCGCGGAGGCCCACGAACTGACGCCGGGCGACGAGTTGGATGTAATTATCAACGGCCAGCGCCGTACACTCACGGTCGTGGGCGTCGTGCTCTCCCCCGAGTATGTCTACCAGATTCCACCGGGGGGCTTCTTTCCCACCCCTGAGCGATTCGGTGTCCTCTGGATGTCCCGCCCGGCCCTTAGCGGCGCCACCGACATGAGGGGTGCCTTCAACAGTGCGTCCTTTACTTTCACCACTAGTGCTACCCCCCAAGACGTGCTCGATCGTATCGATGGGGTTTTGGCGCCGTACGGGGGGCGGGACGCGTATCTTCGCAAAGATCAGGTGTCTCACCGGTACCTGACAGAAGAGCTGCGACAGCTGGAACAGCTCGTGGTTGTCATGCCGGCGATTTTCCTTGCCGTGGCGGCCTTTCTGCTGAACGTGGTGATTGGCCGCCTTATTCGCACGCAGCGCGAGGTGATCGCCACCCTCAAAGCGTTCGGCTACGGCGATGGAACCATCGGGCTCCACTACCTGGGAATGGTCATGGGGATCGTAGCCCTTGGCTCCGTGGGCGGGGTGGCCGTCGGCACCTGGATGGGACGCGCCCTCTCGCGGCTCTACCTGGAGTTTTACCGCTTTCCGGAGCTCCACTACGCCCTCGAACTCGAAACCGTCGCCATCGCGGTGGGCGTGACGACGGTCGCGGCGGTGGGCGGCACGCTGTACGCCGTGTGGCAGGCGGTTGCCCTCCAGCCCGCCCGGGCCATGCAGCCGGAACCGCCGGCTGCCTACCGCGAGACGATCGTGGAGCGGCTGGGACTCCGGTCCTTCTTTGACCAGCCCACACGCATGATCCTGCGCCACCTGGAACGGCGCCCCCTCAAGGCGTTGCTCTCGGTGATTGGCATCGCCGCCTCCATCGCCATCCTCATGACCGGCGTCTTTTTCGGGGACGCGCTCGACTTCATGGTCGACGTGCAATTCAACCGAGCCCAGCGGCAGGATCTATCAGTTTCGTTTACCGGCCCCACCTCTACCGACGCCCTATACGAACTGCGGGGAATGCGCGGTGTGACCGAAGCCGAGCCGTTCCGGAGCGTGCCCGTGCGCCTCCGCCATGAACATCGGACGTATCGGACTGGCATTGAAGGGCTTACCCCCGAGCCTGTGTTGCGGCGCCCCCTCACCGATGCCCTCACCCCCATAGAGCTTCCGCCCGAGGGCGTGGTGCTCTCCGAGTACCTCGCCGACGTGCTGGCCGTGCAGGCCGGCGACACGCTCACCGCGGAGGTCCTCGAAGGCGCACGCCCCACCCGGTCGGTGCCCGTGGCCGGACGTGCACAGCAGTTCGTGGGGGTGGGCGCATACATGCAGCTCGACGCCCTGAACCGGCTGGTACGGGAGGGACCGGCGCTCTCCGGTGCGTACCTCAGCGTAGACCCGCGCTACCAGGACGAGACGGTCGCGGCCCTCACGCGTCGTCCCCGCGTGGCCAGCGTGCAGGCCCAGGGCCACGCCCTCCAGTCCCTGCTCGACACGATGGGCGACACGGTCCTTACGTTTACCTTCGTGATGACCCTCTTCGCCGGCGCCATCGCGTTCGGAGTCCTCTACAATGCCGCCCGCATTGCCCTGTCCGAGCGGGCCCGCGAACTGGCCAGCCTGCGCATTCTGGGCTTCACCCGCGGCGAAATCGGCTACGTGCTCCTGGGGGAACTGGGCTTGCTCATCCTTGCGGCCTTTCCAGTGGGGTTTGCGATGGGATACGGCCTCTGCTACGGGACGGCGGCCTCGGCCCAGACGGAGCTCTTCCGCATTCCGCTGGTCATCAGCCGAAGCACCTACGCCTTTTCAGCGACGGTCGTGCTGGGGGCGGCCCTCATCTCGGGACTCGCCGTGTGGGTGCGGCTCGGGCGCTTGGACCTGATTGAAGTGCTGAAGACACGGGAGTAGGGTTTGGGGAAGAGGGGAAGGGGTAGGAGAGAATCGAGAGTCGAGGATCATAGGGATCGGATGTGTGCTGTGAACTTTCAAGTGAGGTGTTCGAGCTATGATGTGGAACCGAAGGGTTGCAATTGGAGCGGTTTTGGTTGTCGTAATTGGGTTGCTCGTGTATGGGTTTTGGCCGGAGGCGACGTCGGTGTCAGTGGAAGAGGCGACGCGTGACTCGTTGCGGGTGACGGTGGAGGAGGAGGGGCAGACCCAGCTCCGCGAGCGGTACGTCGTCTCGGCCCCCACCACCGGCTACCTGAAGCGCGTGCCGGGGAAGGCTGGCGACCGGGTGGCGCGGGACGAGGTACTGGCCCGGCTGGCGACGCTGCCATCGAGCATCCAGGACGCCAGCGGCTACCGGGCTGCGGAGGCACAAGCACAGGCCGCACGGGCGTCTGTCCGCCGAGCGAAAGCAGAGCTAGCGGGGACGAAGGCGACCCTTGAGTACGCGCGAGAGGAGCACCAGCAGATCCGGCGACTGCACGAGAAGGGGACCGCCTCGCAACAGCAGCTCGATCAGGCACGGGTCGAGTTCAAGCAGGCCCGTGCCAAGCACCGGGCGGCGAAGCAGTCCGTGGCGCAGGCGCGGGGCGAACTCGAAGCGGCCCGGAGCCGGCTCGCCCGCGAGACGCCCTCTCCCGACGCGCTTCCTACTCGGACATCGATTCGGGCGCCGGTCGACGGCCGCATCCTACAGGTCCACCAGAAAAGTGCCGGGGTCGTGCAGGCGGGCGCGCCACTCGTCAGGGTGGGCGACCCGGACTCCCTCGAAGTAGTGGTCGATGTGCTCTCCTCCGACGCAGTGCGGATGTCGGAGGGGATCCCCGTCGAGATCGTGCGCTGGGGCGGAGACAAGACGCTCGACGCTCGGGTGCGGACGGTGGTGCCACACGGGCAGACGGAGGTGTCGGCCCTCGGCGTCGAGGAACAGCGCGTGGAGGTGACAGCCGACCTCCAGGTACCCCCGCCGATTCAAAATCAGCTCGGCCCCGGGTACCGCGTAGTGGCCCGGTTCATTCTGTGGGAAGACGACGACGTGCTCCAGGTCCCGCAAAGTGCCCTCTTCCGCTACGACGACAACTGGGCGCTGTTCGTCGTCCGCAACGGTCGCGCACATCGGGTGTCGGTGCAGGTCGGGCACCGGAGTGGGCTCCGTGCCGAGATTACGGACGGGTTGACGGCGGGCACTCGCGTCATTACCCACCCGGGGAACCAAATCTCGGACGGGACCCGCGTGAGAGCTC
>CAYLMT010000006.1:22577-30823 GCA_964384855.1 uncultured Salinivenus sp.
CGCGTCATTACCCACCCGGGGAACCAAATCTCGGACGGGACCCGCGTGAGAGCTCGGTGACGTGGATGGGAATGGCGATACCCCGGCGGAGCCTGACGGACACCTCCTCAGAAGCACGCTCTACAGGACCAGGGCCTTCACGGCTCACACCCGTCCGCTACCGAGCGAATGCCTCCCGAAATCGAAGAGACCGCCGAACACGAAGGGTGCCGACCGGTCCAATTCGCAGCGTTACGTCATTTTCCTGTTCATTTCTTCCCCCTTCCATGCCGACCGACGCGACCCTCCGCTCCGCGCAGCACGAGACCCTGCCACCCTCGCCCTTCCCCACCGACGATCCTATTCTGGGCCAAATTGGGGGCACCCCCATGCTCCCGTATCCCGGAGCGAACGGGGAGCGACTGCTCTGCAAGATGGAATCGGCGAATCCCACCCGCTCGATGAAGGACCGAATCGCCATGGGCATCCTCACGGAAGCCCTCCAGGAGGGGGACTACGACCGGGTCGTCGAGGCCAGCTCCGGCAATACGGCAGGGGCCGTGGCCCTCGTGACCAATCGGCTGGGCATCCCCTGCACGCTCACGTGCCCGGAGGGCACGAGCCCGCACAAGATCGGCTACATGAAGGCGTTCGGCGCGGAGGTCCGCACGTGCCCGGACGTAGACTCGGACCACCCCGACCATTACCGAGCGGTCGCCGAACGCATCGCCGAGGACACGGGCGCCTTCCTGGTCAACCAATATCAAAACCAGGCCAATCCCGACGTCCACTATCGGTGGACGGGACCAGAAATCTGGGCGCAGGCCGGGGCCGAAATGACCCACCTCGTCAGCGCGATGGGCACGGGTGGGCTCCTCAGTGGAAGCGCCCGGTATGTCAAGGAGCAGGCCAAGGACGCGGGGCGAGACGTGACGGTCGTGGGCGTCGACGCCGAGCACTCCAACATCTCCACCTCGTTCTACGGTGTCGACCCGGTCCCCTACGACACCCGCGTGGAGGGCCTGGGCAAGGGAGGCGAACTTCCCACCATGTGGTTCGACTACGTCGACGAGATGCGCGACGTGGCCGACGGAGAGGCGTTTCGTCAAGCCCGCGACGCCGCGCAGAAACACGGTCTCCCAATCGGGCCGAGCGCCGGCGCCGCCCTCTCCGTAGCCCGTGACATTCATGCTGAGCAGCCGGACGCGACGGTCGTCATGATCGTCTGCGACGGCGGCGAGCAGTACTTCGACACGTTGTTCGGCGTGTAGCTCTCCGTTCGATCCGGGCCACGCCCGAACTGCCCCCCTTTGCACTCGGACTGGCCCCTTCCGGAGAGCGTACGCATCGGAAGAGCCCCGTCCGAGCCTGATTACGGCGGGACTCCTGTTCTACGGGAGCCTCCCAACGAAAGAAGAACTGCGACGTTTGCCCCTGGGGGGGCGAGTCGAACGGAGACCGAACCAAAGCTATCCCGTGTCTACCTGTTCGCGCGCTCCTTGCTCCACCCATTGCACGGCGTGCCGCAACAGGTTCTCTACCGTCTCGTGGCCGAGCTTTTCCTTTGCTCGCCGCCGGTACGTCTCGATCGTCTTTCGGTTTAAGTCGAGCTGGTCGGCAATCTGACGCACGCTGTGCCCCTCCCCGATTTTTCGGAAGACGGTCAGCTCACGGTCAGTGAGTTTTTCTAAGGGGGACGTCTCTGTGTCACCACTCCCGCGCACCAGTCGGCTCAAAATGCGGGACGAGACGTGCCGACTCAGAAACACCTGCCCCTCGCTGACAAGCTCAATGGCCCGCATCACCTCCTCGGTCGGCTGCGTCTTCATGATGTACCCGGATGCCCCGGCCTCGATGGCACGCTCTGCGTACAAGTCCTCGTTGTACTTTGAAAAGACGAGAATGCGGACCTCCGGCACCTCAGCACGAATGTCTTGAATGAGCGTCAGCCCGTCGGCATCGCCCAGCGAAATTTCCACCACCACCACGTTGGGATTGTGCTGCTTGACGAGAGCGAGGGCCTCTTCCGAGTTCGCAGATTCCGCCTCCAGACTCATCTCCGGTCGGCCCTCAATCTTGGACCGCAAGACCTCCCGGATGGCGGGATGCTTGTCGACGACGACGATCTGCGTCTTGTTGCGAACCGCTTCGGAGCTCATTCGCCTGGAATTGGGATGGCTAATGATATAGAGATTTCAGGTTCGACCGGGCGCCCCAGTGACTCTTTCCCAGAACGAGGACGAAAGCAAGCAAAGCCAAATGGAGTGCAGACGGGTTCCTTCCACCGGGAGATCTCCGTCAACGGCCCTCCACGTCACGGACATCTGCTTGTGTATACTTTATTCGTGTCACACAAAATTTACCCCATCTCGCCCGGACCGACCTGCCCGAGACAAAAGAGTCTCCTTCGCTCGGAGGGTTCTCAGGGGCCCGGAATGGGCCGTTTCGTCAATGCCTCTCGTTTGGCACAGAACAAATGTAGGGTTCCGTTTCAAGGACTCCAACATTCATCCAATGACGGCACTTCCCGGCGGGTCCTCACACCAAAGCTCAATCGTTCGGGGGCTTCCGGGAAGACACGCCCCTCAAATACGGAGGCAAGGGGCCCGGCTGTCTACCACATCGGCGCAGATGCATGGTGGGGAAACGGCTCAGCTTTTTGTGGTCTGCCGGATCACTGTGCACCGGTATGGGACGTTAAGTCTTCCGTCGTTTTCTCGTCGGTGGGGGCTCAAGATCCAAAATGACAGCTTCTCTCTCGAATGGGCTCTCCGTCTTTAGGAGAAGCAGTCGCCGTCGCGGAAGAAGAATGCACTGGAGTTCTATTCACTGTCCTCCTCCTCGCCGTCCCCGCCCGATGCTTCCCCGTCGGACGATACGTCTGCCTCCCCGTCGGGCCTCCCCGACACCCTCTTTCCCGCCCCCGGCGCGGAGGCCCATTGCACTGCGAACTGGAGCAGCTTCGACACGGAATCAAACCCCAACTTTTCCTTCGCCCGCCGCCGGTACGTCTCCACGGTCTTCCGGGCCAGGTTCAACCGATCCTGAATCTCCTCGATACTACATCCCTCCCCGAGCATCTGAAAGACAGCCAGCTCCCGATCAGTAAATTCCTCGATTGGGAAACTCGGCTCCGAGGACTCCCCCCGGGCGACCTTGTTCAGGATCTGTGAGGCCATCTCCCGACTCAAAAAGACCTCCCCTTCGTTCACCACCCGGATTGCCTCAATGAGGTCCTCGGTGGGCTGGTCCTTCATCAAGTAGCCGGAGGCCCCGGCCTGAATGGCCCGTTCCGCGTAGACCATCTCGTCGTACATCGAGTACACCACAATCTGCACCTCCGGGCACTGCGATTGAAGGTTCTGCACGAGATCCAAGCCGTGGGCGTCCTCCAGAGAAATGTCAATGACGGCCGTGTCCGGCTCTTGCTGCTCGATCTTTCGGAACGCCTCATCCGAAGAGGTGGCCATTCCGCAAACCTCCACGTCGAGGGTGTCGTCGATGCGGTTGCGAACCGCCTCCAAAATCGCCGGATGGTCGTCGACGAGAAAGGTCCGAATGTGGTTTGTAGACTGGTCCGGCATGTGGAGCAAAAGACAATGAGAAAAACGACGCGGACGGAATATTAGCGCCTGGCCTTCAGGAGTACAGCTAAGAATTGCGGGTTCTTCAAACGCTCACTTAAGATTGTAGGGGCAAGGCCCCACCCTGAAGCCAACGATCAAAACTCGTACCGGGACAGCCCCAGTTTCTACTGGTGATTCGTGGACACGGAGGCCGCCGGAAGAATGAGGGTGAAGGTACTCCCCTCCCCCTTTGCCGTTTCGACGTCCACCTCCCCGTCGTGACGGCTAATGATCTCGTTCACGAGATAGAGGCCCAGTCCCAACGAAACCTCTCCGTCCGTGGGCTGCTGGGCGAGGCGCTGAAACGGCTTGAAGAGCCGATCCAGGTCCTCCTCGTCGAGCCCGGGCCCACTGTCGGACACCGAAAAGTGCACCTCGTCTCCAGTTTTAAGGACCCGAACCTCCACCGTCTCCCCATAGGGTGAGTATTTCAGGGCATTGTTCACAATGTTTTTCATGGCCTCCAGAAGCCGCACCTCATCCCCAATCACCATGGCCTCCTCGGCAAACTCGGCCCGCCGCAACGTCTGGTCCTTGTACTCGGCGTGCGGCTGGAAACTTTCGACCACCTGCTCGGCCAGGGCCGCAACGTCGACCGGCGCGAAGGAAAAATCGTCGGCGAGGACGGGCGGGGAGGAAAAATCCAAATCCTCGAGGTAGCTAGAGGCCTCCTTCGCCGACGTATAGATCAATTCGATCTTGCGCTTGGCGTCGCTGGACAACTGCTGATCTTTCTCAAGCAAAATGTCGGACAGACGCTCGATGGCCAAAATGGGGTTCTTCAACTCATGCAATACGGCGGAGAGCTGTCTCGAATCGTTGCTCATCGCACTCCCTGAAATTGGAAACCGTCAATGTCTACAGTCTAGGTGAGATCACTACCGTACCCTCCGAGAGGCTCCACAAGCCTCCCATGGAAACGAAAAACAAAAAACGATCGTCGAGCCCCTTCATTCAGCGGACAGGCCCCGAATGTCCGTCCATAGTTCTATCTGAAAACAACATGCCATACGTGCCCGCATAGGCCGAGGCGATCATTCTTCGCAGAAGCCTCCTCCGAGCAGACCGATTTCTAGGAACCGTTTTCCCCCTGCCCCTCTCTCGTGGACACTGAATAGGGCCCCAATACTCAAAATATCCCCCCCTCATCGCCCGGATGCCTCGAAATGATAAGCTACACGCGTTCTTGGCATAAAGTACCGTGTAAACTTTTCGATTTCAAGGTACAAGTTTTCGGATAATGCCTCTTTAATCGAGCCGCGCTGGGCCGGTTTTTCGGCCTACTATGGATGCGAGCTGGTCTACCACGACCGAAAACGGATTGGAATTGGGTTAAATCGCCCTCTTTCCAGAGGGGACGAGAAAATTCTAAACAACTACTGGTCTTCCATGACGGCCCAGTATAGTTCCACGCTCTTTCGCCGCAGGTCGTCGAGGGTCCCGTCGTTTTCGAGCACGTAGTCGGCCCGCTCGCGAAGCTCGTCCTGGGAGAGCTGATGTTGCATACGATCCCGCACCTGCTCCGGCGACACGTCGTCCCGCTCCGTCACCCACGCGATGCGGTCGGCCTCTGGGGCCACCACGGCGGCCGTAACGTCGACGTGCTCGTCGCCACCAGCTTCGAAAAGAAGGGCTGCTTCGTGGACGAGTAGTGAAACCCCTTCGTCCGCCGCCCGCTCCTTGGCCGCCTCAAACGCCTCGAAGACGCGCGGATGCACGATGGCGTTCAGGCGCTCCACCTGCTCGGGATCCCCGAAGACCTTCTCGGCCAGGTAGGCCCGGTTCAGGGTGTCGTCCTCGCGGTAGGCGGCCGCCCCAAACTCCTCGGCAACGGCATCCCGCACACTCGGATCCTCTTGCATGAGCCGCTTCGCCTCCACGTCGGCGTAGAAGACCCGGGCCCCCTGCTCTTCCAGAAATCCGCAGACGGTCGTCTTTCCACTCCCGATGCCCCCCGTTACACCCAAGGTGGTCACAATGGTGAAGGACGAATGCCGAATTTCGAATGGCAGACCGCGAGTGCCCCCGACCGTACGTCGTCATTCGACACCCGCAATTCGACACTGACCGATCATCCTGGAGGCCAGTTCATGCGACGCCCCCCAAGGAGATGGAGATGGAGGTGCCAGACTGACTGTCCGCCATCGTCCCCGCAGTTGATGACGGTGCGATAGCCGTCGCGCAGGCCCTCTTCCTGAGCCAGCTCGCGGGCCACCACGAACAGGTGCCCCACCAGATCCTTGTCTTCCGGATCCAGATCGTCGAGCGACGGGATGGGCTTACGGGGGACGATGAGGATGTGTGTGGGCGCCTGCGGGTTGATGTCCCGAAACGCCACACACCGATCGTCCTCGTGGACGATGTCGGCGTCCTCCTCGCCGTCGATAATGCGCTGAAAGATGGTTTTCTCGGACATGGGACGGATCCATGGTCCGTGAACGGAATCGAGTGAACGGCCCCTCGTACGGGCACCGTGTCTCTGCGGCCACAATATAGCGGACGCGCCGGACGAATCACAAGGGGCCGATCACCCCAAAGAGGCCCCGCTTGTAACGCCTCCTCTACATATGCGAACAGCTTGACAACTATGCGCCCGCCTTCTCCCACCAAACAACATCGTCTCCAGTGATCGGTAGAAGGAGGTCCTTTGGCTGCGCCTTGGTTTCCCGGATGCCTGTTCTGCTATGTCCACCGTCTACATCACCCGGAAGGTCCATTTCAACGCGGCCCACCGACTTCACAACCCCGAGAAGTCGGACGCGTGGAACGAGGCGACCTATGGGAAGGACAACAATCCGAACTGGCACGGCCACAACTACGAGCTGGAAGTAACGGTGGCCGGCGAGCCGGACCCGGAGACCGGATACGTAATCGATCTGGGCACCCTGAAGGACATTCTTCACGACCGGGTACTCGACAAGGTGGACCACAAGAACCTGAACCGGGAGGTCGATTTTCTGGACGGGATCATTCCGTCGAGCGAAAATTTTGCGATTGCCATCTGGAACGAGCTCGAAGACGCACTCCCCGCCGGGGAGCTTCACTGCGTGCGGCTCTACGAAACCCCTCGCAACTTCGTAGAATACCGGGGCGAGTAGGTGCTCCGGTCGCCGCCTCCACACGCTGTCTCATCGCCCCCCTTTCCGCAATGGCCGAGAAAAAGATTCACTCAAGCGGTCTGCGTGCCAACGGCTCCGCCGACGGCATGCCCCCGAAGCTCTACGAGCGGCGCGACATCTACGACGAAGAGACCTCCGAGGCTCTTAGCGAGCACATCGAGGCCATCCTCGATATCCTGGGTGAAGACCCGGACCGGGAGGGCCTCGCCGACACGCCCAAGCGGGTCGCTCGGGCCTATCAGTTTCTGATGCACGGATACGCCCTCGACCCGAAAGACATCCTTCGTCAGGCCGTCTTCGAGGAGGCCTACGACGAGATGATCCTCGTGAAAGACATCGAGGTGTACTCGCTGTGCGAGCACCACATGCTCCCCTTTTACGGCAAGGCGCACGTGGCCTACATCCCGGACGGCAAGATCGTGGGGCTCAGCAAGATTCCCCGGACCGTCGAGGTCTTTGCAAGGCGCCTGCAGGTGCAGGAGCGGCTGACCCTCCAGATCCGGGACGCCATCGACGAGGTCATCGAGCCGCTCGGCACCGCCGTGGTCATTGAGGCGAAGCACCTCTGCATGATGATGCGCGGGGCCGAAAAGCAAAACTCGGCGACCACGACTAGCTCCGTGAGCGGCGAGTTCGACAACCACGCCACCCGGGCCGAATTTATGCGCCTCATCGGCGCCACCGACTAGGCACGGGCGAAGGCCAAGTGGCGCGTTTCTGCTCGTTGAGGTCAAGTAATACGAGACCCGAACATCGCAACTCAAACATGATCGTAGTGGTTACGGGCGCGAGCCAGGGCATCGGGCAGGCCATCGCGGAGGCCTTCTCCGAGCGAGAGGCGGCACAGGTGGCCCTGGTGGCACGGACGCGATCAAAGCTGGAGCAAACCGCCGACGCCTGTCGGGCGCGCGGGGGCGAACCGCTCGTGCTCCCCACGGACGTGACTGACGACGCGGCGGTGGTCGAGATGGCGGAATCCGTGCACGAAGAGTGGGGTCCACCGGACGCGCTCGTCAACAACGCCGGGGCATTCACCTACTCCCCCCTCGACGAACTCACACCGGAGGGCTTCCGGGACCAGATCGACGTCAACCTCACGGGGGCCTTCACCGTCACGAAGGCATTTCTGCCCGCGATGCGGGAGCGGGGGACGGGACACCTCTTCTTTATGGGCTCCGTGGCGTCCATCATGGCGTACCCAGGCAATGCGGGCTACTGCGCCGCCAAGCACGGCCTCCGCGGCCTCGCCCGAACGGTGCGCGAAGAGACGAAGGACGAGGGCCTCCGCGTGACGACTGTGCTGCCCGGCGCCACCGACACTCCTACGTGGGAGGGAGCAGACATCCCGAAGGACCGGTTCATGGCCCCGGAGGACGTGGCCCAATCCGTGGTCGACGCCTACCACCTTTCCGACCGCACAGTCCTGGAGGAGCTGCTCCTCCGCCCGCAAGAGGGGGACGTGTGACACCGCTTCGCTCTCTCACGAGAGCATCTGTACGAGCTCAGCCGGATGATAGGCTGT
>CAYLMT010000007.1:0-30526 GCA_964384855.1 uncultured Salinivenus sp.
GGAGTGAGGGGGAGGCTCATCGAAAGTTCTCGACGAGCATGACGTCGCTTTCCCGGCGGACCACGTGGGTATAGACGAACCATTCTCCCCTCGGTCCGACGGCCAGACTCTGAACCGGCCGCCAATCCGGAAACTCGTAGAGAGGCAGAATCCGGTCGGTGGAGAAGTCGAAGTAGGCGAGGACCGCGCTGTTCGATTGTCGGTGGACGAAGTGGATGCCGTTTTCGCTTACCCACCAGTCCCTTCGCTCGTCGGGGAAAAATGACTCCACAATTTGCTCGGGGGAGATCGACGTATCCGGTGGGGGCGGGGAGGACCCGGACCTGTCGGCAATCAGTTCCCCGCCGCTGGTCTGAGAAGAAGGGGTAGTGGGGAGCGGGAGGGCCGTCGTGTCCAGGGGCACCGCCCAGATGCCCGTCGTGTCGGGGCGGACGAAGTAGAGCCGAGAGTTTGTGGCGGACGTCTGGGCGGCGACAGCCCCGCCGGTGGTCACCTGCTGCACTCGCTGGCTGTCCGTGGAGGCGGGCGTTCTCCAGACCTCCCAGTGGCCCGTCCGATTCGAGGCGAAGTAGATCCACTGCCCGTCGGATGACCAGCGAGGAACTACGTCTTCTGAGGGGCCCGTCGTGAGGCGGGAGAGCGACCCCCCCGAGGCTGGGATCAGATAGAGGTCGGACTGCCCTTTCTGACGGGTCACAATGCAGAGGCGATCACCCCTGGGAGACCAGGTGACCGATCGCACGGCGGGACCGTCCAAGGAGGTAAGGCGGTTCGGCGCGGAGCCATCTGCCTCTGCGACCCAGACTTCTTGCGACCCCGACCGCTCTGAAACGAAGGCAATGCGTTTTCCCTTCGGAGAGATGGTTGGACGCATGTCTTCCTGGGTGGACGAGACGAGGGGCTCGGCGGTAAACTCCTCGTACTGGTTCGGTCGGCTCAATGCCCAGAGGTCGAGTTGTGACGATTTTTGGGTGTAGGCCAACCGGTCCGACTGAGCGGAGAAGGTGGGGTCGCTAAAATGGGTCCCTTCGCTGGCTGAGCGAATCAACGTGGGGTCTTCCCCTTCAAACCCGACTTGCCAGAGCCCCGAGACTCCGGAGCGCTGGGCCGCGTAGAAAAGGTGGCTGCCGTCCGCCGACCACGTAAGTCCGTCAATGCGGGTATCGTCGGTCGTGATCTGGGTCGGGGATCCGCCCGAGGTAGGGACGACGTAAATGTTCTCCACGCCCCGAAGGGTTGTGCGGACGAAGGCAATTTGGGAACCGTCAGGGGAGGGGGTCGGGTCTACGTCTCCGATTGACCAAAGCGGAGGCGTCGTGAGCGAGGCACTCGAATCGGAATCGAGAAAGTGGAGGAAGAGGGACGACGCCTGGTGGGGGCGTCGTTCTGCCGACACCACGACGGCTCGGCGGGTAGTATCCGGCATCCAGGCGACGCTTTGGATGCTCCGGTGCGGGAGGTGAACGGCCTCGTTGGGGCGGCCTCCTATAGACGGGACGATTGAGATGCGATGGTCGTCTTCGTTTTGCTGCACGTACGCCACGAACCGACCGTCTGGCGACCACGTGGGACTCCGGTCAATCGTCGAGTCGGGGGAAAGCTGGAGAGGTTGCTCGGCACCCCGCTGAACAAGGTAAATATTCTGGTCGAGACTGTCGGGCTGCCGCCACGCGAAGGCAAGCTGATGCCCCAGAGAAGAAAGCGCAGGATCAAATTCCTCTCCCCCGAAGCTCGTGAAGGGCTTTGCGGACACCGGATCGGTGTCCGACTCGGACTGCCCGGACGAGGCCCAGAGCACGAGGCCAATTACCAGGACGGCACCGGCGAGGCTACCCACGAGAAGCCGTTGTCGCCGAGAAGGGAAGAGGTCAGCGGCTTTCTCCCATTGGTCTACCACGGAGGAAAAGAGGGGACGGGCTTCTTCCGCGATAGTCTGAAGCCGCCGGATGAGTGCGTCCACGGACGCACCACTTGCCGTTGCGAAGGAAGAGGCCTCGTCGGAGAGGGGCGACTCGGTAGCGTCGGAGCGCCGAACGGGGGCAATCAATCGGTACCCCGTTTTCCGAATGGTTTCGATGTACGAGGGATCGTCCGGGGCATCGTCGAAGGTCTTTCGGAGCTCCGAGATGCACCGGGACAGGACATCGTCGGTAACGACCGTCTCCGTCCAGACCTCCTCCTTAAATTGACGCTTCGTAACTGTTTTGCCGGGGCGCCGAGCCATACACAGGAGGACTTTCATGACCTTCGGCTCCAATTGCACCTCCTCGTCCTGATGCCAGACGCAGTTGCGCATTGGCTCGACATACCAATCCCCGACCCAAAGTCCCTCTTCAAACTGTTCTCTCAACGGAGTATCGGACATGCAAGACTGCGTCGGTCGGACAGACTACGGAGCGGAGTGACGGAGAAAAGGGGATCCGATGGACTAAACAGATGGGCTCCAATGGATCAACTATTTATTATTGGGGGGGAATTCCAGTTCCGCAGCGGTTTCAAGAGACGCAAGAAAAAGCTTGGATCATGGATCCGACGGCTTGTTGGGGATTGAGCTCCGAACAGGAAAACGAACGGCGGCGTCGCGCACAATCCCGAAGGTTCTCGTTTTTCGGACCGGTTTCTCACTCTGTGCCCTGAAAAGCTTCACCCGGCCAAGATTCATCGGGACTGAAGCGTCCGCGGATCCCCGAAGCGCTAGAGGGGGGTTGGCTGAATACTTTCAATATCACGGACACTCTACCACGCCGGTTCCATGGAGAGTTACATTGTCGTTTTATTTCCCAACGATCAGAAGAAAATAGGGACACCCTCAAAAACACTCCGACTCCGCCCCGTTGGCGAAGTGGCATTGTCCGAGGTTCCTCGGGCAGTCTTACGACGCTGCCTGGAATCGGTAGTGCCTTCTCGCTGTTATGCCACTCACTAGTCACAAAGCAGAATCTTATGTTAAACCCACGGAAGAACCGCATCGGACGCGTGCTTGCGAGTGTTAGCGTTGCCATCGGCGTAGTGCTGCTCCTTACGGCTTGGGGCTGGCAGGGCCCTGCCAGCGATAGCGTAGCGGCGTCGGTGGAGGAGGAGCCTGTTGAGGCTGTCGTAGCGGAAGATAGTCTCTCCCTCTCAACGACCTCATTGTCAGCGGGCGCACAGACCTTTGAGGTAACCAACACGGGGGACGCGGCCCACGGGTTTGCGCTCGCAGGGCCCGTCGAGGAACGTGTAGATGGAAAGATCGCGGCCGGTAAGACGAAGACCCTGGAGGCCACGCTTGAGCCAGGAACGTATACCGCTTATTGCCCGCTCGACGGACACGATGAAGAGTCCGTGGAGTTTACAGTCGGGCAATGATGTTCCTCGACCCCCAGAATGGAGACCGTCCCGGAGTGGTTTGGGACCGGGGATCTGTTTAAGGGGTTGGCTGTGAGGCTAACCGGGGCCAGTTCTCAGGATTGGGCCTCGGATGGGCCCCTTCGGGACAGATTGGGTAGCGGCTCACTAAGCCCGAGATCCAGTGCGTTCCGAGACGGGGACGTTCCTACCTACCAATCAGATTCTGTCAGGTCTCTTCTCCGGTCCTCCCCATAGACGACCCCGAAAGGGCTTGGCACGAATTCGTGTGCCAGGCCCTTTCTTATGTGGGGACGCGAGTCTTCCACAGTCTACCCCAAGAGAGGCAGGGGATGTCCTGCGCCTCTGCGGAGGAGAAGAGGAAGCCGAGAGAAGACTAGAGGGCGTCCCTTATTTCTCGAGAACGGCTTCAAGGTCTTCCTCCTCGTCTGCCTCGTAGGCGTCGAGGGGCGGGCAGGAGCAGAAGAGGTTTCGATCCCCGTAGGCATCGTCCACGCGGCGGACACTGGGCCAGAATTTGTGCTCGCGGACCCAGTCGGCCGGGTAGGCCGCCGTCTCGCGGCTATAGGGAAGCGACCAGTTATCCGTTGCCAGCATCTCGGCGGTGTGGGGGGCTTGCTTGAGGGTGCTCTCCTCGGCCCCGAGCGTGTCGGTTTCGACGGCTTCTATCTCACCGCGGATGGCCGTAAGGGCACGAACAAAGCGGTCGAGCTCAGCCTTCGACTCACTTTCGGTCGGCTCCACCATGAGGGTGCCGACGACAGGCCAGCTCATCGTGGGGGAATGGAAACCATAGTCCATGAGCCGCTTCGCCACGTCCTGCTCGTTGATGTCGAGCTCTTTGCGGAACGGGCGAAGGTCGAGGATGAACTCGTGGGCCACCCGATCATTCGGCCCCCGGTACACGATGTCGTAGTGGTCCGCGAGCCGGTCGGCGAGATAGTTGGCGTTGAGAAGGGCCGTCTTGGCAGACGTGGTGAGGCCCTCGGGGCCCAGGAGCTTTATGTAGGCCCACGAAATGAGCAGGATAAGCGCGCTGCCATAGGGGGCCGCGGCGATGGCGGGGATGCCCTGGTCGCCGCCGGTGTCTACCACCGGGTGGCCGGGGAGAAAGGGACTCAAGTGTTCGGCGGTGCAGACGGGGCCCACGCCGGGTCCACCGCCCCCGTGCGGGATGCTGAACGTCTTGTGCAGGTTGAGGTGACACACGTCGGCCCCGTACTCGCGAGGGCGGCAGAGGCCGATCTGTGCGTTGACGTTGGCGCCGTCGAGGTAGACCTGTCCGCCGTGCTCGTGCACTACGTCGCAGATCGCCTCGATGTGCTCCTCGAAGACGCCGTGGGTAGACGGGTACGTAATCATCGCGGCGGCGAGGCGGTCGCTATTCGCCTCGGCCTGTTTGCGAAGGTCGTCCAGGTCCACGTCGCCGTTCTCGTCGCAGTCGATCGTCACCACGTCCATCCCGGCCATATTGGCGCTGGCCGGGTTGGTGCCGTGGGCCGACTCGGGGACGAGACAGACGTCGCGCTGCCCCTCGCCACGGGCCTCGTGATAGGCCTGAATGGTGAGGAGGCCGGTGTACTCGCCGGACGCGCCGGAGTTGGGCTGAAAGGAGATGTCGTCGAAGCCCGTGATTTCCGTGAGGTAGTCACCGAGCTCGTCGATCACCTGCTGATAGCCCCGAGCCTGGTCCTGCGGTGCAAACGGGTGCAATTTCGCAAATTGCGGATCCGATATCGGCTGCAGGGCGGCCGTCGGGTTCAGCTTCATGGTGCACGATCCAAGCGGGATCATGCTGTGAACCAGCGATAGGTCCTTGTCCGCCAGCGACTGCATGTAGCGGGTGAGCTCGCCCTCGGAGTGGTACGAGTTGAACACGGGATGCTCGAGGTACGAGGTCTGCCGCGGCATTGGCCCGTCGTAGCCGCTCTCCAGTTGAGCGGCCAGGGTTTCGGCGTATCGCTTCTCGCCGTTGGTCGCGCCAAAGATCGTAAAGAGGGCGTCGAGGTCTTCGGCACTCACGGTCTGGTCGAGGGCCACCCCCACCGATCCGTCATCGTAGTAGCGGAGGTTAATCTCGTGCGCCTCCGCCCGCTCATGGACCTGGGCCTGTGTCGTGTCGGCCAGGTCCACGCGCAGGGTGTCGAAGACGGCGTCGTGGCGGAGCGAGTGTCCGGCGCGCGTCAGGCCCTCGGCCAGCGTCTTCGTGAGGTCGTGGACGCGCGTGGCAATCTTGCGCAGTCCCTCGGGGCCGTGGTACACGGCGTACATCGAGGCCATCACGGCCAACAGCACCTGGGAGGTGCAGATGTTGGAGGTGGCGCGTCCCCGGCGGATGTGCTGCTCGCGGGTCTGCAGGGCCATGCGGAGCGCCATCTCGCCGTCGGCATCCTTCGTAACACCGATCATGCGGCCGGGCACCTGGCGCTGGAAGCGTTCGCGCGTGGCAAAGTAGGCGGCGTGTGGCCCGCCGTAGCCCATGGGCACCCCGAAGCGCTGCGTGGAGCCGACCACGACGTCCGCGCCCCATTCGCCCGGCGCCTCCAACAGCGTCAGGCTGAGCGGGTCGGCGGCCACCGCCACGTACGCGTCGGCGTCGTGCGCCCGATCGGCCACGTCGCGGTAATTGCGGACGGCGCCGTCCGTGGTGGGGTACTGGAGGAGGCAGCCGAACGTGTCCTCGCCGAAGACGAAGTTCTCGGGATCTTCTACGATTACGTTCACCCCGATGGGATCGGCACGGCCCTTCACCACCTCGATGGTTTGCGGGTGGCAGTCCTCGGCCACGTAGAACGTCGAGGCGTCACTGCGGCGGTCCACTCGTTCCAGCATCATCATCGCTTCCGCGGCGGCCGTCGCCTCGTCCAGCAGCGACGCGTTGGCAATCTCCATGCCCGTCAGGTCGATCGTCATGTCCTGGAAGTTGAGGAGCGCCTCCAGGCGGCCCTGCGCGATTTCGGCCTGGTAGGGCGTGTACTGCGTGTACCAGGCCGGATTCTCCAGGATGTTGCGCTGGATGACGGGCGGCGTATGGGTGCCGTGATAGCCCATCCCGATGAATGACCGCCAGTTCTCGTTCTCTTCACCCCGTTCTTGGGCCTCATCGAGCACCTGTTGCTCGGTGAGGGCGGGCGGGAGGTCGAGCGGGTCGTCGGTCCGGATCGAGTCCGGGATTGTCGCATCGACGAGCGCGTCGAGCGACTCAACGCCGAGCGTGTCGAGCATGGCGTCCACATCGGCGTCGGTGGGGCCGATGTGGCGCTGCGCGAACGTGTCGGTGAAGGAAAGGTCGATGGCCATCGTGCAGACGGGAAGATCAGTGAAAGGAAAGCCACAGAGCAGAGCGCCCAGAAGAATGTATGCTCGGGGACGTGCGGTGTTGTCCGGAATTGCTGAAAAGCCTGCCAACAGAGCGAGTGTCCGGTCCCGCAACGCAATGCTCTCAGAGATACAGACGGAGATGGCGACCCGTCGCTGGAAACGTGGGGTAGATCTGCTTCGTGGGCCCTTCAGAACAGCACCACAATCGAGACAACGAGGAAGAGGAGGCCCAGGCCGAGCCAAATGGCCCCGATTTTCAACATCTGCCGCTCGGCCCCGCTTTCGTCGGCATTGGTGATGATGAACTGATCGGTGTCGGAGTTGACCTTCTCAGCAATCTTGGACGGCGTGAGGTCGTCCTCCCCAATTGTGAGGCCCCGGTCGCTGGGATTTTCAACGCCGATGACCGCGTCCACCGAGGTATCGGACTCACGAACGGGACCAAACACGTACGCATCGGTGTCCGGATCGAGCCGCGACTCGTGGTACCGTCGGGTCCGATCGGCCTCGGGGTCGATCTCGTCGGTCGTCTCCAGGAACTCCTGAATCGGTGGGGGCGGAGATTCGCCCGCCTCGACCTCGATGGTTGTCGTTTCCTCCAGGTAGGGACTAGCCCCATCAGTGTCAATCAAGGCCGTTCCGGTCCCGTCCTCAAGCAGAAACGAATGCCGTGCTTGGCCCGACGTCAATAGTTTCCAGTTCGATCCCTCGCGGGAATGACTGTAGTACTCGGCCTTCCAGTCGCACAGCAGGGTCTCCGTATCGGTGAATGGCGATCGGCTCGTTTCCTCGTGGACGTGGGCCGTCCCTATTAGTTCAACGGTCCCCGAAGAGGCATCCAATCGCTGAATGTCGACCGGGTCGGATCGCTTCAGTCGGACGTAGTTCCACAAATGACCGGCGCCGACGAAGGCCATGAGCGCTCCGGGGAGAACGCCGAAGATCAATGGTGCAAGGAGGGACATGTCGTTGCGGAGCGCGTACAATAGATGGGGCGTCGACACCGCCTAGCATACGGTGCCGTCCTCGTCAACGTAACAGGCGTCAGACTGGAAGCGATCCCAGTCGGCCATGAGGTCGCGCAGGTGTTCGAGGTGGTGGCGGAGGGACGACTCCCCCGTCACGACCTCACCTTCGTCGCGGAGGGCGGGAAGCTCCGGAATGTCGTTCGGGAGATCCTTCTCGTCCTCGACCGTTTCGGTTTCGTAAGCGATGACCATCTCGTCGAGGGCTTCCTCGATCTCGTCGGCCCACGAATTATTGGGAGGGCGGTAGAGGGTGATCATGGCGGAGGACGATCGGTGCGCCTGTCGGAGCCTACGTATACCAAACGGGTGGCGAAAGGTGCCCCTGTCGTACAGTCTCTGCGTGTCCTTAGTACGCATCCCCTTGAGGTCCTGGCCCTCCAGGACTACGTTTCCGGTCCCCTCCGCGTCGTTCTAGGTCAGCAATGTGAATTTATGGATCGCGATCGTCTCCGTCTATCCCGCGAGGAAATGCGGACGCTGGGCTATCGGGTCGTGGATCTTCTCGTGGACCACTTTGCGGAGGGGGAGGAAGAGTCCTTGGGGGGTTCTCCTTCCCGGGAGGAGCTGGAAGCTCGTCTCCGGGAGGATCTTCCGGAAGAAGGAACCCCTCCGGAGGCCGTGCTCGATCGGGTGGAGGAGGACGTGCTACCGAACACGATGCGGGTGGACCACCCCCGCTTCTTCGGGTTCGTCCCGGGCCCGAACAACTTCATCGGTGTGCTGGCCGACATGCTGGCGTCGGGGTTCAACGTGTTCTCGGGGACCTGGATTTCGGGCGCTGCGGCCGCACAGGTCGAGCTGGTGGTGATCGACTGGCTCGAGGAGCTCTGTGGCCTCCCGGAGACGGCCGGGGGCCTATTTACGAGTGGCGGCTCGATGGCGAACGTGACTGCCCTGGCCGCGGCCCGACATGCCGTGCTGGATGAGGACCTGAGCGGGGGCGTCGCGTATTGCTCCGACCAGACCCATACGTCGGTCGATCGGGCCCTCCGCTTGCTCGGCTTCGCCCCCGATCAGCTCCGTCGCCTGCCCTCTGACGATCAGTATCGGCTCGATATCACAGCATTGCGGGACGCCATTGCAGCCGATCGGGCGGCGGGGCGTCGGCCGTTTTGCGTTATTGCCAACGCGGGCACGACCAACACCGGCGCCGTCGATCCGCTACCCAAGCTCGCGGACCTAGCCGACAACGAGGACCTCTGGCTCCACGTGGACGGGGCGTACGGGGCGTCGACGGTCGTCTGTGAGCGGGGACGGGAGCGACTTGCGGGGATCGAACAGGCCGATTCGCTGACCCTGGATCCGCACAAATGGCTCTTCCAGCCCTTCGAGATTGGCGGCGTGCTCGTGCGCAACGAGCAGCACCTTCGACGCGCCTTTCGGCTGGAGGCGGAATATCTGGAGGATGCGGAGGGGGAAGAGGACGAGGTTAATTTCTCGGCCTACGGAATCCAACTTACGCGAAGTTTCCGCGCCCTCAAGCTGTGGATGACCCTCAAGGTGTTTGGCCGCCAGCACGTCGCGACGGCCGTCCGCCGCGGCTTCGAGCGAGCCGAGCAGGCCGAGCAGCTTCTTCGGGATCGCCCCGAGTGGACGGTGGTGACCCCGGCGCAAATGGGCATCGTGACCTTTCGTTGCGAGCCCGATGGATGGACGCCCGCCCAAGCCGATACACTCACGTGCCGCCTTGTCTCGGCAATCAAGAAGGATGGAGAGGCGTTCCTGACACAGACGACGCTCGACGGTCGTCCCGTTCTCCGGCTCTGTCCCATCAATCCACGGACGACGGAGGCCAGTCTGCGAGACACGATCGATCGTCTTGAGGCGATCCGGACGACCCTTTCGGGCGCGTCCTAACTATCGTTCACCAGTCCACATACGACCCAGAACGAGATTCATGGAGCGACACACGGTGTCCAGCGGGACCGAATGGGAGTCGGTGGTCGGCTACTCGCGGGCTGTCCGTCGGGGGACGCACGTCTTCGTATCCGGGACCACTGCCACCGACGAAATGGGCAACGTCGTCGGCGTGGAGGATCCAGGGCAGCAGACCCGACAGGCCCTTTCCAACGTGGAGTCGGCCCTGCACAAGGCCGGGGCGTCGTTCGACGACGTGGTCCGCACGCGGATCTACGTCGTCAACATTGATCAGTGGGAGGTAATCGGGCGGGTCCACGGCGAGGTGTTCGGCGACGTTCGGCCGGCGACGAGCATGGTGGAGGTGCGGCGTCTCATCGATCCGGACATGCTGGTTGAAATTGAGGCCTTGGCCCTCGTGGGGGAGGACTGAGAGAGGGGAACCCGGAGTCCGAGGCCGTCGCACCGACCGTGGTCCCCATTCGTCGGAGGCCTCGTCCGACGAACAATTTGCAAAGCCTCCTGGCGGGATCGCTTCCAGCCTTGCCCCCCGCTGAACGGGTCGTCCGGAGAGGCCGTACCGCATTTCGCAGTGTTGATTCCTCTCGATGTTCGGTGGGTATTGTGAGACTTTGGTCGTACCAGGGAGCCGTACTCGGGGCGTGCACCCTGGCCTTCTTTGCCACGATGGCCGCGCGATTGGCCATCAGTCCGGTGGTGCCCGCCATCGGTGATGCATTTGGGGTGTCCAACAGCGCCATTGGCCTGGCCCTCACGGGCATGTGGATGGCGTACGCGGCCTCCCAGTTTCCGAGCGGGTTGCTGGCCGATCGCTACGGCGAGCGGCGCATCATCCTCGTGGCGGTGGGTGGGACGGCCCTGGCGAGCGCGCTGGTTGCGGTGGCCCCGACCTACACCATTTTCCTCGTCGGCACGGTCGTGTTGGGGGGCGTTGCCGGGCTCCACTTCAGCGTCGCCACGTCGCTACTGACCCGCACCATCCCGAACACCGGCTCGGCGATCGGGCTGCACACCGCGGGGGCGCCGGTGGCGGGGGTGTTGATTCCTCTGGCCGCGGGGAGTGTGGGGTTGTGGCTGGGCTGGCGGTGGGCTGTGGCCCTGGGCGCGATCATTGCGCTGCCGAGTGCCATTCTTTTCGGACTCGTGGTGCGTCCCACGCCTCCGGTTCGGCCCGACGAGTCGCTCTGGAGTCGCCTTCGTCTCGGACCGCTGCTTGAACTACTCAGTCGGCCACCCATCGCGCTC
Source organism: uncultured Salinivenus sp. (assembly GCA_964384855.1). GTDB lineage: Bacteria > Bacteroidota > Rhodothermia > Rhodothermales > Salinibacteraceae > Salinibacter. The sequence continues at coordinate 10,821 of CAYLMT010000007.1, forward strand.
ACGGCCGGTCTTTCCGTTGCCGGGGCATTCGTCTGGCAGGCGACCGCCTCGTTTCTCCCCGCGTTTCTCATTGAGTATCAGGGCTACGGAGAGGCCCTTGCCGGCGCTTTTTTCTCGGCCTACTTCGTGGTGCAAGGTATCACCCAGCCGCTCCTGGGGACCCTGTCGGATCGCGTGGGGCGGTACCCGGCGGCCACGCTCGCCGTGGGGCTGGGCGTGGTGGGCTACGCAGGCCTCGTTGCCGGACGCGGGTTTTGGGCCGTGGGTGGGGCGACCCTCTGCGCCGGGCTGGCAATGGGGTGGGGCGCAGCGCTTCTGCCCAAGTTTATGGACCACCTCGGAGAGGAGGAGCGTAGCGCTGGCTTTGGACTCATCCGTACGGCGTACATGGTGCTCGGGGCCAGCGGGAGCGTCGTCACCGGGGCGGTGGCCGACCTGCTTGGGTGGGGGCCAGCCTTCGTCGGCCTTGCGGGGCTTCTGTGTGGAATGCTTCTGGTGCTGCTGTACGGGATGCGGCGCTCCCGGACAGATTCGAAGCAGCGGGTTGCGTCTTGAAGTGCATGAGCAGGCCTCCTGCATGCACCGCTGCATCCTGTCGCGAGCGAATTCATAAGAATCCTTAATGCTGCCCTCGACTGACTTCCTCTCTTGACTGATGTCCCTTGACCCAGGCGACTCTGACGTTCTCACCTTTGACTGCTACGGCACGCTTATCGACTGGGCCGATGGCATCTCCACGGCGCTTCAACCCATTCTCCGCACCTACGACGTCGAGCTCGACGATACGGATCTCTTCCGGCATTACGGGGAGTTCGAGCGGGACGTGGAGGCTGGCCCCTACGTCGCCTACCGGGAGGTGCTGCGGCGCGTCGTGCGGCGATTTGGGGATCGTTTTGGGTTTACCCCGACCAACGCAGAGCTGGAGCGCTTCGCCGATTCGGTGGGCGATTGGCCCCCCTTTCCGGACACGAACGAGGCCCTCCGCCGACTCAGAGAGCACTTCCGCCTCGCCGTGGTTTCCAATGTGGACGATGATCTCTTCCACGACACGGCCCGGCATTTCGACGTGGAGTTCGACGACGTGATTACGGGGGAGCAGGTGCGGGCGTACAAGCCAGCCCTGGACCACTTTGAGACGGCCTTTACCCGGCTCGGCGTCCCTCCCAATCGGCTCCTGCACGTCGCTCAGAGCGTGTATCACGACGTGAACCCGGCGGGGCGGCTCGGGCTTTCCTGCGTGTGGGTCCGACGCTACGGCGATCGGTTCGATCCGCCGACCCCACAGACCGATCCAGACCACACGGTGCCCGATCTCGCGAGCCTTGCCGACGTGCTTCTTGAGTGACGATGTCTGACGTTCTCATTCTCCAACACGTCCGTCCGGAGCCGCCCGGGACCATCGCGAAGGCACTCGACGCCCAGGGGCATTCATTCCGTACGCTGCAGGTCTTTCGGGGGGATCGCGTACCCGATTCGTTCACTGCGGACCGGCTCGTCGTGATGGGTGGGCCCATGGGTGTGGCCGATCTCGACGACCGGCCCCACTTGGCCCGCGAATGTGCTCTCATCGAGCAGGCCCTGCAGACCGAGAGACCGGTCCTGGGCGTGTGTCTCGGAAGCCAGCTTCTGGCCCACGTGTTGGGGGCCGACGTGCGCCCCGGTCCGACCAAAGAAATTGGCTGGGGCCCTGTCGAATTGACCGACGCCGCCGCGGACGATCCACTCTTTCGGGAGGTGGCCGACCCGTTTCAGGCCTTCCACTGGCATGGCGACGTGTTCACGATTCCGAGGGGGGGCGTCCGTCTCGCCCGTACGGTGCAGACGGAGCATCAGGCGTTCCGGTATGGCCGTACCGCGTACGGACTGCTCTTTCACCTGGAGGTGACGCCGAAGACGGTGGCGTGGATGACGACGGCATTTCAAGACGAGTTGGCCGAGGAAGGGCTCGACGATGCAAAAATTCGGCGGGCCGCCGCAACTCACGAGTCGGCGCTGGGGGCCACGGCCCAGCACGTTTTTGGTCGATGGGCGTGCTTGGAGCCGTAGCATCGCACGAGCTTCGAGCCCGTGGGGCGTCAATAGGCGTACTCGAACAGCAGATTGAGTTGGAGGGATTGCTGATTGCTTCGAGAGCGGAGCTGGAGGTAGTTGTTGAGCTGATATTCGAGCGTCACATCGGGAATGAGGGCCGCCGACTGCGTGGACGTCTGCGACGATGGGGCAAACACGGGCTGCTCGATCGACGCGAAGAAGCGCGGGGTAAGGTAACGGCCCACCGTGAGGTACGAGGTGCCCTCGGTGCGCACATCGAGATGGACCACATCCAGCCCGAGTTCGCTGGCTGCGAGGTTCTCGACGAAATTGGACGCCTGTCCGAGGGCGACCTGCGTGGCGAGGTTACCGCCCTCAGAGTTGCCGCTGAAGAGCGCGTCGGCAGGGCGCCCAGTTGCCAGGTAGGAGAAGATGTTCCGCGTGCTCATCGTGGGCTCCGACGAGAGGGACGGCGACAGGTTGTCGGGACGGCCGGACAGGGAGAGGGTAATACGCACTTCGGAATTCTGGCTTCCGCGCGCTCTTTGGTCGTACACCGCTGTCAAGTTGAGATACGGCGTAGTTGGGTCCCCATTGAACGTGAGCGAGCCCTCCGTAATTTGGAATTCTTGTCCGAACTGGCGAAGGGTGCTTCGGCTCTCCACGACCTCGATCGTCCCGAACACCTGAGGATCTTCGAGGGGAGACTTCTGAACGTCCAGGTCGCCGGTAAACTGCACGTTCATTTCTGGGTTGCTGGTCGAGCGAAGCCACGTGTTGCGTTGGATCTGGACGGTAAGGTCCAATGCCATGGCCTCGTAGGTGTCGAAGGTGGTCGTGTCGGCCGATGTCAGGCGCAGTCCGAATCGCTCTTCGAGCGTCAGCTGGTCCTGTGGGGTCAGCGTCACGGCGCCCATGGCGGCCGCACTCTCGGCGAGAGCCTCGGTGTAGTAGACACTTGCGCTTTGCACCCGTACGCCGCCCGACAGCACTGGCCGTCGCACCGTACCCTGCAACGTCATGTCGCCGTCGATCACGGCCCGTCGGTAGGCCGGCGTGTCGATGGCGAGGAAGTTAGACGCGTTCAGTGTGAGGTCGTACTCACCGACCGTGAGTTCCGGAAGCGAAATGGTGCCCTTGGCTTGCAGCGTGCCGTCGTTGGTGGTGCGGAGACGAGCACTTTCGAGGGTCAATTCGTTTCCCGACAGCTGGAGATGGGCCGTGCCGTTTCGATACGTTGTGTTAATCGGGGGGATGGAGGCACCCGCGTCGGCCACGGAGGCGGAGCCGGAAAGCTGCGGGTTGCCGACGGTTCCCCGGACGGTGGCGTCGGCGGTGAGGGTGCCGGTTACCGAGCGGACCGAAGCAGGGTCAAAGAAGGGGTCCACCCAGTCGAGGGGGAACTGGTCGGTGGAGGCCTTTAGCCGGACGGGACGGTCGGAGATGGATGCGGGGGTGGGGGCCTGGAGGCGGAGGTCGGTGGGGACCGACCCATTGACCGTCAATACACTTCCGTCCTGGTGGGTGAGGCGTGCGTCGAGGTCCGCGACCAGATCCTCGTAGCCCACGTCGAGGTGGAGCGTCCCGACCTCCCGATCTTCTGAGCGAATGTCAAGGTCGAGGGTGCCGTCGAGGACCGGGGCGGATGCCGCACCGGTCAGGCGAATTCGTCCCGTTGCCGACCCGTCGAGCCCCGACAGCCCCATCAATGGGGCGACGCCTCGGAGGCGAACCTGCTCAAGAGCAGCGGTAAAGTCCTGGGTCCCGTTCGGGTCCACGATGCCGTTCGCCTCAATGCGTTGTGCGCCGCTTTCCAGAAGGAGGTCATCTACCCGATAGGAAGCACCGATCGTGATCGAGGTTGGGCGGCGCAGCGACCACTGGTCGGGGCCAAGACGGGCAGTGAGCCGGCGAATTTCAATCTCCGTCGAGTCGGCCGTCGGCCGGATGTCGGTGTCGAGTTGCACACGGCGTTTAGGGTCCAACTGCACGTCCGTCGAGAGGTCGACAGTGGTGCCGTCGTAGTCGGCCTCGATGCGCGTTTGGGTGGCCGAGAAGTTGAAGGCCGAGAGATACCCAGCGGTCCCCGTAACTGTCAGGTGGTCCAGGAGCTTGGTGGTGCCTCGACGGCCGGCGTACAAGGCCGTGACGTCGCTGAGGCGCACATCGTCGTAGATCAGTCCGTCCAGCTCCACGGTGCCGTCAAATCGCTGCGCGTCCGGGGAGCCATAGACGTGAGCGGTCAGGCGTCCCGTCCGTAGCTGAAGAGAGGGGGTTCCGGCAAGACGACGGAGAGGGGCGACGTTGGTCAGGCGGGCCCGCAGGTCGAAGTCCGACGTTCCTGCACCCTGCGTGAGGGCGATGGGGCCCTGTCCGTGTGCTTCCAAGAGATTGGACTGAACCCCTAGGGTATCTACCCGAAGGAGTCCGCGGTCGATAGTCCCCGCCATCTGTACGCTGTCGAGACGCACGTCACCGATGCGGACAGAGTCGGCGGAGAGGCGAGTCGACGTCGTGAGGGTGTCTAGATGGGTGCCACGGCCCTCAAGGCTCCAGCGTGCCGTCCCGAGACTGGATTGCAAGGAGTCGAGCCCTGCAAGGGCGCTCAGGTCCATCGACCGGGCGGTCGTCTGGAGCGCGTAGGTCGGGGTATGGGCGAGGCTATCGAGGGATCCGCGGAGCCGGAACGATCCGCCAGCCAGAGCAAACTGTCCGTCTGCTTCCATCTGCCCCTGCTCCGTGGTCACCGAGAGGCGTCCGTCCGCCGCGGCCTGGTTGAGGGTGGAGGGCCGAAGCGTCAACTCCGACTCCAAGCGAAGATCGGGCAGTTGGGTACCGCGGGCCTTCACGGTGAGGTCGCCCGAGAGGGCTGTGGTCAACGACGACAGCCCGGCGAGGGCGCCTACGTTCAGGTTTTCGAAAGACCCCTCTTCGATTTGGTACGAGGGTATATCGTCGAACGGACGGGCCCGCAACGGAATGCGGGCCGCACCCTCTGGTGTCTCCAGGGTGAAGGTAGAGCGGAGGGTGCCGTTCTGTAGCGAGGCGTCTACAGATGCCGCCGAGATGGTCTGTTGGTTCACGCGAGACGTGTCGAGGGTGAGTCCGGCCTCGAGGAACAGGCTGTCGGGGCGCGTGCCCTGCAGTCGTCCCTGGATCGTACCGTGAAGTGCGCTCGACTGCGTCGTGTCCTGCAGGAAGGGACCGAGGTCCACGTTCTGGAAGCGCCCTTTGGTGAGTTCGAACGTCGGGCGGGGGGCAAAGGGGCGGGCGCGGGCCGCGAGCGTCCAGTCGCTGCCATTGAGGCGGGCGGAGGCGTCGGTCGTCAGGCGGCCGTCGCGGAGGCGCGCGGTGGTCTGCAACGAGGACAGCTGGTGGGGGCCGTAGTGCGCGTCCTGAATGGTGAGGGAGGCTTGGCCCTCCGACGTCGCGGGGTTGAAGCCTTGTCCCTTGCCCGTCAGGGTGGCCGTCACTCGACTGTCGGTCGTGTCGTCCACAAGGGCGGCCAGGTTCACATCCTCAAGGCGCCCGGATTCCAGAACGAACCGCTCCGATCCGTCGAGGGCGGCGTGGCCTGCAAGGTTCAAACGACCCGTCGGGAAGCGAAGGGCTGCATCTGCCCGGACTTCTTGAGGGTCCAGGGCGGCTGTGACTCGACCAGACTCGATCGATTGGGTGCCGATTCGGGAGTCCTGTAGGCGCACGTCGGCATCGTACGTGGCCGTGTCCGTCGTCATCGACTGTCCTTTCACCTGCGCCGTTCCGGTGAGGGATCCATCGAGCCCTGCGTCCGGGGCCACGGTCGCCAGGGCCAGCTCCCGAACCTGGGCCCGAAGATCCATCGAGGGGGCGGCGTCAAGCGGGCGGGCCGATCCGTCAACGGAGAAAGTGATATCGTCCAGGGACCCGTCCAAGTCGATCTCGGCACTCCCGTCCTGAAGAGCTGACTCTAGGCTCACCGTGGAGGCCTGAACGTCGTAGAGGCGGGTGTCTGTCACGCTCGCCGACAGGGATCCATCGAGCGAGTCGAGGGTGGGTCCTTCTAGCGCCCCCGTAAGAGTGGCTGTGACCGTGTTCTCGGTGGGATCGGGGGCTCCGATGAGGCTCGTCGTGAGGCGCTCCGCTTGGACGTCGAAATGATACTCCAGTGGTGGGGCATTGGGCGGGTTTTCGATACGCGGCGTCGCTGTAGCCTCGGCCGTGAGCCGCCCTCCGCCGTTACGTACTGCGAGCTCGGTCGTGAGTGTCATCTGCTCGCCGGAGCCGGTGAGCCGGGCGTGGAGGTCGAGGGCCTCCTGCGGGTTTACCTCCAGGAAGGGCGCGATCGCCGTGAGGTCGCCGAGAACGAGCGGGTCGGCCCGGAGCGAAAGGGCCACGTCATCGAGCGAATCGCTGGGGGCCATCGGCAGACGCGCCCTGCCGTGACCATGGACATCGCTCCGGGGCGAGGTCAGCCGCAGGGTGTCGAGGGTTACTTGCCGCTCCGACAGCCCCCCGCGCGCCGACAGTCGGACGTCCGTCGTGTCGGCGGGGAGGCGGGCCCGGAGTCCGAGTGTATCGAGCCGTCCGTTCATCGACGACCCGTAGTGGAGATCCTGTGTCTGCACGGTGAGGTCCTGAATGCGGGCCGTCGAGTCGCGCCCGTCCGCGTAGAACTGGGCAGCAAAGGCCCCGTCCTTCAACTGAAACTGATCCACCTGAATGGGAAAGGAGGCACTTGTGTCCTCGGGGGCGGGCTCCGAGGCAGGCAGGTGGCGGGCCCAGTCCCATGTCGAGTCGGGGGCCTGACGCATCGTAACCGTGGGGCCCCGGAGCGAGGCTGTTGTCACATGAAGGCGGCCCCGGAGTAGAGCTCCCAGGCGGTACTGTACCGAGAGTGTGTCGAAATGCGCCATCGTGGTGGGGGCGGCCGCCCCGGAGTCGGGGCTGGTGAGCGACACATTTGTGAGACGGAGTGACTGCACCCAGTTTCCGGACGCCCGCTCGACGGTAAGGGTGGTTTGGGGCAGGGGGTTGGCTTGACGCGCGAGGAACTGGGCCGCCGCGGTTGCTCCCGTTTCGGTTTGCAGTCCGAGCAGGAGAAGCCCGACCAGCACGATGGTCGTCCCTACCAGGCCGCCTACTCCCCACAGTACCCGGCGCCCCCACCGACGGAGGCGAGACGCCGGAGGGGCCTCGGGCGACGACTCGGACGCAGGGTCGGACGACTCGGGATCGGAAGCCACGACGGGAGTAGAGGTAGCGAGAGTGGAAGGGGGGTGCGGGACGTTCAGGAGAGGGCTAGAATGTCCGGCCGATGCCGAAGTGCAGGCGGAACCGGCGCAGGAAGCGCGTATCGACCTCTGACAGGGGCCTCGGATCCTCGGCCGTCACGGCCTGGCCCACATCTTCGGCTGCGCGCAGATCCAGAGCATCGGGCGTCACTTTATACGCCAGGTCGATTCGAAGAAATCCGAACGAGGTTTCGTAGCGCAGGCCCGCTCCGGTGCCCACCAGCACCCGTGACGGGTCCGTGGCGATGGGGGTGCCGTCCGGCTCCGTAATAATAGACGGGGCTGAGGACGGGGGCGTGAGGTCGAGGGAGCCCGGGGTCACGTACGCTCCGTCCACGAACGCGGCGGTACGCCAGCTTGACCCGAGGCCGGGGAGTGGGAAGCGGGCCTCCAGGCTCAACCCCAGCTTGGACCGGGCCCCGGTCGGGCGGTATGCAAAGCCTTCGCGGAGAAGACTGGACTCCCGAAGCACCTTCCCGCCCGCGAGACGGGACGACCACCCCCGGATGTCGCTTCCACCGCCCGCGTAGAAGAGATTGTCCGAGAAACGGTTTTGATAGATGAGATTCCGGCGCTGCTCCGCGTCGGAGGGGTTGGAGGGCAGGGTCAAATTATCGCGGCTCTCACTAAACGGCCAGGTCGATCCCGCGAACACCCGGCCCGCTAGCTCAACGTATGGAGACACCGGAAGGTAGCCAGTCAGCTCAGTACTCAACTGGGCGAATTCGACCCCAGACTCCAGAAAGAATCCGCCCAATTGGACGCTGGGCCGTACGATATATCCCTTCGTGGGATTTAGAAAATCGTCGGCGTCCCCAAAGGTCCCGCTTAAGGTGAAGATGCTCTTGTTGAAAAGGTCGTCCTCACCTATCAGGACGCCGTCCGGACGCTCCGGATCCTCCGCCCCAGACACTAGGAACTGCCGTGTGCGAGAAACCGAGTGCTGGAACGACAGCGTCCGGTAGGGCAGGAAGTCGTACACCAGGGTGGACTCCAGCCCGAACTGACGCTCGTTGAGGTCCAAAGGCCGGTTCGGGTTCGGGGTTAAGGCGGGGTTTAAGCGCTCCTGTATAAATGGAGACAGGGAGCCGGACAGGTTCTCCGAGAAGAGGTACGGCTGACGAAGAGTGACAGATGCCCGAAACCGTCGGCTCAGTTCCCGCGACGACGACCGGGTCAGAAAGTTGGGAAGGAATTCCGGTACGTTTTCGGGGTATCCGGTTTCGGCAATGAGGCTTACCAGGAAGGTGCGAGCGTTCCCGTGGAAGTTGCGGTGGCGCCAGCTTCCTTCCGTGGTCACTCCTGAGCGCGTATCGTATCCAACCTGTCCGGAGTAGCCCCGTAGTTCGCGCTCGCGGACCCGATAACGGACGGTGGTCGTGCTGTCCCGGGGCTGGTCCGGAACGTCAGCCAGAGCGACGCGAAAGAGATTTAGGTCGAACAGGCTCTGCTGTCCCTCGGTCACGGCGTCGGCGGAGAAGCGATCGCCCGTGGTGAAGGGCAACTCCCGAAGAATAATGGACCGATCGACCGACTCGTTGCCTTCCACCTGGATGTCGGAGAAGACGGCGCGCGGTCCCGGATCCACGAAAAACCGGAGGTCCGCAGCATACTGGGTCGTGTCGACCGTGGCGGACGATTGGACCTGGGCGAAGGCAAACCCGCGGTTTCGGAGCCATCCCTGGACCTGGTCGTCAATCTGGGTCCGCTCGAAGTCTGTATACCGCCCGCCTATGTCTATCTCCTCGCGGCGAAAGGCCGCCCAGTCCCCCCGCAGGTCTGTAGTCAAGGTCGTCTCAAAGGGGGCCGTGCTGGAGGCTTCCAGAAACTCGGTATTTCGGATCTGGAGGGCCGGTCCCTCTCGAATGGTAAAGATGATATGGATCCGGTTGCGTGAAGAGTCGAGCTGGGAGGCCGGATAGTCGATCTCCGGCGTGGGGAATCCGTTCTGTTGGTAGAACTGGCGCAGGCGAACGACGTCTTTCTGAAGCGTGACTGGGTCGAATGTGATACGGCTGGCCTGCAGGCCCGGCAGAAACGAGAGTCGGTTCCGCAAACGCGTGAAGGTGCCGGGGGCTGTGGTCGCTATCTGCTCCCGGAGTCGGTCCGTGTCGAACGTCTGTTGGTCGACGAATCGGAAGGAGATGTCTTGGACCGACGTATTCGCGTTGACGTAGCGGAGCGGGGCCTGGGCGACCGCGCGGTGCGAGGTCGCGAGCAGGCCGACGAGCAGCGTGAGGAGTAGGAAAAGACGAGACCGCCCGGCGTCCGGAACGATTGCTGTCAAAGAGAACACCGTGGTCGAGCGAAAAGATCGGTTGGCGGAGGTGCGACAGGAGCGGTGGGTGAGACCTACGAGGGCGACGGGGAGGATGAGGGCGTTGATTCTGCCTTGGAAGGACGGGATGGCAGCGAGGGATCGACGGGCCCGTCGGCCTCATCAGCGGAGTCTCCATCTTCCGAGTCGCCGGGCGACAGGCCCAGGTGAGACGGCAACTCCGTTCCCGGCAGCTCGCCGGCGGTCACGTGCCGATGTTCCCGGAGTGACGCCACGACGGCCCCAATCATCAGTACCACGCCGGAGAAGTACACCCAGAAGACGAACGCAACGATGAGTCCAAACGTGCTGCCTAGTGCCTCGGTCCCGGTTCCGTATCCGACGTAGCTGGCGTAAAATGTAAAGGCCTGCTTCGCCGTCTCCCAGAGCACCGCGGCGATGAGGGCCCCTGCGAGCGCGCTTCGCTTTCGGGGGGAGGGCTTGGGGACTAAGTAGTAGAGTTGGAAGAACATAGCGGTCGTCAGTAGGAGGGGAAGCAGGAGGCCCGTAACCCAAATGGCCCGTCCCCACAGCCATTGTACCCACTGCATGGGGCCTAGGAGCTGTCCGATAATCACCTCGTTCACGAACGACGGGAGCGACACGGATAGCCCTACGGTTAGGAGAAAGAGAATTCCCACCTGGACCACCATGCGGGCATCGAACAGGTACCCCCTGAGGAGAGAGCGCTGCTGGTGCCAGTCCTGCTCGAACGCGTTACTGACGGCGATTCGAAGGGTGATGAACAGGGACATGGCCGACAGAAACAGACCGATCCCTCCAATTCCCACGATCGTTGCGCTGGCGTCCTGAAGCTGGGTCAGGAAGTCGATGAGCTGTTGGCTCTGGCTGCCCGGGAGGAGTTCCCGGATGAATCGCGTGACGGCCACAAATGCGTCTTTTCCCTGAAGCACCCGGCCAATGATCCCGGTGGCGAGAATCACGATGGGGACGACCGTGACCAGGACTTTGAAGGCGATGGCCTGGGCCCACAGAAAGACGTTTTTCTCCGAAAGCTCCAGGTACAGACCGACGGCGTAATACTTCGTGTCCGTCCAGAGGGACGAAGCTGTCCGCTGCACGGACGCTGGAAAGTCGGACCAGGAAGGCATGTGGCCGGGCAAAAACGCAGGGAGCGCGAGGCAACTTCTTAAGACGCAATTATACCCGGTGGCCTGCGGTGGTGATTCCTCACTCGTTTAGAGTAGCGGTCGGGGATGACGGATCAATCGAAGATCGGCCAGAATACGCCAAATCGAAATTGCTGGGGCGGGAGGGGGTAGACGGGCACCACGAAGGTGCCGGGCTGCAGCTGTGTACCGGCCTGTATGTTCTGAAACGTGAAAAAGAGCGTCGCACTACGAAACTGCACCTCCGCCCGGACATCGACGGTGCCACTCGGACCCACGTTCGATTCGGGGGCCGCAGGGATTGGGTTGTTGCGGGGGGGGACCACGAGGCGACCGGTCGGCGGATGAAACCATCGGCTGTTCATGGCGCTCCACCCCCGCGCCTGGACGTAGAGGTCCGTCACCAGATCGTTAAACAGGACGAAGCGAGCTCCCAGCCTTGCCCGGCCAAATGCGTTCGGCAGGGTGCGGGCGAGGCGGGTGTGGAGCGGGGTGGCCCCGGCATTCAGCGTTTTCAGAAGCGTGCCGTGACCGGTGGCGTATAGTCCTCGACGCGCGTCCTCGCGCCATCCCAGAGAAAACGTAGCTCCCACCCGCTGGACGGGAGAGGACGTTTGGCGAGCGGCGACCGTATCAGTGATCGTCGAGAGTACAGAGTCCTCCGGCGTGACGGCGTACAGGTCGACCGCATTTTGAATCCGATGCGCAAACCCCTTCGCCCCAACGTCGAAGGGTCCAAGTTGGGTGCGTCCCCCAACCGTGCCCTCAAGAAGACGGTCGGCCGTTCCGCCGCGATCCTCGGACAACGGTCTCACATGGGAGGCAAATCCGTCGTCTTCGATCCACGCGCTTCGCTGACCTGTGGCCGTGATGGAGGCAGACAGCCCGACGGGGCCGGCCGGGTGCTCGACTCGGGCCGTGACGGATGGATACCGCTGCTGGGAGGTGAGGTGGCCGCCCGCGTTGAGCATCAGATCGGTGCGTCCCAGGCGGAGGGAGTCGCGGAGAAGCACGTGTGCGGCGCCCCGGCGGCCGTCGAGCGACGGCACGTTGGTCTCCGCCACTGACCAAAGCCCCCCCCGAAAGCTCCCCGTTAGGTGATGCCCCCCGGCCCGCAGCGACTGCCGAGCCTGCACGTGTCCTCCGTTCATTTTCGCGGTCCAGGTCGTGTCGGTGTCCCCACCGGTAGAGCGGAACTCGAAGGTGTGGGTGGTCCAGCGGGCCGATATCTCCGTGGGGCTGGAGAGTCCCGGAACCAGGGGCCCCTGCAGACGGGTCGTTAGGTCATTCCGTACCGTTTTGCGTCGGTCGTTCGGGCGGCGGACGTTCGAGGCTGCGAGGGGAAGGGCATAAATTGAGATGAAGGGGGAGCCGGGCGGGGCGGTGACACCGCCGTGGGCCCCGATGCGGTAGATCGAGGAGCGGTCCGACAGTTCGACGGTCCAATCGTTGGTCAGGTAGCGAAGGCGCCCCCAGATGCGCCGTTCACGGCGCAGGGCGCTGCCGTCGTAGATTCCGTCGGCCTTTCGACCGCCGTATCCGAAGGTAAGGTGGAGCACCCCGGGCCGCCCGAAGAGATCGAGGCGCCGCTTTTGGGAGTGGCCCACCTCAATCGCGTGAAGGCCGTCCCGGTCAAATCGATACCGTAGCTCGGTGACCGGGCGCTTGGGGGTGTACGTCCGCCACGAGGTGTGCACGCCGACGGCCCCGCCGCCCGGATCGAGGCCTGTGCGGGGCCGATCCAAAAACGAGGGCGGCAGCAGTTCGAACCGGGGGCGGCCCGTGAGCGGGTCGTCAAAGGAGAGGCCGTCGAACCAAAGGTGCACCCGGTGGGGCGCAAGACCCCGAGGACTCCAGCCATGAGGCCAGCCGTACTCCCCCAGGTCGTAGAGGAAACTTCCAGGCTGCTCGGCCAGCATCATCTCCACGCTCACATGGGGCCGTCGGCCCGGAATTGAATCGGACCGGACTCGGCCGTACAAGGGTGGGGAGTCCGGGAGGGGATGAAGGGGTTGTTGGTTTGCAGCGGTCGTGTCGGACGGTCGCCGACGGGTCGTGTCCGACGGGGGAGCTCGGAGCGTATCTTCCGGGACAGCGTCGGTGGTGTCGACCTGGGCGCTCGCACCACGAACCAACATCAGCGAACACCCGAGCGCCATCCCCAGGACGAGGAGGAAGCAGAGAGGCACGCGCAAAATGGGCCGGAAGGCGGAAGGCATGGCCGCGTCAGGTCAGGATCGGGAGCGACCGGGGAGCCACTCATTCGTCCGGAAACAGGCCGAAGAGGCGGCTTTCGATTTGATTCAGCACCACCCGCCGGTCTTCCTCCTCTCCCACAAAATCGAGTTCGTCGACGTCGATGATGAGCTTTGGCCCGCGGTCGTATTGTTCAACCCACTCCTCGTAGTGCCCCTGCAGGCGCTCCAGGTAGTCAATGCGGATGGTCGACTCGAATTCCCGCCCCCGTTGCTGAATGTGATTGACGAGTGTGGGCACCGACGCCCGGAGGTAGATGAGCAGCGACGGCGGTTGGAGGTACGACGTCATGATGGTGAACAGGTCCGTGTAGTTGTCGTAGTCCCGAGCACTCATGTGCCCCATCTCGTAGAGGTTCCGGGCAAAAATGTGCGCGTCCTCATAGATGGAGCGGTCCTGCACGACGGAGGTGTCCATCTCCTCAATCTGCTGGAGCTGTTCGAACCGCTTGGATAGAAAAAAGACCTGCAGGTTGAAGGACCACCGACGCATGTCGTTGTAAAAGTCGGTGAGGTACGGGTTGTCGTCGACCTGCTCGTAGACCGCTTCCCAGCCGTAGTATTCGCCGAGCACCTTCGTGAGGGCCGTTTTCCCGGCGCCTATATTTCCGGAGATGGCCACGTGCTTCGTTGCGGCGTCGTCGGGCAGGTTGGGCATAGAGGCAAGAGGGGGCTTGAGCTAAACAGCGTTCCAACCTAGGAGGGCGCGGCCAAAATCGACACGGTTCGCCCATTTCTTTTGTGCGAAGACGGGCGGGGACCTACGACCACGACGACGATCCTGCACCACCCCGAAAAGAGGAGACCACCCGGTCCGTGACGGTTGAAGCCGCGGAGGAGTGAATGAGGCGGTAGGCGCTGTATCCCACGACCGCAACAAGCGCAACGACGAGAACCGTTGTGTTTTCCAGAGCCTGTACTGCTCCCAGTCCAAAGGGCACAAACACGAGCGTCACGAGAATGAATGCGACCCCGTGGTACCATTGAAACTTCTGAAACCACCGTTTAAGACGGGCCCAGATCCCCGAAGTCTGGGACGGATTCTCCGAGGAGGTGGACGCCGCTCCGGAGGGCGTCGCTCCGAGTGCCGCCGTTGCTCCACTGGCTGCCAGGGACGTGCTGCCCACACCGGTCGTCCCGGCTCCGCCGGCCGATGCGCTGCTGCTCGCGGCGGTCGACGAGACGCTGCCTCCTGCTCCCGACGCCCCGCTCCACGAGCCCGAGGCGCCGCCACCTCCAAAGCTGCCACCGCCGAATCCACCAAACCCACTTCCTACAGACCGGGCCAGTCCGGCAATCGATCCCGCCCCGAATCCGAGGAGCGCCCCGCCCGTCAGGCTTTGCTTCCACGCTTGGTATTGTTCGGGAGGCATGGCCTCAAGCCGTTTGTGCCCCCACCACGCGACGAACGGGTATCCCCACAGAAAGGCCTTCGCAATGAGTTCAGTAAGACCGTTCATCCCGAGGATGGCATCCGCAACGAGGGCTCCCGTGAGTAGGCCGTACACCGTTGTGCAGGCCCATCCCATCGCGAAGAGGAGGTACCGTAGACATCCGCCGTCCAGCACGAGCGAGACGGCCAGTAGCGACGTCGGGATGGCCAGTAGCAGAGTCAACAGGAGCAACAGAAGCGGAACGAGGATAAACGCCACGAGGGCCCCCTCGATCAGCTGTTCGATCAAAGACTCGTTTGGAGTGGAGGGTGCAGGGTCGGCCTGAAGGGTCTTCAGCGACAGCCCGTGTGTGGAGCCCGAGGACGGCGTGTCCCGCACAATTTGATCAGCGCCCGTGGCACTAACGGAGGCGGAAGCCCCAGCGGGACCGACGAGGAGAAGGAATGCACTGATGGCCCCGAGGGCCGTCGAGGCAAACGAGGCCGATAGAGAAGTGGAGCGCATACGCTTGCGGGGGCGGGAGAGAAGACTCTATTCCGAGTCTCGACGGAGACGGTCCGAAAGCTGGTCTTCGTCGGCGGATTGGTCGGACAGGTCGTGTGCGTCGAGCACGATTCCACACTGCTCAATGCCATTGAGCAGCCCGCGGGTTAGCCGATCATTCTCAATGCCCTGGCGAATCCGGTCGGCCACGTCGGCCCACGCCGTCTCATCGACGGCCGCGTCCACGCCCCGATCTGCCAGCACTTCGATACGATGCTCCAGGAGGGACACGAAAAGCAGAATGCCCGTCCGGCCAGACGTATCGAACACTTCTTCGTCCACAAAGGCTTCCAGGGCTCGGCGGTTGACGGCCCAGTCGCGCTCGTCGGGGGGCGTCAGGGCCCGGGTGAGGGCCGGCACAATACCGGTCGCGACGGCTCCCGCTGCCCCAGTGCCAAGGGCAGCGGCGAGAACACTCAAGTCCGTGAGATAGGGGGTAAGGGCGGGGAGGGCGGCGGTTCGGAGCAGCACCGCAGTGCAGAGGGCCAGGAGTGCTCCGAGTACCCCTCCCCGCCACCGCGCTGCGGGGTATGGGTCGCTCTGCGTCGCAACGTACGGCACGATCTCCGCGGCCGTCTTAGCCTCGGCCGCCGCAATGGCCTCTTCGATCTGCCGTCGATCGTCCTCGGTGAAAAGAGCGTCCATCGCGGGCGTGGAATCCGGACCGGAAGAGAGGTGACGAAGTCTTCAAAAAGTAACCATCCACGCCGGAGAGGTGCAACGAGGTGGTGACCACAGACGAAGGAGTAGATGCCGAGGGAGCGTCGGCACTACGCAGAGGACTCGACAGCACGAATCCATGCCCCATCTAGCGGAACCGGAGTCGCCTGGTCGTCGGCAATCAGAACCCCAATCATACGGCGTCGGGCGGGAGGAAAAGGTCCTTTGCAAGGCCGACCTCCCGCCTGGGCCGCGCATTGTTCAGGCTTCTACTCACCCCAGAGATCCGCCTGGGTGTACGGACTGCCCTCCATCGTCCAGCCGGTTCCTTGGAGGTAGCGGTAGTTCTGGTCGAGGTTGTCGATCGCCTCCCGCTCCTCCGCCGAGAGGTTCAGGTCCGCAGCGGCGAGATTGTCCTTGATATGGACCGGGGTCGTGGACTTTGGAATGACCGCCGTGCCGCGGGACAGTCCCCACTGGAGGAGCACCTGGGCGGGGGACACGTCGTGGTCCTCCGCAATCTTGTTAATGGTGGGGTTCTCCATGAGCGTCGGTTCGTCGTCCGCCTTCATGGCGTCCGGGCGGTCTCCAGAGCCGAGTGGGGAGTAGGCCGTGAGGGGAATGTCCTGGTCTTCGGCAAACGATACCAATTTGGGCTGCGGCAGGTAGGGGTGCATTTCCACCTGGTTCATCTCGGGCCGAACCTCGCCCTCCTCCAGGAGGGTTTGAAGATTCGCCACGCTGAAGTTGGAAACGCCGATGTGACGAACGAATCCGTCCTCCTTCAGCGCCTCCATGGCTGCCCAGGTCTCGGTGAGGGGCACCTCCTCCAACGACACGAACTCGTCGGGCGACTCGGGAAAGTCAACGCCCGGTTTCAGAGCCACCGGCCAGTGCATGAGGTACAGGTCGAGCGTGTCGAGCTGTAGGTCGTCGAGCGTTTGTTCGAGGGCGGGGCGAACGTTTTCCGGGTGGTGGGCGTCATTCCAGAGCTTCGAGGTGATCCATACGTCCTCCCGACTCGTCACGCCCGCGTCGAATGATTCGCTGAGGGCCTCGCCCACCTCGGCCTCGTTGCCGTAGATCGGCGCACAGTCGATGTGGCGGTAGCCGGTTTCCAGGGCGGTCTTGACGGCCTTGTAGACTTCGCCCGGCGGGGACTTCCAGGTGCCAAGGCCGATCATGGGCATTTCGTCACCGTTCGCGAACGAGATGGTCTGCATCGGTGTCGTCGATGGTTGAGTGGGGAGGGCGTCGAGGGGTGGTGTTCTGAATGTGAAGCGCCCACCCTACCGAATGATTCTGGGATCCGTAGTCGACGGGAAAGTCTCTCCGGGTCTTCAAGGGGAGGTTCGGAGCCGTCCCGCGAAAACCGTCATTGCTGAAGGACCGAGCGGAGGGTGGCAACGAATCGGTCGATTTCGGCTTCTGTGTTGTAGTAGTGCACGGACGCCCGAACGAGATCGGGCAGGGCGCGGACTTCGGCGTCGAGCCGGGTGGAACTGGGCGTGGAAACGGAAGTGTTCACGTCCTGCGTTCGGAGTGACGCCTGGATTGCCGAGGCGCCCTTTTGCTCGGCACTAAAGGTGGTGATGCCGCAGCGGACGCGCCCTTGGTCGTGGACCGTGACGCCAGGTACGTCGGCCAATTTGGTACGGAGGGTGCGGGCGAGGTGCTGGTTGCGCTCAAAAATGGCGTCCAGCCCCCGGTCGAGGGCATAGTCGACAGCCACGCCGAGGGCCACCTGTCCGGCGACGTGGCTCTCCCACGTCTCGAACCGACGGGCGTCCGGATGAATCTCGTACTTGTCTGGAGCGGTCCAGGTCGCCGCGTGGAGGTCGAGTAAGGGTGGCTCAATGCGTTCGATCCAGTCTTTTTGCACGTAGAGAAAGCCCGTGCCCCGTGGCCCCCGGAGGTACTTGCGCCCCGTGGCCGAGAGCATAGTGCACCCGATCTCGTCGACGGGCAGTGGCATTTGACCGGCGGACTGGCACGCGTCCAGGAGGAACGGAACGTCGGCCTCTTCTGCCACGGCTCCGACCTCTCGGGCCGGATTCACGAGGCCGCCGTTCGTGGGGACGTGTGTCAGCGCAATCAGCGCCACGTCCTCGTCCATCATTGAACGGAGCGCCTCAACATCCATCTGTCCATGCTTGTCATGGGGCACCACGTCGACGGTTGCCCCCGTCTGTTTGGCCACCTGGAGGCAGGCGATATGGTTGCTTGCGTAGGCGGCCCGAGACGTAAGGATGCGGTCGCCGGACTCGAATGGCATTCCGTAGAAGGCCATGTCCCAGGCGCGGGTTGCGTTCTCCACGAGCGCCACTTCGTCGGCGTCGCACCCGAGCATTCGAGCGATGGCGTCGTACGTATGGCGGAGCTGGCCTTTGGCCTCGTCGGCCGCTTCGTAGCCCCCGATGGTTGCCTCACGCTCTAGGTGATCCACCTGTGCATCCAGAACGGGCTGGGGCGGCAGAGCCGCTCCCGCGTTGTTGAAATGGAGGACGTGGTCGGTGCCGGGCGTTTCGGCGCGGAGATCGTCGAGGTCGAGGGGCATAACGATCTGGGTGGAAGGGCGGATGAGGGGCGAAGGGGAGAATGGGAGGGTAGGGGGAAGGAGCGGGACGAATGGGCGTGTCTCTAGAGCGGGGTGTGATCCCTTGCGTTTGCGCTCTGTTCGGACCGACGGGGGGCGGGGGGAAGGGACGACGCCACAGAAGAGGCTCTCTCCACGTATCCGTGTCCCCCTTTCCCTTGTGCTTTCGATAGAACACAACCGGGAAGCTCAACGGCGCTTCCGCACGCTCCATCTTCTCCCATTCTCACCTGCGGACGTTCCCAACAGCAATCCCTCCACCTCGTTCGCGCTGCACGCGATTCTCGATTCTCGAACCGCGAATGTGGATGTTCTGGAAAATGAAGGGAAGGAGGGTAACATTTATGAGGACTCCCGTACACCTTGTAACTTGCGATTCCACTACAACCAACTTCTGCTACGTTCATGGCGACGGCAACCAACCTCGGCTTTCCCCGCATCGGCGCACACCGCGAACTGAAGCGTGCCGTAGAGGGGTACTGGAACGGCGACCTCACGGCGGAGGAGCTTCGGGACTCAGCCCGGGCGCTCCGTGAATCGAACTGGACGCTGCAACAGGACCTCGGGCTCGATGTCGTGCCCTCCAATGACTTTTCGTACTACGACCAGGTGCTCGACGCCTGCGCAATGGTCGGTGCCGTGCCCGAGCGATTTCCCTGGGACGGGGAGACGGTAGACCTCGACACCTACTTTGCCATGGCCCGCGGCCTGCAGGAGAAAGACCTGGAGGGGGAAGGGTCGGGCGTGCAGGCGATGGAGATGACGAAATGGTTCGACACGAACTACCACTATATCGTCCCCGAGTTTTCACGGGACACGACGTTTTCGCTGTCGTCGACGAAAGTAATTGACGAGTACGAGGAAGCGAGGGCTCACGGCATTGAGACGCGGCCCGTCCTCATTGGACCGGTGTCGTTCCTGCTGCTTGGCAAGACACAGGAGGACGACCTCGATGCGATCGACCTGCTCGACGAGCTACTTCCGGTCTACGCGGACGTTCTGCAGAAGCTGGCCGACGCGGGATGCGAGGCCGTCCAGCTCGACGAGCCCAATCTCGTGCTCGACCTGACCGACGCGGAGCGCACGGCCTTCAGTGAGGCCTACGAAGCGTTAGCCGAGGCGGCAGACCTTGACCTACACGTCGCCACCTACTTCGGGGGGCTGGACGACAACCTGCCGACGGCCCTCGATCTGCCCATCGACGCGCTACACTTCGACCTGGTGCGGGGGGCGGGGCAGTTGGACGATGCCCTCAACCACGGCGTGCCCGACGACCTGGCATTGTCGCTGGGTGTCATCGACGGACGGAACGTGTGGCGGGCCGACCTCGACGACCTGCTCGACACCGTAGAGACCGCCGTCGACGCCCTCGGCACCGATCGGGTGCTCGTGGGACCGTCCTGCTCGCTGCTGCACGTGCCGGTCGACCTCGACACGGAGCCGGCCCTAAGTGACGAAATGAAGACCTGGTTCGCCTTCGCCACCCAGAAGATTGAGGAGATCGTGG
>CAYLMT010000008.1:0-29928 GCA_964384855.1 uncultured Salinivenus sp.
CGTACACCATTCTGGCCCAGTTGTACCGTCAGAATGATCAGCCGGAAGAGGCCCTTGAGGTGACCGAACAGGCTCTCGATGATCTGTCGAACCGTCCCACCCACTTCCGGGTGCGAGGCACTCGCGGAGTGAGTTATACCGCAACCATCGAGACCGGAGGCTCCTCCCGACAAGTCGAGGGGACCACCCCGGACCGAATCGAACTCTCCAGTAACGATCCGGTCTCCGCAACCTTCCGGAAACAGGAAGGCGGCAAAAAACAGGCAAAGGGGCGCCTGCAAGTCTCCCTGTACACGCAGGGTACCGAGGTGGCCAGCAACCAAACCACCGCGCTGGAAGAGATCACGATTTCGGAAGACCTGTCCAGTGCAACTCCCCTCGCGGAGCTTCAGAACCAGCGCCTGAATGCCCTCAACACCACCGGAAATACGGAGAAGGCCATGGAGGCCTACCGGAAGCAGATCGAAAACAACCCGGAGAATGCGCGCTATCGATACAATTACGGCTCCCTGCTTCTGAATGCGGACCGGTACGACGAGGCGGCCGAGCAGCTCAAGAAGGCTGCTGAGCTCGACCCCGACGACCCCAAGAAGCAGTACAACCTCGGCGCGGCGTACCTGAACAAGGGCGTGGTGATGCAGGACAGTCTCGTATCCGTCCGGGACTCCGTAATGGCCCAGGATCGCCAGCCGACCGAGGAGGAGGCCCAGATGATTAAGAAGCTGGACGAGCAGCGCCTCCAGCTCTTCCGAGACGCCATCCCGCCTCTGGAGCGTGCCCGACAGCTCAGCGGCCCGAACGGCCAGTACCGGCAGAATGCGTGCTCGGCCTTGCTCCAGGCGTACGTGCAGACCGAGCAGACGGAGAAGGCCAAAAAGGTCAAACAATGTGCCGGCGCGAGCGCGGGAGGCAACACGGGCGGTGAAAGCGGCGGAAACTGACTGCCCACTGTACGAGCCCCCATCTCGTCCCAACGGTTGCCCCGGGTCTCCCACGGGAGGCTCGGGGCTTGGTATGTCGTGGGGGCCTTCCCCTCCCGGAACCGCTTCCGGAGGACGGCTTCAACCGAGTGCCGCGCGTTCTTCTTTCCAATCCACATTCCTCCCAATGTCCGACCCGACTTCGAACGACGACACTCTCGCCAATCCCGATGGATTCGGCACCCGCGCCGTGCACGCAGGGCAGCAGCCCGACCCGGCCACCGGTGCGGTCATGACGCCCATTTACCAGACCTCCACGTACGCCCAGGATGCCCCTGGCCAGCACAAGGGACACGAGTACTCGCGGGTGTCGAATCCTACGCGATCGGCGCTGGAGGGCAACCTGGCCTCCCTCGAAGGTGCCGAACATGGCATCGCGTTTAGCTCCGGGGTGGCCGGCATCGACGCAATCGTCAAGAGTCTGCGCCCCGGCGACCACATCGTGGCGACGGACGACCTGTACGGGGGCACGTATCGACTCCTGCGGGAAGTCTTTGAGCCTCTCGACATCCAGACCTCCTTCGTAGACATGAGTACTCCAGACGCGGTGACGGATGCGTTCACCGAGGACACGACGTTGCTCTGGGTCGAGACGCCCACCAATCCGCTCATGCGGATCGTCGACATTGAGGCGCTCGCCGAGCGGGCCCACGCCCACGATGTCACCGTGGCGGTGGACAACACCTTCGCCACCCCCTACCTCCAACAACCCCTCGCCCACGGCGCCGACCTCGTCCTCCACTCCGCCACGAAGTACCTGGGCGGCCACTCCGATCTCATCCTCGGCGCCGTGTGCACGGATTCGGACGAGTGGGCGGAGAAACTGCGCTTTCAGATCAAGAGCACCGGCGCCGCCCCCGGGCCCATGGACTGCTTCCTTACGCTACGCGGCACCAAGACGCTCCACCTGCGCATGGAGCAGCACTGCTCTAACGCCCGTCGGCTCGCCCAGATGCTCAATGCCCACGACAAAGTGGGGCGCGTGCGGTACCCCGGACTCCCGTCCCATCCCGGCCATGCCCTGGCGCAGAAGCAAATGTCCGACTACGGCGGTATGATTTCGTTCGAACTGGCTGACGACGAGATGGATAAGGCGCTCGCCATTCTCGACGCCGTCGAGGTCTTCACTCTCGCCGAGAGCCTCGGCGGGGTGGAAAGCCTCATCGAACACCCGGCCTCCATGACCCATGCCTCCATCCCCGCCGAAGAGCGCGAAAAAATTGGTCTCACCGACTCGCTCATCCGACTCAGCGTCGGCGTGGAGTCGTTCGACGACCTGCGGGACGACCTCGCCCAGGCCCTGTCTCAGCTCTGATCCTCACCCGAGCGCGGAGGGTCCCCGTCAGATTCTTGAACGGGACTGGGAGAATCGAGGCAGAGAGCGACCGCAACACCCTCCCCACTCGGGGTAAAAAGGAGTGCACCGTGAAGAACTGAGAACTGGCTCTTGGGCCGCGCCTCCCACACCCCCCGTTTGCTTTCCGAAAAGATTTTCCTTATTCCACGTCGAGGGTCTCGATCAGCTCCTGCAGCTCACCCCGAAAGCGATCCGCGAGGGCCTGGGCATCTTCCTCGGTGGGGGCCTCCGTATAGACCCGCAGGATGGGCTCGGTATTAGAAGGTCGCATGTGAACCCAAGACTCGTCGAAGTTGATTTTGAGCCCGTCTAGGGTCGACTGGTCCTCGCCGTCATACGTATCGGCCAGTGCCGCGAGAAGCCGGTCAGGGGCCACGTCGGGCAGTGGCAGATTGTCCTTCGCCATGGCGTAGTGGGGCAAATCGTCGTGGAGCTCCCCCAGGGACTGCCCCGAGTCGGCCAGGTGCTGGAGAATGAGGGCCGTGCCAACGAGGGCATCCCGACCGTAGTGCAGATCGGGAAGAATGACGCCCCCGTTTCCCTCTCCCCCCAGCACGGCGTCGACCTCCTTCATGCGTTGCACCACATTGATCTCGCCGACGGCGGAGCGGTGGACCGGCTGGCCGTGCCGGGCGGCCACGTCGTCGATGGCCCGGGACGAGGAAAGATTGGTGACGAAGGGCCCCTCCCGGTGTTGCCACAGGAAATCCGCCGCCAGAACCTGCGTGAGCTCCTCGAGCACGAAGCGCCCCTGATCGTCGACCAGGGCGAGGCGGTCGGCATCGGGGTCCACCGCCAGCCCGAGGTCGGCCCCGTGCTCGGGCACGGCCGCCGTCAGCTCGGTGAGGTGATCGGGGCGGGGCTCAGCGGGGTGGGCAAACGTGCCAGTGGGCTCGCAGTGGAGGCAGTGAACGTTCTCCTCGGCCACCCCGAGGCGGTGCAGGAGGCGCGGGAGGGCGATGCCGCCCACGGAGTTGATGCCATCAACGACGACGCTCAGGTTCTGCGCGGCGATTCGCTCCGGATCGATGAGATCGAGCGCCAGGATCTCGTCGATGTGCTCGGGAAGGGCGTTGCGCGAGCGATATCCTCCGAGATCCGCGTGGGTCGCAGGGGTGGCCTCGCCGGCGTCGGCGCGTTCGATGACGGTCTCCCCCTGGGTCGGAGTCAGAAACTCACCCGCCTCGTTGAGCAGCTTCAGCGCGTTCCACTCCTCGGGGTTATGAGAGGCGCTCATCACGATGCCCCCGGCGGCCTCTTCCTGCAGGACCGCCATCTCGACGGTGGGCGTGGAGGCCATCCCGAGGTCCACCACGTCGCACCCCATCCCGCGCAACGTACCGATGACGATTTGCGCGTAGGCGTCCCCGGACGGACGGGCGTCGCGTCCCACGACCACGCGGGAGGGGCGCTCCGCGGCCTCGGCCCGTTCGCGGCACCAGGTGCCGAAGGCCCCAGCGTACCGCACTAGAACCGACGGATCGAGGCCCCGCCCAACGATCCCGCGGATGCCGGAAATGGACGCAATCAGGGTGTCGTTCGTAGCCATGGAAAAGGGAAGTTGTGGAACGAAATTCGATCGTGGAGGCGAAACGGTCGCGCGATGGAGGAGATGGGAAAAGGCCGAAAAGGCGTAGGAAAGACCCCACCAATGGTTCCCGTTTGCGCCCTCTTTACGGAACTGGGACGCCCCCCTCTCGGTGGGACCGTTGGACCTAAAAATCCTAGAAAGACTCCTGTTTTGTCTCAGCGTTGACGGCGTTTTCGCGCCTATGACTCCCCCGAGGTCTCCCACTTCCGACTGGACCTGGCGCCGCCGGTTTTCGGCGTGTACGGTGGTGCTGACTGTCTTTCTCCTGTCGTGGGGCGGGGTGGTCACCAGCATCGGCGCCGGCATGGCCTTCCCGGACTGGCCCACGTCGCTCGGCTCCTACAACCTCATCAATCCTGTCGACGACTGGTGGTTGGTCCCGGCCTACCTCGCGGAGCACGGCCACCGCCTCATTGCGAGCCTCGTGGGCCTGTTCACGGTAGTGCTGGGGGCCTGGACCTGGTGGGAAGACCCGCGAGCCTGGATGCGAAAGTTGGGCCTCACGGCCGTCGCTCTGGTGATCCTCCAGGGGGTCCTCGGAGGACTGCGTGTCCTCTGGGTCTCGTTGGACCTCGCAATGGTGCATGCCTGCGTCGCGCAGCTTTTCTTTGCCACCCTCGTGGCCATGACGCTGTTCGTGACCGACACGTGGCGCCACCGGGACGACGTGCTCCCGCAAACCGACGCGGCCCGCCGTCTGCGTCGGTGGTCATACGCCGCGGCCATCGTCATTTACCTGCAGATTGTGCTTGGGGCCCTGCTGCGACATCCCGGTGCAGGTATGTCGGGCGGCTACACGGCGCTGCACGTGACCGGGGCCTTCGCGGTGGTCGGTGTCGTTGTCGGGGTCTTTGTGGTCGCGGAAAAACACTTCGACACGCTGTCCGTCGTGCGCCGGACGGCCTGGGTTCTGCTCGGCACCATGGGAGTCCAGTTTGCCCTCGGACTCGCGTCGTTGCTCCTTACGCTCTACGAGCCGGCCGGCCAGGGCGGGGTAATCGCGTACGTGGTGCTCACGGTGGCCCACCTGGTGGTCGGTGCCGTACTGTTCGGCACGTCGGTCGTGATGAGCCTGCTGGCCTTTCGCCGTCCCCAGCATGCGAACCGGCCCGAGCCGACGGACGGCACGCTGAGTGAGGTGTCCGAACGGTTGCTCGCCGGGGCGGAACCGTAATTCCCACAACGTGTGCCCCCTGCTTCACTGCTCTTCCTGCCTGTTCGCCCCTGGTCATGGAGTCCCCGCACGACGGGTCGTCGGACTCGCCCATAGCCGTCACGGCTGCCCCCTCGGCGACCGACGCACAATCCTCCACGCGCTCCCTCGGCGCCGTGCTCCGGGACTACCTCGTGCTGGCCAAACCGGAGATTTCGTCGGTGGTTACCCTGTCGGCGTTTGCCGGCTTTCTGATTGGCTCCCCAGCCGCGCTGGACGGCGACGTGCTATTTTGGGCCATGCTCGGAACGGCCCTCTCCGCCGGAGGCGTCGGCATGCTCAACCACGTCCTCGAGCGGCAGTACGACGCGCAGATGAAGCGGACGGCCGATCGTCCTCTCCCCGCGGGACGCGTCGACCCCGATCGGGCCCGACGGGTGGGCATCCTCCTGGTGTGCCTCGCCGTCGGTCTCCTGTGCCCGCTCGTCAATGCCCTGACCGCCATCCTGGCGGCGCTGACCGCCGTGCTGTACCTGTTCGTCTACACGCCCCTCAAGCGAATGACGAAGTGGAATACACTCGTCGGAACGGTGCCGGGGGCGCTCCCGGCGCTCGGCGGCTACACGGCCGCAACCGGACACCTCGGGACGGGAGGATGGGCCGCCTTTGGCATCCTCGCGGCGTGGCAGATGCCGCACTTTTTGTCCCTGGCCTGGATGTACCGCAAGGACTACGCGCGCGGCGACTACGCCATGCTGCCCGTGGTGGAGCCGGACGGCGATTCGACTGCGGCCCAAATGATCGGTTTCGCCGCACTGCTCGTGCCCGTGAGCGTGCTTCCCGTCCTCACCGACGCCGCCGGATGGATCTACGGCGTCGGTGTGGTGCCACTTGGGCTGTGGTTCCTGTGGACGACGATCGTTTTTCACGGCGAGCGGACGGGACAAAAAGCCAAACGCGTCCTAAAAGCATCGGTGCTCTACATCCCGGTTCTCGTGGCACTTCTGTTGGTGGATTGGTTTCTGTGAACGTCAACGGACGGAGAACCCGTCCCCAACGCCTCGTTGCCTAAACGCCCACACGCAACGCAGTCATGCCCGTCCCTGCCGTCGACATTCAGAGCGTGAGCCACCGCTATGGGCCCCACCAAGCCCTGCGGGAGGTCACGCTTCGGGTGGACGCGGGTACGCTCTACGGCCTACTCGGCCCCAATGGTAGCGGCAAGACGACCCTCTTCCGGATCCTCTCTACGCTCATACCGCCCTCGGAGGGCCACGCGCAGGTCTTTGGGCTCGACACGGCCCACGAGTCCGGCGCGGTGCGACGACGGATCGGGACCGTCTTTCAGGAAGAGGCCCTCGACGAGACGTTGACCGTCCGCGAAAACCTGCGGTTCCAGGGTGCCCTTTATGGCCTGCATGGCGCGGAACGTCGCGAGCGCATCGACGAGCTGCTGCGGCGCCTCGACGTGGCCGACCGTGCCGCCGACCGGGTCAGCGACCTTTCGGGAGGCCTCCGGCGCCGCGTGGACCTTGCTCGGGGACTGCTGCACCGTCCGGACCTGCTGCTGCTCGATGAACCGACGTCGGGGCTCGATCCCGCCGCCCGGCGTACGTTCTGGACGGCCGTGCAGCAGCTGCAGGCGGAAGACGGTACCACCCTGCTATTGGCAACCCATCTCATGGACGAGGCAGAGCGCTGCGACCGGGTTGGGATTCTCTCGGACGGTTCCCTCGTGGCCGACGGTGCACCCGACACCCTCAAGGCCAACCTGGGCGACGAGACGATCTGGCTGGAGACCGAGGCACCGACCTCATTGCGCGATCGCATCGAGGCGCAGTTCGGTGTGCCGGCCCGCATCGTGGGTGCGACCGTGCAGGTGGCCCCCTCCGATCCGCCCGCGTTTTTGTCGTCGCTCTACGACGCCCTGGGCGACCACATTCAGAGCGCCACGATCCGGACGCCGACCCTGGAAGACGTGTTCATGGTTCACGCCGGCGTCTCCCCCGCGGAGCGCCGGGAGCACGTCCTCGCCCGCACGGACGGGACGGACGAGTGACCCTCCTCCACTGCCGCTAGTCTTTGTCTACCCCTCCCACGGAATGAGCGCACTGCGCACCATCGGGGCCCTCACGGCCCGCGAAATGCTCAAGTTCGTCCGCGACCGAAGCCGCGTGCTCGGTGCCCTCGCACAACCGCTAGCCCTCTGGCTGCTCCTCGGGCTCGGGTTTCAAAACACCTTTCAGCCCCCCCAGGGAAGCGTGGGCGCCAGCTACGTGGCGTTCCTGTTTCCGGGCATCCTCGCACTTGTGCTCCTCTTTACCGCCATCTTCTCCACCATCTCGATCGTCGAGGAGCGCACGTCGGGCTTTCTCCAGGCGGTCCTCGTCGCCCCTACGCCGCGCACGGCGCTCGTCTTCGGCACCACCCTCGGAGGCACCCTGCTGGCCACCATGCAGGCCCTGCTGTTTCTGGGAGCTCTCCCGTTCGTCAATCTCACCCCCGGCGTAGCGGGCGTGGGCATGATCGTCGCCACGTGCCTCCTCACGGGCCTGGCCTTCACCGCCCTCGGCTTCGCCATCGCCTGGCGCATGGAGACCACCCGCGGCTTCCACGCGATCATGAACCTGTTTCTGCTCCCGCTCTGGTTTCTGTCCGGAGCGATGTTTCCGGTGGACGGGGCGGCACCGGTGCTGCGGGTTGTCATGTGGGCCAACCCGGTCTCCTACGCCGTCAGCGGCCTTCGACACGGATTCCACGGCTTTGCCGACACGCCAGCCGTCCTGGCGGGGCCCGGTGTATGCCTCGCCGTGACCGGGACTTTTGCGGTGCTGATGACGGCCCTGGCGGTGTGGCAAGTGCGACAGCCCTTCTTCCAGACGTGACTTGAGGCGGACGCTCTACGCCTCTATCCCCAAACTGGTGCCTCAGTCTCGAAAGAGCGTGAACGACTGTCGGTGATGGGACGTCGTGCCGTGCTCGTGGAGCGCGTCGTAGTGCTGCTGGGTGGGATAGCCGACGTTCGACTCCCAGCCATACTCCGGATGCTCCTCGTGCAACTGACGCATGAGGGCGTCTCGCTCGGTCTTTGCGAGGATGGATGCGGCGGCGATCGACTGGCTCTTCGCGTCGCCCTTCACGACCGTCTCGTGGGGCCACGGTGCGTCGACGAGGTTCCGGTCCCACCGATTGCCGTCCACGAGAAGGAAGTCCGGGGAAGGCTGGCAGTTGGCCGCCGCCCGGCGCATGGCTTCGAGGGCGGCCTGGAGAATGTTGCGGTCGTCGATCTCCTCGGGGGAGCAGTGGGCAATGGCCGCGGACACGGCCCGCTCCTCAATCGTGGCCCGGGCGTCGAGACGCTGCTCCTCGGAGAGCGCCTTGCTGTCCTGAATGGTCTCGATTTCGACCCGTGGCGGCAAAATGACAGCAGCAGCGACGACCGGCCCGGCCAGGCAGCCCCGCCCGGCCTCGTCGAGGCCGGCCACGCGCTCGTAGCCGTCCGTCCAGAGACGACGTTCGTGGGTGAGCATACAAGAATCTTCTTGAGATAAAATGGCGACGAGAGTTCGAGAGCCATTTCCAAGACTCCGCTGGGATCACAGCCTCGCTGCGGGCCACACCCGACACCGAATACAGGACGGCGTCCCACTTCGATCCGGCCGGTCGGCTATACATTCAAGGGTGCCCTTTTATACCTTGAAAATTCCCCGCTCACCTCCAACGCATCCATTTCCCCAGTGGTCATGTCCAGTATCGATCTGTCCCACTACGGCATCCACCCTGACACGACCTTCCGCAACGCCGATCCGGCCCAGCTTTACGAGGAGGCCATTCGCTACGACGCCAGTGCCGCCATTGCCCACAGCGGCGCTCTCACCATCCGCTCCGGAAAAAAGACCGGCCGTAGCCCCGCCGACAAGCGCATCGTGCGCCACCCTGAGAGCGCGGACGACATTTGGTGGGGGCCGATCAACATGGAGATCGACGATCATACGTTCGAGATTAACAAGGAGCGGGCGCAAGACTACCTCAACACCCGCCAGCGGATTTACGTGGTCGACGGCTTTGCCGGCTGGGACCCGGAGCACCGACTCAAGGTGCGCATCCTTTGCTCCCGTCCCTACCACGCGCTGTTCATGCACAACATGCTGATCCGTCCCTCGACGAAGGAGCTGGCGAATTTTGGGGAGCCGGACTTCGTGATTTACAACGCGGGAGAATTTCCGGCCAACCGGCAGACGAAGCACATGAGCTCGAAGACGAGCGTCGACCTCTCATTCGAGAAGGCCGAGATGGTCATCCTCGGCACCGAGTACGCCGGAGAGATGAAGAAGGGCATCTTCACCGTCATGCACTACCTGATGCCCGAGCGGGGCGTGCTCTCGATGCACTGCTCGGCGAACGAAGGGGACGAGGGAGACGTGTCGCTCTTCTTTGGCCTCAGCGGCACCGGCAAGACGACCTTGTCCGCCGATCCGGACCGCAAACTCATTGGTGACGACGAGCACTGCTGGAGCGACGACGGCGTCTTCAACATTGAAGGGGGCTGCTACGCGAAGGCCGTCGGGCTGTCCGAGGAGGACGAGCCGGAAATTTACAATGCCATCCGGTACGGCACCGTGCTCGAAAATGTGGTCTACGACGAGGAAACCCGCGAGGTGGACTACGACGACACCTCCATCACCCAGAACACCCGGGCGTCCTATCCACTCGACTACATCGACAACGCCAAGATTCCGGGGATGGGCGGCCACCCCGACAACATCATCTTTCTCACCTACGATGCTTTTGGCGTCATGCCGCCGGTAAGCAAGCTCACCCCCGAGCAGGCCATGTACCACTTCATCAGCGGCTACACGGCAAAGGTGGCTGGCACCGAGATGGGCGTCGACGAGCCGCAGGCCACGTTTAGCGCCTGTTTTGGGGCTGCGTTTCTCGTGTGGCATCCCAGCACGTACGCCGAGATGCTGGCCGAGAAGATTCGTCGGCACGACGCCGAAGCGTGGCTCGTGAACACCGGCATTACCGGCGGGCCGTACGGCGTGGGACATCGCGTGCCACTCAAGTACACCCGCGCCATGATCGACGCCATTCACGGTGGCTCGCTGCTCGACGCGCCGAAGGAAACAGAGCCGGTCTTTGGCCTAGACGTGCCCACCGAGTGCCCCAACGTCCCCGACGACCTTCTAATGCCGCGCGAGACGTGGGACGATCCCCAGGCCTACGACGAGCGGGCGGAGCACCTCGTGGGTCTCTTCCATGACCACTTCGAGAAATACGAGGACGATGCCGCTCCGGAGATTGCCGCGGCGGGTCCCCGGCTATAGACGGTGGAATCGCCCGGGGCAGGTCCGTGGGCGAATCCGATCGTTCTATACGCCGTTGCCTGCGTCCGCCAGTACCGTCTGTGCGGCGTGCCGCCCCGCCATACCGTGCACACCCCCACCGGGCGGCGTCGACGCAGAGGCCATGTACAGCTGCGCCCCGTGGGTCGTACGGGCCGGAATGCGGTAGGGACTCCAGCGCAGGGCCGGCCGTGCGATGAGTTGTCCCAGGTCCAGAGCACCCCCGTTGATGTCCCCGCCCACCAGGTTCGGATTCCACGCCTCCAGCGCCTGTGGGCCCATGACGTGCCGCTCTAGAATCGTGTCCCGGAAGCCGGGGGCAAACCGCTCGATCTGTCGCTCAATCTGCCCCGTCGCGTCCTCGGTCGATCCGTTGGGCACGTGGCAGTAGGCCCACGCCGTGTGCTGATCGCCGGGGGCCCGGGTTTCGTCGAAGCGGCTGTGCTGGGCCAACAGCACGTACGGTCGCTCCGGCACGCGGCCCTCCGAGACGACCCGCTCCGACGCGGCAATCTCGTTCAGCGTGCCGCCAACGTGTACCGTTCCGGCCCGTCGACACGCCTCCGCGGCCCACGGGATCGGGTCGCTGAGGGCATAGTCGACCTTGAACGCCGCCGCACCGTAGCGGTACTGCCCCATCTGCCTTTCATATCGGGAGGGCAGCCGGGGTCCAGCGACGCGCAACACCTGCCGGGGTGTCAGGTTGAGCACCACCGTTCGCGACTCGGGCAGATCGTCGACATTCTGCACGCGTCGGCCCGTCTCGATAGTACCGCCCAGGTCGCGCAGATAGTCCGCCATCGCCTGCGTGATGGCCCCGGCGCCCCCCTCTGGAAACGGCCAGCCCACCGCGTGCCCCGCGATCCCGAGGACGAGACCAAAGGCCGACGATCCAAACGCCGACAGCGGCAGGGTGGAGTGTGCGGCCAGTCCCGCCAGCAGGGCCCGGGCCTCCTCCGTTCGAAAGAGCCCGTTTCCCAAAAGCTGCGCGGGCCAGATCGCCCGCAGCCCAAATCGCGCCAGGAGCAGTGGGGCTCGGGGCATGTGGAGCACTGGCCGGAGCACCTCATCGAGAACTGCTCGCCACCGATCCGCAAGCGGACCGTTGAGCCACCGGTACCGTCCCGCGTCCTGCCCGAGCCCCCGAGCCGTCCGCTCCAAAGACCGGTGCATCGCCACGGCCCGGCCTCCATCCAGCGGATGGGCGAGTGGAAGGTCCGGCTGCACCCACGACAGGCCGTACTCGTCCAAGGGCAATTGCCGGAACAACGGTGACGCCACGGCAAGGGGGTGGATGGCGGAGCCGAGGTCGTGGACGAACCCGGGACGGGTGACCTCTTCCGACCGCGCCGCTCCGCCCACTGTGTCGGCCTGTTCGATTACGTGTACGTCCCAGCCCGCCCGGGCCAGCACCACGGCGGCCCCGAGCCCATTCGGCCCCGACCCGACGACGATGGCGTCAGCGTTAGACATGAAACTTGCTGATCGTGAGAGAAATTCCTTCCTCCGCCTTTGGTCAATCGACGAACAGATCCACGAACTCGAAGGTGTCTCCGTCGAACAATCCCTGGTCGCTGAGCTTGAGCTGAGGAATGACGAGCAGGGCCAGAAACGACAGCGTCATGAACGGCGCGTCCATCGAACTACCCAACTCCTCCTGCACGTAGTTGTTGAGGCGCGTGTAGCGACGGGCCACCACGTCGTGCGACTCGTCGCTCATGAGGCCTGCAATGGGGAGAGGCAAGACGTGCGTCCCCTCCGCCACGGCACTGATGCCCCCCTCCTGCTGGACGACCGCGTTCACGGCCCGGGCGAGCGCGTCGTCACTGGTGCCCACGGCCACCACGTTGTGCGAATCGTGGGCGACACTCGAGGCAAGTGCTCCCCCGTCGAGCTGGAAGCCGCGGACGAAAGCAACGGCTGGATCGCTCGTTTCCGTATATCGATTGACGACCGCTAGCTTGAGTACATCCCGGCCCGGATCGGCCACGACCCGTCCGTCCTCAATCGGCGTCTCCACGACCTCCTCCCCCGTCACGAGCTGGTTATCAACGGCAGTGATCACGCGCATCCGCTCGCCCTCTGCCGCCAGGTGTAATGCCTTCGGGGCGACCGGCTCGGCACCAAAGCGATTGACGATGTCCGACTCGGCCCGTTCAATTTTCGTCCCCCCGTCCTCCGCGACGAGCTGCCCTCCCACATACGTCCGCTGCACATTCAGTTCGTCCAGGTCGTCCACAACGATGAAATCGGCGGGATCCCCCTCGCGCAGGAGACCGACATCCAGCCCGTAGTGCTCGACGGGGTGGACACAGGCGGCCCGAAGCACGTCGAAGCGATCGTAGCCGCGACTCAGGGCGCGGCGGACGAGCCCGTCGATGTGTCCCTCCATGAGGGCGTCCGGATGCCGGTCGTCGCTGCAAAACATGAGGCGCTCCGGCACCTCGTCCATCAGTGGAATCAACTCGTCGAAATTCTTGGCGGCCGAGCCCTCCCGAATGGCGATCTTCATGCCCGCCTCCAACTTTTCGCGGGCCTCCTCGATCGCGAAGCTTTCGTGGTCCGTCTCTATGCCCGCCGCGGCGTACTGCGCGACCTCGTCCCCCCGCACGCCCGGCGCGTGGCCGTCGATTGGCTTGTCGCGCACCTGCGCAGCCCGAATCTTGGCCAGTACGTCCGGGTCGCCATCGAGGACCCCTGGATAGTTCATCATCTCGCTGAGGTAGGGCAGGTCGTCGCGGTCCAGCAATTCTGACACCGCATCCGGCCCCAGCGCCGCCCCGCTCGTCTCGAAGGGCGTGGCCGGCACGCACGACGGGGCGCCGAAGGCGAAGTGAAAGGGCACCTGTGCGCCATCCTCAATCATGTACTCGACCCCCTCCACACCGAGCACATTGGCAATCTCGTGCGGGTCGCTGACGGTGCCCACCGTGCCGTGCACCACCGCCGCCCGGGCAAACTCCGACGGCGGCAGCATCGAGCTCTCGACGTGCACGTGCGCGTCGACGAACCCCGGCAGCAGGTACCGATCCGGCACGTCGGGGGTCGGCTCGATGCGATCAATGACGCCACCTTGAACGTGCACGATGGCCGACTGAATCTCACGATCGTGCAGGTCGACGAGGCGACCGGCGACAGAAAAGGACTCAGGCATAAGAGCGAATCGGGCCACCGAACGAGTACGGCGACGGAATCAACATACGGAGCGGCCGACAGAGCATCGAGGGCCTCGTATACGACGAACACCCCTCCCGTAAACCCACTGCACAAAGAAAGCACATGCCCCGATTGGAGCAAGCCCAAGGGGACAGCGAGCTCGGGATGCAGCTGCTGAGCTACGGCAGTGGGCGCCCACAGCCGGTATGCGTGTCGCCGGCGAGCGTCACCGTGACCGTGTGACTGAACAGTCGTCCATTCATCGGGTCCGTGCATTGCTGGGGCTTGGCCTCGACGCGCACAGTGCCCCGATCCGTTTCGGCCGTGTAGAGAATGCGCCCGGCGTCCGTTTCTCTGTCGGGCCGCGGAGCGGTCACCTCGTGCTGCCCGTAGGCCCAGGTAAAGCGGAGGCTGTCACTGGTGACCTCCACGAGCCACCCCGGCTCCTGCCCAATGGCTCGAAACTGCATGCCCGGACGTTGCTCCTCCCGGCTCTCGGTCTGTGGCGCAAGGGTGCAGTCTTGGAAGCGCTGGCCGTCGACCTTGACGAGGGCCGAATTGCCTTTGCTCCACACCATGACGCCACCGCTCTCGTACTTGGCCCCACTGGCCGCCCGTACCGAGGAGAGTCGACGCGTACCACCCCCAAACTGTGCGGGCACCTGCAGCGTGAGCGAATCGGGACGAGCGAGCGCCCGAAACGTGACGATTTCTCCCTCCGGCCGCTTGCATTGCACGGCAAGTCTCCGCGCAGGGGTGTGTTCTTCTTTTGTCGCGGACGCCTCAGAGGTGTCCTGGGGAGCCCGTTCCTCGACGCACCCGACCCCGAGGAGGGCGGCTCCCACTAGTACACTCCCCGCGAGGTGCCGGAAGTCCAGAAATCGAGTGTCGGCTCCCGTCCACGGAGGAATACAAAGAAGATTAGACATCGTGCGAGTACCCGATTGTTCTGAGCCGCCGAGAAGCAGAATGCCCTGCTACGTACGCTCGATGGGATGGGGCGCGCGATCCTCAAACACCACGTCCGCCAGCGCCTGGAGTGTCGGAGCCACTTCGGGCACGGGATGCGACCGCGCCATCACCTCGGCTAACGGCTCCGGCACGTCGACCTCTCTTCCTACGAGCGGCTCCACCACCTCCGGAAACTTGGCCGGGTGCGCCGTCGCCACCAGCATCCACTCCTGTTGGTCGTCGGGATCGAGCCGCTCGCGGGCCTCAACCGCCGTCGCCGTGTGGGGATCCCACACCGTGTCCCAAACCTCAGGACCACGACGGATCTGCTGTTCAATTTGCTCGTCGGTCACGCGCTCGGCAGTGATCACCTCACGCAACGCCTCAGGTGAGGACCAGTGGTAACGCAGACGTTCCATGTTGCTGGGATCGCCCACGTCCATTGCCGTCGCGAGGGTTTCTTGCGTCTCGAAGGCCTCGTAGTCGCCCGTCTCCAGGTAGTGCGTGACGGACCGATTTTCATTCGTCGCGAAAACGACGTCCCCGATCGGCAGCCCACACTCGCGGGCGTAGAGGCAGGCGAGACCGTTGCCCAGGTTGCCGGCGGGAACGATCACATTGGGGCGCGAGCCGTGGGCCCGCCAGTGCCGGAGGCTGGCGTGGGCATAGTAGATCATCTGCGGCAGCAAGCGCCCGATGTTGATGCTGTTGGCGGAGGAGAGCCGCAGGCGCTCCCGCCACGTCTCGTCCTGGAACGCCTCCTTCACGAGCGCCTGGCAGTCGTCGAACACGCCGCGGACGGCCACGGTCTGTACGTTGTCGCTCCACCCGGTGAGCTGCTTTTCCTGCCGGTCGGATACCTTGCCCCTGGGGTAGAGAACGACGACCTCGACGTTGGGCTTTTTCCAGAACGCCGCCGCCACGGCCGCGCCGGTGTCGCCGGAGGTGGCCACGAGAATGGTGAGGGGCTGCTCAACATCCTCATTGAGGCCGGCGAGGCTGTCGGCCAGGAAGCGTGCGCCCACGTCCTTAAACGCCGCCGTGGGGCCGTGAAAAAGTTCCAATACACTCGTCTGGCGCCCGATCGCACGCAGTGGCACCGGAAAGTCGAACGTGGCCTTACAAATTCCTGGTAGGACGTCCGCCAGCACATCCCCTTCCGTAAATGGTCGCAGAAGCCGCTCCGCGACCTCCTCGATCGTATCGCACCCCTCGAACGCCTCAGGACCGAGATCTGGAAATCGTTCGGGCACGTAGAGCCCCCCGTCCGGCGCGAGGCCGTCCTGGAGCGCCGTGGAGAGGGAGACGCGATGCTCGGGCGTGCGGGTGCTCAAATACTTCACGGCAGGGGAGGGAACGTGGCGTAGGAACGTAGGTGATCGGGCGTCTGCCGGTACGGTCAGTTTTCTGTGCCCTCGTACGCGATCCGCCAGATGGTGCCGTTTGCGTCGTCGGAGACATAGAGCCCCCCGTCCGGTCCCACCGCCAAACCCGTCGGGCGATGCGCCGCCTGTCCCGGATTCCGGAGCGTATCCGCCCCGGCAAAGCCGTCGGCGAACACCTCGTAGTCGCCGGACGGCTTCTCCCCGTCGAAGGGCGAGAACGTGACCTTAAACCCCGCCTGAGGAAGCGGGGCACGGTTCCACGAGCCATGCCACGCAATGAAGGCCCCACCCTGGTACGCCTCCGGGAACTGATCATCCCCATAGAAAAGGACATCGTTGGGCGCCCAGTGGCCAGGAAAGGCCTGAATCGGATCCTCAAACTGCTCGCAGCGGCCGACCTCCTCCCCGTCGCCGCCGTATTCCGGCATCAGCACCTTCTGCTCCTGCTGCCAGTCGTAGTAGCAGTACGGCCACCCGAAGTCGTCGCCCTCGTCGACCTTGAAGAATTCCTCCGCGGGCAGCTCGGCGCTCTCCTCTTGCGTGTATAGGTTGGGGAAGAACTGGTGGAGTTGGTCGCGCCCGTGCTGCACTGTATAGAGACTACCGACGGCGTCATTCCACGTGAGGGCCACGGCGTTGCGAATGCCCGAGGCGTATCGGGCGTCCGGCGTGTGCTGCTGTCCCGTGGTGTCGGCATCGTACTGCCAGATGCCACCGTGCTCTTCCAGTAGCGGACACGGATCCTGGCCGGGCGACCCCTTCGTGCGGGACTCCTCCATACAAGCATTCGAGGGCGCCCCGACGTTTACGTACAGGTTGCCCTCTCCGTCAAAGTCGATCGGCTTCGCCGCGTGCGAGTTTTGCTCCGGAAGCGTCACAATTTCTTCCTTGTCCCCGGACGGGATGAGTTCGTCGCTTCCCTTCTCGTAGCGCCAGACCGCAGCGGGGGCCCCAAAGTAGAGATAGCCATTGTGGAGGTCAATGCCGGTACCGCTGCCGTCCCCAAAGTACTCGGTCCGGTCGGCCGCATAGTCGCCGTCGGTGTCGCGGAGGGCCACGATGCCGGCATCGTCCGCGGTGTCCCGAACCGCGGCGTACACGTCTCCATTCTCCGCCACGGTGAGGTGCCGCGTAGACCCAAGGTCCTCGGCGACGACGGTTGCACAGAAGCCGTCCGCCAGCGTCAGTCCGTCGTCGTCCGGATCACACGCGACGGCGTCCGAGGAGGAAGTGCCCTGCCCACATCCAGCGAGAACAACGCTCAGGACGGCTCCGAGAACAAGGGCCCAGACCCGTCCAAACAGGTTGTGTACGTCGGATCGACGACGGTCGATCATAAAGGGGGTAGGCATCGCTTGATCAAGGCGCGCGAGGCAAAGAAGTCGTCGGTCCCGGGAAGGGACTTCGTTCCCCAATAAGAAAAGCGGCCGTTGCCACAGGGGCAAGGGCCGCCTTCCGTTCGGGCACAATGTGCAGGAATGCTCACCTCTCTCGACGAGACACTCCCCGAGCGTCGCTACTGATTCTGCGAGTTCGGGTTTTGCTGCCCCTGCGACTGTTGCTTCTTCATTTCTGCCCGCATGGCCTGCTGAATCTGCTTCTTCAGCGTGGAGTCCTGTTGGGCCGACCGCATGATGCGCCGGAACATCTGAGGCTCCATGTTCTCCTTCTGCGCCTCTTGCTGCATCATCTTCATCTGCTGCTTTCGCATCTTCATCTGCTGGCGCTTCATCTCGCGCCGCGCATTGGCTTTCTGCGTGGAGTCCATCTCCTGCGGATTGCCGTACTTCTCTTTCATCTGTCTCCGCATCTTCATCTGCTGCGCCCGCATGGAGGACTGCACGGCCGCGGCGATGCGAGCCGCCTTCTTAACCTGCTCCTGACTTACGTCAGAGGCAGAAAGCGTGGTCGTGTCCGGTTGCTGGGGCATCTGGCCGAACGCGGGAGCGCTAACGGCAAAGGCGAGGGCAAAAAGGCCGACGCACGACGACTTGAACAAGCGTTGTAGCATAGGAATGGATCGTAGTGAATAGAACGTGGAGAAACGAGACCAAACCGGGGACACCCCCGACGAACGAAGCCGTAGGCACTATCCCGAATAGACGAGGACCGCTCAGAGTGTTTCGTGGGCCGGGAAGTTTCCCTCGACCTTCGCACGATCCGCCCCTTGCAAACGGCCCTCTGGGCGGAATTATTCTTGAAGCCCCCTAAAAACAACCCATGTGGGGGGACCGAGGGAGCTCAACAAAGCAAAAGCGACCTCCACCAACCGTGAAGGCCGCTTTCGGAGGGTCGGGGCAGCCGGATTTGAACCGGCGACCTCTTCGTCCCGAACGAAGCGCGCTACCGGACTGCGCCATGCCCCGTGCAAAATGTTCAGGCCTGTTATAAAGCCGATGCGGAGTCGAGATCCGCGAACGAGTCCCCGAGCGCTGCGCCTGAGGGCGCTCTGAAGGGGAGTTCAACGGTTATCCACACGACATATTTGAACTGAGAATTTCGAGTTGCGAACGCGCGGTGCTGAATGACGGAACGGTTTCGACGTTCACCCCCTCGAATTCGACATTCGAAATTCGTCACTGCCCGAACTCTTCGTACATCTCGTCAATGAGGTCGGCGTGACGCTCGCCGATGACGCTTCGGCGAAGCTTGAGGGTGGGGGTGAGCGTCCCCTCCTCTACGGTAAACGGCTCGGCGAGCAGACGGAACGTGCGAATCTTCTCGTGGGCCGCCGCGTCCCGATTGTAGGCCGTGAAGGCGTCTTCGAACAGGGTCCGGACCTCACCGATTTCCAGCATCTCGGCGTCGTCGTAGGCCGACTCATCAATTCCCTCGTCCCGCGCCCGCATCCGGAGCGACTCGAAGTCGGGCACCACCAGGGCCGCGAGGAACGGACGCCCTTCCCCCACCACGACGATTTGATCGATCCACCCTTGGGTCTTGAACGCCTCCTCGATCGGACCGGGATACACGTTCTTCCCACCCTCCGTGACGATCATGTGCTTGATCCGGTCCGTGATCTTGAGGTAGCCGTCCTCGAACCGACCCACGTCACCGGTGTGGTACCAGCCGTCCGGATCGAAGGCCGCCCGGGTCTCTTCGGGCTGGTTCCAGTACTCCTTCATCACGTTCGGGCCCTTCACGAGGATCTCTCCCTCCGGCGTGGAGAGAGACGTGGGGTAGTCGCTGCCACTGACCGTCCCGGCCAGCTCGTCATCTTCCAGCGGCTGAATGGCGACCGTCACCCCCGGCAGGATGTGGCCCACGGTGCCGTAGCGGGGGGCGTCCATGGGATTGACTGTGAGGACCGGAGCTGTTTCTGTGAGGCCGTAGCCTTCGATGATGGTGACGCCCGCGGCCTGGAAGAAGGTGCCAATCTCTTCGGGCAGTGCCGCCCCCCCCGAGACGGCAAACCGGAGGTTGCCCCCGAGCTTCTCGTGCAGCTTCGAAAAGACGAGCCGATGGGCCACCGCCCGCTGGGCCTTTAATAGTAGGCCCGGCCCCGAGCCGTCCGACTGCTGGGCCTTGGCGTACCGCTCGCCAACCCGCACGGCCCAGTCGAAGAGCGTCTGCTTGATGGCCCCACCCTCGCTGGCCTGCTTCGTCACGCGGTTGTACACCTTTTCGAACATGCGCGGCACCGAGATCATGATCGTCGGCTGCACCTCCAGGAGGTTCTGGCTAACCGCCTCAATGCTCTCCGCGTAGCTGATGGTGGCCCCCGCGGCGAGCACGGCCGTGTGGCCCGCTGTGCGCTCGAACGCGTGCGAGAGAGGCAGGAACGAAAGGTGATGATCCTCTTCGCCGAAGGGAACGCGCTGCAGGGCCCCCTTCACGTTCGAGCAGAAGTTGCGGTTGGAGAGTACAACGCCCTTCGGTTGGCCGGTAGTACCACTCGTGTAAATGAGGGCGCTCGTGTCCTCGGGCGCGATGCCCGTCGCAATGCCTGTGAGTTCGTCCTCGTGCTCGGGCCAGTAGTCCCGGCCCGCTGCCAGAGCCTCGTCCCAGTGGGTCATGGGCACGGGCGAGTCGTCCGCCGTCTCGCTCATCACGATGACCTCGTCGAGCTCAGGACACTCCTCTGCGATCTCCTCGATCTTCTTGCGCTGAACGGGAACGGACACGATGCAGACCTTCGCCCCAGAATCACGGAGGATGTAGGCCACTTTCGAGGGGGGAAGGGACGTGTAAATCGAGACGTTCACGGCCCCGATGAGCTGCGTTCCCAGGTCACTGATGGCCCACTCCGGGCGATTTTCCGAGAGCAGAGCCACCCGGTCCCCCTTGCGCACACCCTGCCGCTGCAGGTAGCCGGCCAGCGCCTGCGTCCGGTCCTGGAAGCCCTCCCAGGTGATCTCGTGCCAACCCTCGTCCAGCACCTTGTATCGCAACGCAGGCCGCTCCTGCCCCCGATACCGATCACAGAGGCGGAGAAACATCTGCGGAATGGTGTCGAACTCGACCTGCGCGGGCATGGGCGGGAAGAAACCAGTGCGACGAGTGCGAGCACGCAGCCCTACCCGTAAGCCAAGGGGCTGTTTCTGAATGCCCCCATCACGCGTCCGCCCCCACAACGTTCGTGATGGACGCATATCCGTCGTCCCTGAGCCGCGCCACGAGCCCCTCCTTGATCTCCCGGACGAGCCCGGGACCTTCGTAGACGAGCGCGGTGTAGAGCTGCACCAGTGAGGCGCCCGCCCGAATCTTGGCGTAGGCCGATTCCGCGTCGTGCACCCCACCGACGCCGATGATGGGAATTTCGCCGTCGGTCGCCCGGTAGAGGTACTGCACGAGACGAGTGGACCGCGCTTCCAGGGGGCGCCCACTGAGTCCTCCCGCCCCAATCTCGGCGAGCCGCTCGGGGGAGGCCTGGACGTCCTGTCGGTCCGAGGCCGTGTTCGTCGCGACGAAGCCGTCAACGTCGTGGGCCATCGCCACGGCAAGAATTTCTTCCAATCGCGTGTCGAACAGGACCCGGTCGCTGAGGGGCGGGCTCAGCTTGATTAGGACGGGCACCGCCAATCCCGGTGCCTTCTGCTCCGCTGCAATGGCGTCGAGCAGTTCATCGAGGGCCGCCGGATCCTCGAAGGTGCCGCCGTCTGGCGTGTTTGGGCACGACACATTGAGCGTCACGTAGTCCGCCTGGCCCACGAGGTGCCGGAAGCTCGCCCGGAAGTCCTCCAGGGCCGCGTCCCCCATAATGTCGGGATCGTGGGTCTTAGCCAGGTTGATGCCCAGAGGTCGGGACCGCTCCGTGCGACCCTGCTCCAGCCGCTCCGCGACCGCCTCAGCTCCGTCATTGTTCAGGCCCATGCGGTTGACGAGGGCCCGGTCCTCCGGCAATCGGAAGGCGCGCGGCTTCGGGTTGCCGGTGGCTGGCCGGGCGCTCACGGATCCGACCTCCACAAAGCCAAACCCGACGGCCTCCCAGTACGGCACCGCCCGGGCGTTCTTGTCGGCCCCGGCAGCCAGTCCCACAGGGTTGGGAAAGGTTTCGCCCCAGAGATGCTGCTTGAGCCGCTCATCCTCAAATTGGTGTCGGGAAGCCACGAGGGACAGGGCGGTGCGCTGGGCTACCTGGGCTGCCCACAAACTCGTCGTGTGCGCTCGCTCGGCGCTCAACCGAAACAGCAGCGGTCGAAGAAAATGGTACATGTGTGCACAATGTCGTCGGGCGGAGGAGGGTGAGAGCACGCCGTGCGCTCTTCCCATTGGACCCGTACTCGGGACGCTTCGTTTCTCCGCCGTCCATGGTTCTCCGCTCACCCGCCGCATCCTCGTCATGCCCGTTCCGCTTTACCAGGTGGATGCGTTCGCCACGAAGCCATTCGCCGGGAATCCTGCCGCCGTGTGCCTGCTCCGAGATCCCCGAGCGTCCGACTGGATGCAACAGGTGGCCGCCGAGATGAACCTGTCGGAGACGGCCTTCCTGCAACCGAAAACGGAGGAGACGTATCGATTGCGCTGGTTTACTCCCACCAACGAGGTGGACCTCTGTGGTCACGCGACGCTCGCCAGCGCGCACATCCTCTGGGCGGAAGACCACGTCTCGTCCGAAACACCTCTTCACTTTGAGACGGCGAGTGGGCGTCTCACGGCACGGCGCGAGGACGGATGGATCTGGATGGACTTTCCCGCCGATCC
Source organism: uncultured Salinivenus sp. (assembly GCA_964384855.1). Lineage (GTDB taxonomy): Bacteria > Bacteroidota > Rhodothermia > Rhodothermales > Salinibacteraceae > Salinibacter. Next base: position 22,063 of record CAYLMT010000008.1, read on the forward strand.
GGTCGTCCCGACGGATCCGCCGACCTCGCTTCTCAACGCCCTCAACGGGGCCATGCCGGACGAGGTCGGCCGGAGCGGGCGCGACTATCTCGTTCGCCTGCAGGACTCCGACGCCGTACGCACCCTGGAACCGACCCTTTCGGACCTGGAAGCCCTCACCGAGGCGCGCGGCGTCATCGTAACCGCCCCGGCCGAGGGCGACGACGTCGACTTCGTGTCGCGTTTCTTCGCCCCTCGGGTGGGCGTCCCGGAAGATCCCGTCACGGGCTCGGCCCACTGCGCCCTCGGCCCATATTGGGCCACCCATGCGGGACGCACTGCGCTCACCGGGCGACAGGTCTCGGGGCGAGGGGGCACCGTCCGCGTGCACCTCAACACACCGGACGCCGAGCGGGTGACGCTCGGCGGACAGGCCGTGACCGTCTTCAGGGGCCGCCTCGACGTGTGATCGCCCCTTTCCCTACCACCCAGGCCGCAGGATGAGGCCGAAGTCCCAGTTCTTGGAGCGCTGAAAGGTGCGGGCGTAAAACGCCTCCATGACGATCGCGCCCAGCACGTTCACGCGCGCCGAGACGCCAGCACTCGTCACCGGCTGGGCCGGCACGGGCTCGGCGGCAGACTCGAAATCCGATTGCCCGATCGTGTTCGACGAGAAGGAGAGCTCCTGAAGGTCCTCACTCGTCCACGCCACGCCGGCGTCGGCGAAGAGCACGAGGTCGGTCGGCAGGTACTCGAAGGTCGAAAGGCTCAGCACTTCCGGTCCGAGAAGAGGAAGACGAAGCTCGGCACTACCGAGCGCCATCCGCGTGCCGTAGAGCCGCCCAATTTCACAAATGCCCTGTCGCTGGCACTTCGGCTCCTCAAAGATCGAGTTGAAGCTGTAGCCGCGCACGAAGCCCACCTGATAGGGATCGCCGAGCGTTTCTCGGACAAAGGTATCGGTCAACTGACCTTCAAACTCGCCCGCGCCGTAATTTCCGCGGTGCAATCCCCGGACCGCAAACGTCACCGGTTCGCGGTAGAAGTACCGCCGGTAGTCGGCCAGTACCGACACGTAATTCCGGGACCCAAACTGGGGCGTCACCTGGAAGCGATAGCGCCCCCCCTGCAGGGGCGAGGTTAACCCCGAGCTCGAGAAGTCCCCCACGTACGCAAGGCTCGCACGCCCAAAGTAGATGGGGTCGCGCTCCGTGCCCAAGTCGATCTTCTGGGACCGCCCGAATTGGTCGAACATGCGGGCCGTCACGTCAAAGCCGTAGCGCGTTCCGCCGAGGCCAAGTTCAAGTCGGTTCGTCTGGGAGAACGGATAGCTCGTCTGCGTGCCCACCTGGGTCTGGAAAATTCGCTGGACAATCTGCACATATCGGCGTCCCGCATTCGTGTTGATGATCCCGACTTGCCCATAGGCCGATGGCTGATGCGAAATTCCGACACCGTAGTCGAAGCGGTTCTCCTGGTTGGAGTAAAACACCCCACCCCCGATGTCTTTAATCGTCCCATTAGCCTGCAAGAAGACGCTCAGGTTGCGGTGCCCGAGCATATCGCTGAACATAAAGCCGACCCCTCCGGCCACCTGCGTGCCCACGGGCCCGCCCACCGAGGCACCCACGGAGGGCGGCACGATCCGATCGAGATAGAGCCGGTCACTGGCCTTCCTCGGCTCTAAGGGACCCAGGTCTGTCAACCCCGTCAGCGGATCTTCGAGATAGCTACCCACAAGCCCTTCCCCCGCCGGCTGCACGGGCGGGAGAAGCGCCGCGGTGCTGGCCTCGCCGTCCGGCGTCACCCGCTCGCCCTCCGTCTTTCCCTCCGGGAGCCCCACGATGGAATACCCCCCGTTTGAGAAGACCGAGAACATCATCCGTCCACTCCGCCGGGCCACAGAGAGGGCCGGGGAAAGGGCCGTAATGCCACTTACACCGGTCTGTAACTCCGTCACGCGGTAGGTCGCCTCCTCGTCCAGATCGTAGCGGTACACGTCCTTGAACCCATCCTGGTCGGCGATGAAGTAGATGCTCCGGCCATCCGGGCTGAACTGTGGATTGTGCTGCATGCCCGTGGAGAACGGACGGATCGTGCGAACCTCACCGGACTCGACGTCAATCAGGCCGATGCGCTCCTCGCCGTACTCGAGCGTCTCAAAGTTCGTCCCGTTCGGCCCGCGGTCCGTCGTAAATGCGAGGGTCTCACCGTCTGGCGACCACGTCGGCTGCAGGGCCGCGTACCGATCGTTGGTCAACTGGCGCACACTTTTTTGCTCCAGGTGGTAGACGTACAGATCACTCAGCCCGCCCTCCAGACCCGAAAACGCAATGGACTGCCCGTCGGGCGACCACGCCAGGTTGTGGATCGCCCCCACATCCTCCACTGCCGTTCGGGTTCGGATCTCTCCCGTCTGAACGTTAAACGTATTGATCTCGTTGCGGCCGTCCGTGAACGTGATAAACGCAAACCGCCGTCCGTCCGGCGACCACGCCCCCGCCGAATTGATGAATCGGAGCGCGTCGAAGTGCGGGTTCGACCGGGTGCCCTCCAGTTCCTGCACAATCTCACCCGTCTCCGCATCGGCAACGAAGAGGTTGGTATTGAACAGATTGCGCCGTGAGATAAAGGCCACGTAACGTCCGTCTGGGCTCACGGCCGGGGAGATATTGAGCTGGTAGTCGGCCCCGGGCTCCCCGATCACCGCCGTACCCACCGAGTCAACCGGCGTTCGCTCCTCGGTGCCCGGCAGGAAGGCGTCGCGGGTGGCTTGCTTCCATTCCTCCGAGAGGGAATCGGCCGTAATGCCGAGCGTGTACACGAAGGCCGAATCGAGCCCCACCCGCCCGCTCATCTTGTAGAGGTCCGTGACGGTGGCGTCGCCGTACTTGCCGCCGATGTAGGCCATGTAGGCCTGGCCGTACCGGTAGGGAAAGTAGGACTGCTGGTCGCGCGTGAGCTGCCGGATCGTGGGCAGGTCCTCGCGTACGGCCGCGTCCCGCATCCACATGGCCGTGTGTGAGTCCTGCCGCCCCACCGACAGGTACTCGGCCATCCCCTCAATGAACCACAGTGGCATGTTGCGGAGTGAAAAGCCCTCGTTGTCCTTGCGGAGGGCAATGTCGTACTGAAACGAGTGGACCAGCTCGTGGCCGAGCACGTGGTCGGTCTCCGCGTAGCTCCCCGTGAGCGGCATGATGACGCGCTCCTTGATGCTCTCCGTCACGCCGCCGGTCCCCTGCCCCAGCTGGCCGCGCACGGCGTTGGTCTGCTGAAAGTCGGGGCTGTTGGCATAGAAGATCAGCGGCTTTTTCTTCTGGAACTCCCGGAGAAAGGTGCGCGAGTGGCGATCGTACCATCGCTCCGCCATCCGAGCCGCATCCTCAACAGCCTGCTGCTCTTCCGGGTAAAAGTAGATCTCAAACTGGTCCGTCTCGAACGTCTGGAAGTTAAACTGCTCGTACTGGACCTTATTCTGCCCGAAGTACTGGGCCGACGCCGGTCCCACACCCCCAATCATCGACACGACCGAAAGTGCAACGAGAGCAAAGAGCAGACGCGCAAAAAACCGGTGCATGGCGGCCAGGGAATCAGCGAGGCTTAACGGAAACTGCACCCAGAGTGAGGCTCTAGGTATATCGGTTGGAGCCGGAAAGAGTTCAATTGTTACGCCCTACGACGTGCAGGCGCGCTCGGAACAGAACTTGCTCCGTTTAACAATAGAACACATATCCCCCTGGCAATGCCCAGTCTGCCAGCCGGGACGACCGCCAAAAATCTGGGCCATGCCCTCCAGGAGCAGAGTGTTTGTAACAGCTGTTTTCGGAAAGAACCCTTTCTAACGGGGCTGGGGGCCCGCCACGGTGGAAACGAGTTCGTTTCTGCTCCCGTCGGCGCAGGACCCATCTCGTGACCCTCGCCGTTTGAGCGACGGTTGCGAAAGGCGGCGCGGCCATACCCACTGTCATTCTTCTGCACACACCCGCCGACCCGACCGCGCTCGTATGGACGAATATCGCACCCGCGTTCGGATCTATGCCGGGGTCGTCGTTTTCCTTTTCCTCCTCCTTGGGCTCCGTCTGGTGCAGCTCCAGGGCCTCAACGGGGCGTCCGACGACGGCACGCCCCCAGGGAGCGCCGTGCGGGAGCAATCAGTCGAGGCTGCACGGGGAGCGATGTACGCTCGGGACAGCACACTCCTGGTCGACAACCGGCCCACCTACACGATCCTGATCACGCCCCGATACTTTGACGCGTCAAAGGCCCCGCTACTGGCGGACCTGCTGGGGGTGGCCGATTCGACGGTGCGTCGCCGATTAAACGAGGCACGCCAGCGAAATGCCTTCCGCCCCACTCCGTCGTTCCGTGAGGTCTCCTTCGATACGTTTAGTCACGTGCAGGAGCACCTCTACGAACTTCCGGGCGTGTCGTACGACGTGGAGCTGAGGCGGCGCTACCATACGGCCGCCCGGGCGGCGCACGCCCTTGGCTACGTCCACGAGATTGACGACCAGACCTTGTCCCGCATGCCCGCCGACTACCGGGCCGGGGATCGCATCGGCCGCACGGGGCTGGAGCACGCCTACGAATCGATGCTGCGGGGCGACCGGGGTCGTGAAATGGTACTCGTCAACGTACACGGGACGGAGGTCCGACAATACCAGAACGGCGCCATGGACATTCCCCCGGTGAGCGGTCACGACCTCCACCTCACCCTCGACCATGAGGTGCAAGCCCTCGCCGAATCGCTCTTCGTGGGCAAGCGCGGGGCGGCCGTCGCCCTCGACCCCGAGACCGGGGGCATCCTTTCGCTCGTCAGCACGCCGGACTTTGACCCGTCCCTGTTTGCCCGATCCGTGAGCACGTCGGCGTGGGACAGCCTCCGCTCGGACCCGAGCGACCCGCTCTACAACCGCGCCACGCAGAGCGGCTATCCCCCCGGATCTACCTGGAAGCCGTTCATGTCCCTCGTCGCCCTCGAAACCGGAATGCTCACCGACTCGGAGCGGCTGGACTGTCCGTCGAGCTACCAGATCGGACGACGGGCATTCAAAAACCACAATGGGCAGGACGAGGGACGGATCACGGTGGCAAAGGCCCTGGAGGTGTCGTGCAACACCTTTTTCTATCAGGTAATGGAGGAGATGGGTCTGGCCACCTGGCGCGACTGGGCCCTGAAATTTGGGTTCGGCCAGGAGGTGCCACTCGAAGGATTTCGACAGGAGCCGGGGCTGATCCCCGACTCCTCCTACTTCGACCGCATGTACGGCCGCTGGACGGAGGGCTACACCATCAACCTCGGCATTGGGCAAGGCGACATGTCCGTGACGCCCCTCCAACTCGCGCGGTACGCGGCGGCCCTCGGCAACGGTGGTCGCCTCCCCACACCCCACCTCGTTCGTAAGGCCGTCCACCCCGAAACGGGCACGGTCCAACGCGCAGAGTTGCCGCCCCCGGACCCAATCCCGGTCGATCCGAGACACTTCGAGACCGTCCAGGAGGGAATGCACCGCGTCATGACCGACGGCACCGGCCAGTGGGTCCAGATTCCGGGCATCCCCAGCGCCGGCAAGACGGGCACGGCCCAAAACCCGCACGGCGAGGACCACTCGCTGTTCATCATGTTCGCGCCGCACGACGACCCTGAGATCGCCCTCGCCGTGACCGTTGAGAATGCGGGCTACGGGGCCACCGCCGCGGCCCCCATCGCGAGCCTGATGGCCGAAAAATACCTGACGGGCTCGATCGCAGACACGTGGGAGCGGCGCTATTGGAAACGACGCCTGCTCGAGGAGGTGCGCAGCGGCCCGGAGGAAGGACCACCCCCCACGTCTCCACCACAGACGACCCCTGCCGTGCAGGCCACAGCGCAACCCGCGGCCCCTGCTCCCGACTCGTCCCGCCCCGACGCCTCGTCGCCGAGTGATCGTCCATGAAAAACCCGACCTGGAAACCAGATCCCTGGACGCTGCTTCTATGGAGCGGCCTCGTGGCCGTGAGCCTCGTGGCCCTCTATAGCACCACCCACGGCTCGGCGGCCGCGTACGTGGGCGAGGGCGTCCAGAATAGCTTCTCCCGGCAGTTTCTATGGATCGGGGTGTCAGCCGTGGGCATAGGGGCGACTCTCCTGTTTCCTGTCCGTTTCTTGCGGTACGCGGCCTACCCGATTTATGCCGCGACGCTCGTCCTCCTCGTGTTGTCTCTGGTGCTGGGGGTGGAGGTCCACGGCACCCGGGCGTGGCTCCCCCTCGGCCCGCTGCGTCTGCAGGTGTCGGAGCTCGCCAAGGTGGGCACGGTCCTCGCCGTGGCGCAGTTGCTTTCGGAGCGCCACATCCGAACCGGACGGGACCTGAGTTTTGCCCTAAAGGCCGCGGCCCTCATCGTCGTGCCGGCCGTCCTCGTCATCCTGCAGAACGACCTGGGCACCGCCCTCGTCTTCTTCGGCCTCGTGCCGATTATGCTCTTCTGGAGCGGGCTCTCCCTCTCTGTGCTCCTGCTCATGGTCTCACCCGCCATCGCGGGCTACCTCGCTCTCGTCTCCATCCCGGCCGCCCTCGCGTTTGCCGTTCTGTTCACGGGTGGACTCTGGGTGTACTCGGGCCGCCGCTCCATCGCTGCCCTAGCCGCCACCTTTACCGCCGGCGTGACGGCCATCATCTCGTTCGTGCTCCGCGAGATCCTCCAGCCCTATCAGGTCGAGCGCCTGCTGTCGTTCACGAACCCGGAGGCCGAGCAATTTCGGCAGGGCGTCGGCTTTCACCTCGTGCAGTCGAAGGCCGCCCTCTATTCCGGAGGGCTTTGGGGAACAGGCTTCATGCAGGGGCCGCAGACCCAGGGCGCCTACGTGCCAGAGCAGACGACGGACTTTATCTTCAGCGTCGTCGCCGAAGAGTTTGGCCTCGTGGGATCGCTCCTCGTACTGGGCCTCCTGGCCGCCTTGCTCCTACGGCTCATCAAGCTGGGGGCAGACGTTAAGCACCCGTTCGGCAGCATTGTGGCCGCGGGCGCCGTGGGTGTCTACCTGATCCACATCTTCATTAACATCGGCATGGTCACCGGCATGCTCCCCGTGATCGGGCTCCCCCTGCCATTTCTCTCCTACGGCGGCTCGGCCATGCTCGCCAACACGGCCCTACTGGCCATTGTCCTCAACACCCACATGCGACGGGAGGACCTCTCAATTTACGGATACTGACGGTCTCTGACCCCCCTAAACACGAACAGCCGCAGGGACCAGGCTCCCACCGAACCCACCCCTGCGGCCGTCGCGCGTTTCGATCATCGGGGGCCGAAGCGTCCCCCTGATGTGAAGTATCCGTCCCCTCCCCCTGAAGGAAAACCCCACTCGGTCTCCTCCAGGTACAAGATTTGAGAGGTCCTTCATCACCGAAAGACCACCTTCCTACGGGGAGACGAACTCGTCCGTCTCGGCCGCGGCGGCTCGACGGTCCCCATCCGTCGTGAACTCCGGATACGCCTCGACGTCGTGCTCCATACGATCGAGGCCGACCGTCTCTTTCTTCCCATTGAGGCGAATGCCGATCGTAGCGTCGACGATCGAGAAGACGAGGTAGCTGACGGGGAAGGTCCACAGGAATGCCGCCACCACGCCGACGAACTGCACACCGACCTGCGACAGGCTGAAGCCGGCAGAGTTGAACAGGCCCGCGGCGATCGTGCCCCAGGCCCCCGCCAACCCGTGCACGGCGATGGCCCCGACCGGATCGTCGACGTACCACTCCAGTGCGCGGGTGCCGTAGACCACCACGAGACCCGCCACGGCCCCGGTGAGGATCGCGTACGGCGGAGTTAGGGCCGCGCAGCCCGCCGTAATGCCGACCAGACCGCCTAACACACCATTCAGCGTCATCGTGGCGTCGGGCG